>MNYC01000046.1 GCA_001872945.1 bacterium CG2_30_37_16
ATTTCCGCGCTTTTATTTACTTTTTTAATAGAGGTTTGTATTGCTATAATTTTTGGCTATAGAAAGAAATTGGAAATAGCAACAATAATTTTGATTAACATTATCACCAACCCATTACTAAATTATTTTTTATTATTAAATAATCATTACGAGATAATAAAAATAGATACATTAGTAATTTTGTTTTTAGAAATAGCAGTTGTTTACGTTGAATGGCTATTGCTAAAATACACATTACAGCAAAATCCAAAAAAACTATTTATTTTATCCATAGCAATGAATTTCTGTTCTTATTTTTTAGGAATATTGATATTCAGATAGTTAAAATCAATTCCAACCCCAGGGATTGGAATACTACATAATTTTCTTAAGAAATTTTGAATTTTGACCTGTAACTTTGCATTTTGATTTTTGAACTTTGATTTATTTCTGGTGCCGATGGAGAGACTCGAACTCTCACGTCTATTAAGACACAGCGCTCTGAACACTGCGTGTCTACCAATTCCACCACATCGGCAATCACTCTAACAAATTTATTCTTTAACTCTTCACCCTGCCCTCCCCCATCGAGGGGGAGGGGAATAGATGGTAATTACTGAATCTTTAATTGTTTTCTTGTTTTCAAATACCAATCTTCAATGCCAATGTACCTTGACGCGGGATCAACCATTTTCACATGTTTTATTCCTTTGAAATTTTTATTAACCCCAAAAATAAAACTGGGACTATAAAGAAAAACGGCCGGGGTTTCAGTCATAATAATTTTCTGAGCCGAAATCAGTTTTTCTTTTTTTAAATTGAGGTCTTTCGTTTGTCTTGCAGTCTCTAAGGCTTTATCTAATTTTTCGTTAGAAAATACGGACAAATTCACTCCCGGATCCGCCACTTGAGTAGAATGCCAATAGCTATACAAATCCGGATCGGAACCAATAGATTCACCAATTAGAATCGACTGATATTTTCTGGGCTTTATATAATCATTCTGCATGCTGGCAACATCAACCTGTTTGACAAAAACTTTAACACCTACTTTTGCTAATTGATCCTTTATACCGCTTGAAACTCTTTTAAATTCCTCCGAATTATTAGTTAAAAGTTCAAACTCCAAAACTTTGCCGTCTTTTTTCCGGTAGTCACCTTCTAATTTCCAGCCTTTGTCATCCAATATTTTCTTTGCTTCTTCCAAATTAAAATCATTTTTTGGCAAGTCTTTTAAGTATCCAATTTGGCCGGATAAAATCGGATAGGAAACCGTGGTTCCGGCAATTTTACTTTGATCCAGCAAATCAATTCTATTTATGGCTTTGGCTATAGCTTGACGCACGGAAGAATCCGTAAATTTATCATTTTTAACATTAAAAAATAATCCCACATATCTGGGAAGGCGCATCTCGATATACTGCATTTTCTTAAACTTTTTAGAAGCCTCATATTCTTCCAATGACATACCCGCAAACGCTGAAATATCTTTTTTTAAATATGCTTCCATCAAATCGCCTCTTTCGGAATAGATTTTAAAATTCATATCTAAATATGGAGGATGCGGGGAATAATCGTTTGAACCAATTAAGCTTACTTCCTGATATTCAGTTTTTTCCTGCAAGTTGGAAAACTCAAAAGGGCCGGTACCATACGGCTCTAGATTGAACTTAGAGACAGACAAATTTTTGTACGGCGTGCCGGAAAAGGCTTGCTCGGGAACAATACCCAAAGTCACCATTTCTGTAAACGCAAAATTTGGTCCGGGAAGCCGAAATTTAACCGTCCACTCATCAACGGCTGAAATCTCTACCCCTTTCCAGTTTTCTTTTAAGGGACTTTTGGTATCCGGATGCTGGATTGCTTTAAAAGTAAAAACGACATCTTTTGAATTTAAATATTCATCATGATTTTGCCACCGAGCATTGTGTCGAAGGTAAAATAAATATTCCCGACCGTCCTCGGAAACCGTATAATTATAGGCCAAATCCGGCACCATAGCTCCGGATTCGCTTCTTTTTAAGAGCCCTGAGAAAATTAAGGAAGACAGTTCGTAGTTAACGAGATTAGTTGACGCAAACATGGGATTTAAATTGTCAACCTTGCCCACCAAGCCTTCGCTATATGTACCGCCGTAACTAGGAATATCCATCATATAATAATTAACAAGACGGCCCCAGCTTTTATAAAAAAGAATGATTACTAATACAAAAAGCAGCAATAGAGAAAAAACAAAACGCCTAACATGAAGCAAATGGGGAAATTTATCGTAAATGCCCAAAAAACGTTTTTTTACTTCACCAAAATTTTTCGTTTGATTAATATTTATAAACACGTATTATATAAAAATTAACGAAAATAATGACCCGCAAAAAACAATTGCCATTACTATAGTAAGATAAAAAAGAAACTTTTCGGCTCCTCTTTTAACTTTATAGATATTTGAAGTACCGCCAAACGCAGCACCAAGCCCGCTACCCTTGCTTTGAAGCAAAATTGCCATAATAAGCAAAGATCCCGACACCCAGATTAAAACGTTAATAAAAATTTTCATAATTCTCCCTAAATACGGCTAATATCTTACCATAAAATAACCAAAAAAGCAAAAAAAGGTCATAATAGCTTCATTAATGCTTCGGAAATTTTTTTAGAATCATGACGGATTAATGACCTTTTTAAAAGATCGGCTTCCGGGTTATCCGGTAGATAATCTGCTAAAAGATCAAGCTGTAATACATTATTTAAAGTCTTACTTTTTAATTTAACCGGCGCTTCTTTCTTGTCCACATATTTCTTCCGTATTTCCCTAGCTGGCTCCGTGGTGTTAAACAAAACCACATCAAAATCCCGACCGGCATATTTTTTTAGTTCCCTTAGATAATCTTCCAAACACCAATCATCGGTTGCTCCCGGTTTATTAACCAAATTAGCCACGTAAACAAATTTTCCCTTCATTTCACTTAGCACTTCCGGAAAACCTTTAACAACTAAATTAGGAATTAAACTTCCAAATAAAGTTCCCGGAGACAAAACAACTAGATCTGCTTTTAGTATTGCTTTTTTAACTTTGGGGTTTAAAATACCTTCCGGTTCCAAGTAGAACTCTCTTTTTTTATGCCTGGATAGGGGATAGTTGGTTATTTTATTTTCGCCTTTAATAATCTTTTTTCCGTCCAGCTTTACGCAAAGACGAACATCGTTAGTAGTAACGGGCAATACTTTTCCTTTTATTTTTAGAACGTCGCTTATTTCCTCCACCGCCTTTTCAAAATTACCGGTTACGCGCTCCAAAGCCGTTATAAACAAATTACCGAAAGGATGACCAAAAAAAATTCCGCGATCAAAACGATAATTAAATAATTTACGCATTAAATCTGAAGATTCCGATAATGCCACTAGACACTGCCTTACATCGCCCGGCGGCAATACTCCAAACTCATCTCTTAAAACACCGGTAGATCCCCCATCATCCGACATGGCCACAACCGCCGTTATATCTATCGGGTATTTTTTTAAGCCGGAAAGCAAAGCAAAATTTCCGGTGCCTCCGCCAATAACTACAATTTTTTTCATAAATTCTCCATTAGAATTTTTGCCTTATCTTTACCAATAATTTTTTCCATATCTTCTGAGTTGGCTTTTCTTATATTATCTAAACTTCCGAAATGGTCAAGTAGAGCTTTTTTGGTTTTTGGACCAATGCCTGGGATTTCATCTAAGACTGACCTCACAACTTTTTTCGATCTCACCAAGCGATGATAAGAAACCGCAAACCGATGGGCCTCATCTCTAATATTTTGCAGCAAAAACATTGCCTGAGAATTTTTGGGAAGAGTTACTTTCAAAAAATTATCTTCTAAATCATAGATATATAAATCTTCATGTTTTTTAGCCAAACCGACCATATTTATATTAAGATTTAATTCATCGGCAACTTTTTTTAAAACCGAAAGCTGTCCTTTGCCGCCGTCAACCAAAATTAAATCCGGTGTTTTTATAAATTTTTCATGGCCTAGAGTTAGGGCCATCAGTCTTCTTCTTAGAACTTCTTCCATCATTAAATAATCGTTTGGAGTTTGGGCCTTCTTTATTTTAAACTTTCGATATTCGTCTTTTTTTGGCTCCCCGCCTTCGAAAACCACCATTGAACCAACAGCCGAAGTCCCCTGAATATTGGATATGTCAAAACACTCTATTCTGAAAATATTTTCGACGCCTAAAATAGACGATAATTCTTTTAACGATTTTTCGGCCTTGGCCGATTTGTAAGTAAAAGTTTCCAATTCTTTAGACAAATATTCCTTGGCATTTAAATTTGCCAGCTTTATAATTTCTTTTTGTCTGCCGATTTTCGGTTCCTTAATATTTATTTTCTTTTTTGATAATTTAAAAAGCAATTCTTCTATTAATTCTTTTCCTTTTTGCAGACTAAACGGCAACAATATTTCTTTTGGATAAAAGCTGGTGTCTTCATAATATTGCGATATAAACGCTGACAAAATGTCCTCATCGTTTTCCCCCGCGGACGGAATTTCCATATTAAAGTGTTCCTTTCCCGCAAGCTTACCGTCTCTTATTTTTAAAATTGCAATCCCAACCAAGTTATTCTCTTTAGCATAACCCAGAACGTCAAGGTCTATTATTTTTGTTGATACCACAAATTGCTTCTCCAACATCTTTTCGATAGCAAAATATCGGTCCCGATATAAAGATGCTCTTTCAAAATCTTGATTTTCGGCCGCTTTCTTCATTTCCGCCTTAAATTCACCGACCAAAGCACCAACGCCCTTGCCTTCTAAGAAAGATTTAACTTTTAGGATAACTTGTTTGTAATCTTCCTTAACTATCTGATCGATACACGGGCCGGAGCATCTTTTAATGTGATACATTAAACAAGGCTTGAGTCTCTTTTTTAGGGGGGACTCTTTACAAGTTCTAAATGGATACAATTTTTGCAATAAATTTAGGGTATTTCTAACATCTAGGGAATTAGTATAGGGACCAAAATATGTTGCTTTATCATTTAAAACTTTCCGGGATAAAATGATACGCGCAAAATCTTCTTTTGTGATTTTGATAAATAGATAATTTTTATCATCCCTCATTCGGATGTTATATTTTGGCTTAAACTTTTTAATTAAATTGGTTTCGGCAATTAACGCTTCCAAATCGGAATTTACCAAAACATAGTCCACTTTTACCGCCTGATTCATCATTAGGTCAATTTGCGGCCTTAATGGGTCAGGTTTTAAATATGAATTAACTCGGGCTTTTAGATTTACTGCTTTTCCAATATATAAAACTACCCCATTTTTATCCTTAAAAATATAAACTCCGGGGTTTTTTGGCAAACTTTTTATTTGATTATCTAAAACATGCTTTTCCATATTGATGGTCAATTATACTCCAATTTGAAGACAAAAAAAAGAACCCGGCAGGCATTTAGTAATGCACGCACCGGGCCCGAGTTATTAGTTCACTGAAATTCTTTCTAAGACTTTGCCTTAATGTAGTCGATTACGTCTTGAACTGTTCTGATCTCTGAAGCATCTTCGTCCGGAATATTTATGTCAAATTCATCTTCGAGCGCCATAACCAGTTCAACAATGTCCAAACTATCGGCACCTAAATCCTTTGCAATCTCACTGCTTAAACCAATATTTTCTTTATCCACTCCAAGCTGCTCATAAATAATAGATTTTATTTTGCCCATCATTTCCTCGTTATTGAACTTACCGCCCACTTTAAACACCCTCCTTTGTAATTGCTTCTTCGTATTCTTTTTTGAGACGCCTAAAGACTTCTTCTACGGAAATTACGTCTTTTATTTCGCTAGCCCGCTCTCCGACAAAGATAACCCCTTTTCCGGTTTTCCTTGCCTCATCCAAAGCTTCTAAAATGCAGTAAATTCTACTGCAATCCTTTAAACAGCCCTGACATTTAATTTTTGGCTTTGGAATTTCCGGGTTATAAAACGACTTAATAAAATCGTTATTTAAGGCTCTTCCCGGCATACCTACGGGGCTTTCGATAATAATGATATCAGCCTCCGTGCATTCAACTACCGCTTGTTTCCACAGTGGGCAAGCATTTGACTCGAATGTTAAAGCAAATCTGGAACCCATTTGAACTCCGCTAGCTCCAATATCTAATGTTCTTTTTATGTCTTTGCCATTCAAGATACCGCCAGCAAGTATCGCCGGAATTCCTAATTTAATACCCTTTTCTTTCTCTATGGTTTTTATGTCTTCATAAATTTCAAAGGCATTTTGGGTCAAAGTACCTAAATGACCACCGGCATCTTTACCTTCAATAATAACAGCGCTTGCTCCCAAACGCTCTGCCTTAAAAGCAAATTCTGCATGAGAAATAATTAAAGCAAATGGCACTCCGGCACTTTTACAGATTTTCATAACATCTTTGGAAAAACCTGCGCCCATTATTATAAGTTTAGCTCCAGCAGCTATGCCGGCTATTACGAGATCCTTGGCCTCTTGTACTGCCGCCATAACATTTAGTCCAATATTGCCGCCCGGTGAAAGCTCGTAAGCTTTTATTATCTCTTCGTATAATTCTTCGGGGCCTATTCCGGACGCCGCTACTATACCAATTCCGCCTTCGTTAGATACAGCTGCAGCAAGCTTACTCATTGATACTCTTACAGCCATACCTCCCTGTATAATAGGAAGTTCGGATACCAAGTTCCCTATTACTAGGCTTGGCAACTTATTTATGACGAGTTGTTTATTCAACACAATCGCCCCCTAAAGACGCGTAAGAACTCAGTAAATTTGCAGCCTCGTAAAAATCAGCTAGGATTTCCTGAATTATGTCGGCCGCCGGCATTATCGACTTCACTAAACCGGCCGATTGTCCTGCCATTACGCTGCCATTCTCGATATCACCGTCTCGGGCCGCTAACGGCAACTTGCCAACACCAAACTGATCAAGTTCTTCTGAGGTTGCACCTTCTTTTTCCATACGTTCAAATTCACGCGTCAATTTATTTTTAATGACGCGGACCGGATGTCCTGTTGACCGTCCGGAAACCGTGGTTTCTCTGTCTTTAGCAGCAACAACTTTATTCTTAAAGTTTATGTGTGCCGTGCATTCTGTCGCGCATATAAAGCGTGTTCCAATTTGAACACCGTCTGCACCAAGAGCTATTGCCGCCGTTAGTCCTCGTCCATCAGCTATACCGCCGGCTGCTATTACGGGGATAGAAACAGCATCCACCACTTGAGGTACTAAAACCATTGTGGTTAGCTCTCCTATGTGACCGCCGGCCTCTGTTCCCTCGCAAATAACGGCATCAGCACCAACTTTTTGCATACGCTGGGCTAAAGCCACGCTGGGAACAACAGGAATAACCTTGGTACCAATCTCTTTAAACCTACCTATAAATACTCCCGGATTTCCAGCACCAGTTGTTATAACCGGCACTCCCTCTTCCAACGTTACTTCAATTAGTTCATCAATATGCGGCGTAAGAAGCATTAAGTTAACCCCAAAAGGTTTATCTGTAAGCTTTTTTGCCTTACGAATTTGTTCCCGAAGGTTCAACGTTGGCATATGGCCTGCTCCAATAATTCCCAATCCTCCGGCATTTGAAACAGCAGCCGCAAGCTCGGCAGTGGATACCCACGCCATTCCTCCTTGTATTATTGGATATTTAATACCGAGTAACCTTGTAATCCTAGTTTCTAACATTCTTCTATCTCCCTTCCAATCTATTTTATTTATTTGTAAATTTACATGCAATTTCCCGTAAAACTATTTTTACCACAAAATGAAGAAAATTTGAATGAGAAAGTTGGTAACTAATCACAATCTGTCATTGCGAACGACTGAAAAGAGTGCGGCAATCTTGTTTCGTGTACAAGGAGATTGCTTCGTTTCACTCGCAAAGACGCGAGGGTTGTTAGGCAGTTACAAAAATTGATTTTGGGGTTATTTTACGATTAAAATTACAATCGAAAACAGGGCCTTTTAAAGCCCTGTTTAAAAATAAATATCAATTCTTATTGTACGGTATATGTACCTAATAATAATTCATAATCCGCAATATAATCATGAGATGTATCCTTAGAATCGAACCAAAGAACATGAAAATGCTTTATTCCGTTTGAATCCGTTAGGTTTCCCGTAATAGCTGTCCTTTCTTTGGCTACATCTAATGAACCAGTTTTTATAAAAGATATTTTACTATTTTTTTCAGTCAATGCGTAACTAATCAAATTTATTCCTGGATCTTCCATACCAAAAGGCATCGGATTCAACCCAACCGTTAATGAAGACGACCCTTTTACAACCGTTTTTTCTTTATTTGAAAAGAAGGATGCGTTAATTGAAGGCTTATTATCCCATGTTGCTTTATCTTCCTTAGTATACGGAAAATAAGCCGGGTATTTAAAACTTACATTATAATCGCTGTTTGTGTATGTCTTCCAACTAGCGGTTTCATCTGCTACTGGTGTTGGCGTCGGGGTTGGTGTTACTTTTGCTAAAGCATCTTTTTCTTTCTTAAGTGTTGACACATCAGTATTAAGCCTATCTATATCGGCTTGCTTACTGTTAACTTTGGTATTCATAAAATACCAAGTTCCGCCGGCAGCAAGACTTGATACTAATACTGCTATAATTAGTACTAACCACCAAGCCATCCCATTTTTTTGTTTTTGTTTTGGTTCGTCCATTTAGAACTCCTTTATTAATTAATTTACTATCTTACGATAGCAGGTATTTGAGTCTGGAGTCAATTTCTCCCTTTTACTTGTTCTTCTCTCGGCCTCCGCAGCCAAGGATGAGTATCAACTGAACGCACATCTCAAAAAGTTGTGTTTGAGGAAGTACGACGAGTTCGACTTTTTGAGAGTAAGAGAAGGCAGATACGAACCCTTTGGCGAGGACAGCCGAAAGTTTTGGTTCTTTCCAAAAAGAACAAAAATTATTTAGGAATTTTATGGATTCCGGATCACTTGATTGTATTTTTAAAAGGAATGTCCGGAATGACAAAGAAAGATTCCTGCCTACGCTCATCGAGTCTGAGCTGAGGGCTCATCCCTCAGAGTCGAAGAAAGGAATGACAGTCGAGAATAATGTGTTTTTTGACTCTTATTTTGATTATTTGGATTTGTTTAGTATTTCGACATTAGAATTTAGTGCTTTTTTTGGCATTTGTAATTTGACATTTGTCATTTAAAAACCAAGAAGGTTTTTTAGATATTGCCCGGTATATGATTTATCAACTTTTGACACTTGTTCCGGCGTTCCGGTAGCAATTATCTGTCCGCCGGCTTCTCCACCCTCCGGACCAATATCTATAACCCAATCGGCGGATTTTATAACGTCTAAATTATGTTCGATAACCAAAACTGTATTCCCAAGATCAACTAACTTCTGAAGTACCCCCAACAATCGGCTGATATCATCAAAGTGCAAGCCGGTTGTCGGTTCATCTAAAATATACAAAGTTTTTCCGGTTGAACGTCTGGATAGTTCTGCTGCAAGTTTGACTCTCTGAGCTTCTCCACCGGATAATGTTGTGGCCGGTTGCCCGAGTCTCATATATCCAAGTCCAACTTCATGAATAGTTTCTAACTTTCGCTGAATTTGCGGAATATTTTTGAAAAATGCCAAGGCTTCCTCAATTGTCATTTCTAAAACATCAGCAATATTTTTGCCTTTATATCTAATTTCTAAAGCTTCTTTGTTATATCTTTTACCTTTGCATTCGTCGCAAGTTATGTAAACGTCGGGCAAAAAATGCATTTCTATTTTGATAATACCATCGCCATGACAAGCTTCGCATCGGCCTCCCTTAACATTGAAGCTAAATCGCCCCTGTTTATAACCACGGATTCTGGCTTCCGGCGTTGCCGCAAATAATTCTCGAACATCCGTAAAAACACCTGTATAGGTTGCCGGATTAGACCTAGGAGTTCTGCCAATTGGAGACTGATCAATATTTATAACCTTATCTAAATTTTTAGTTCCCAGAATTTCTTTGTGTTTGCCCGGCACAGTTTGCGCCCTATGAAAAACCTGAGACAATTTTTTTGCCAAAATATCATTTATTAAACTGGATTTTCCCGAACCAGAGACACCGGATACTACTACAAACCTACCCAAAGGAAAACTAACCGTAACATTTTTCAAATTATTTTCCTCGGCTCCAACAATTGTAATTTCCTTGCCATTTCCTTTTCGACGTTTTTCCGGCAGAGCAATTTTTTTACTACCTGACAAATATTGACCGGTTAAAGATTTTTTATCCTTCACAATATCTTCAGGCGTACCTTCAGACACAACCTCGCCTCCATGTTCGCCTGCACCCGGACCAATATCAATAACGTGATCCGACTCCATAATTGTTTCAGCGTCATGCTCCACCACAATAACGGTATTTCCCAAATCTCGAAGTCTTTTTAGAGTACCTATGAGCCTGATATTATCACGCTGATGCAAACCGATAGACGGCTCATCTAAAATATACAAAACACCCATGAGTGATGAACCAATTTGTGTTGCCAGTCTTATTCTTTGCGCTTCTCCGCCGGAAAGGGTTCCGGCCGCCCTGTCCAATGTTAAATATTCTAATCCAACATTTAACAAAAACTTTAGTCTTTCTAAAATTTCTTTAATTATCTGATGAGAAATAAACTTTTCTTTTTCATCCAATTTGACATTGTTGAAGAAATCTATGGCCTGATTTATGGAAAGTTTGGCAACTTCCATAATGGACTTTCTGCCAACTTTAATGGCCAATACTTCCGGCTTTAACCTGTTGCCATGACATTGCGGGCACTCCCTGACAGCCATATACTTTTCAATTTCTTTTCTTATATATTCTGAGTCTGTTTCTTTATGACGCCTTTCCAAGTTGGGAATTACACCCTCATAAATTGTCTCAAACTCCGGTATTCGATCATATTTGCTATTTCTTATGGTAATTGGACTGCCGTTAGAACCATATAAAACAATCCGCATTGCTTCTTTTGGCAAATCAGTTACCGGCGCGTCCATTGAAAAACCGTAGTTTTCGGCAATTGCCTCGAGCATTCTGGAATACCATGTAGCTTTAGAAGTAGTTCTGGACCATGGCCGAATTGCACCCTCGGATAAGGATAATTTTTTGTTAGGCATCACCAAATCCGGATCAATTTCCAGTTTTACCCCCAAACCGGTACAGTAAGTACAGGCACCGTGAGGACTGTTAAAAGAAAAATTCCTAGGCTGAACTTCCGGCAAATTGACACCGCAGTCCAAACAAACAAAATTTTGAGAAAAAATCTGCTCTTCCTCTGTATTTACGTTTTGGATAAAAACCACGCCTTCGCCAAGATTTAACGCACTTTCAATGGATTCGGCAAGCCTTTGGGAATTTTCCGGCTCAACAATCATGCGATCAACCATAACCTCTATGTTATGTTTCTTTTTCTTGTCCAGTTCCAGATCTTCTTCAATATCATAAACTTTGCTGTCAACCCTTACGCGCTGATACCCGGCTTTTTTTAAAGCCTCGAAAACATATTTGTGTTCGCCTTTTTTATCTTTCACGACCGGCGCTAAAATGTAAATTTTGGTTCCGTCCGGCCATGACAAGATACGGTCGATAATTTGCCTTGATGTCTGTTTTGTTACTTCTTTCCCGCATAACGGACAATGGGAATGGCCTACACGAGCATATAAAAGACGTAAATAATCGTAAATTTCCGTTACCGTACCCACCGTAGAACGAGGATTTCTGGTGGTAGATTTTTGATCGATAGAAATAGCTGGCGACAAACCGTCAATTTGGTCAACATCCGGCTTTTCCATAAGACCCAAAAACTGTTTAGCATAAGAAGACAAACTTTCCACATAACGACGCTGGCCTTCTGCATATATGGTATCAAAAGCAAGAGAAGACTTACCGGAGCCGGACAGCCCGGTTATAACCACAAGCTTATCTCTTGGTATTTCTATATCAATATTCTTTAAGTTGTGCTCTCTGGCACCTTTTATGATAATTTTATCTTGCACTTAAGCCACCTAACTTCCACCAAAATCAAGAATAAATTATAAAGCATTTTCAGCTTTTTTTCAAGAAGAAAGTAAAAGAACAGGCCAATTGTCAAATTACCAGGAGAACAGGCTAAACAAATCCAAGATCAAAAAACATAACATTAAATTTTCAATTATTGTACTTATTGTTTGAAAATTGAATAATTGGTAATTGATTGGAAATTGAAAATTAATTAGGACAATTAGGATTTAATTTGACATTTGAAATTTGATATTTTACATTTGTAAAAGCATTCGGGCTTTTACATCCACTCTATATCTTTTTCATGGAAATGGTTTACGAAACGGTATTCTAAGACTCTTAAAAATCTTGTCTGAATTGGTTCATTTAAATTTAAGGGTTCTACTAAAATCGGAAGGAGCATTAAACGATTTGCCCCCAAAATATCGGTAAAAATTTGGTCGCCAATAACTGCCGTTTCGTGTCTTTTTGTGCCAATTATCTTCATGGCTTTTTTAAAACCGCGTTTTCTCGGTTTAAAAGCAATCATAACAATGGGGATATCCAATATTTTAGCTATTTTTCGCCCCCTTTTTTGCCAGTTATTAGAAACAATACACAAACCGATTCCTTCTTTTTTGATTTTTTCAACCCATTCCCTAACTTCCCTAGCCAAATAATCGCTTTTTGATGGAATCAAGGTATTATCAAGATCAACAATTAAACCTTTAATGCCCTTGCTTTTAAGTTTTAATGCGTCAATTTCATGAATTGCCGCCGCACAAATTTTTGGATATAAATAGCCAAACATCATTTCCTGTTCCTTTCCTTACACGCATTTCGCACTTCAATATTATTCGACTCCTCAAAGAGGGTGGAGAATTTGAAACTCCATACTTCTCGACTTCGTTTCACTTCGCTCGAAGAATAACTACGAACAATAAATACACAACGCGCTAAATGCTTACCTCGTATTAATTTTCCCTTAAATTAAGAATTTTCTCAAGTGGAATTATTTCAATTTTTTGCCTAAAATTTTACGCTTTATCTTACCTTCTTCTACTTGAGTTCTAAGAACTGTTATTTGATCTCGAACCATGGCTGCTTTCTCAAACTCCAGATTTTTGGCATGATATTTCATTTGTTTTTCCAAGTCTTTTATAAATCTTTCAATCTCTTCTTTCGGCGCTCTTACCACATCAAGTCTGGAAACATGATCTTCGTCAATATTTTCCCGCACAAGTAAGCTATCTCTAATTGCCTTTTTAATTGTCTTCGGCGTAATGTCATGTTTTGTATTATAATCCTGCTGAATTTCTCTTCTTCTGGTTGTTTCCTTCATCGCCCTATCCATGGATCCGGTAATTTTATCGGCATACATTATAACCGCACCCTCTTCGTGACGCGCCGCTCTGCCAAAAGTCTGGATTAAAGATGATGTGGACCTTAGGAATCCCTCTTTATCAGCGTCTAATATAGCCACCAGCGATACTTCCGGTAAATCTAAACCTTCTCGTAGTAAATTAATACCCACCAAAACATCATAAACGCCAAGCCGAAAATCTCTTAAAATTTCCGGGCGCTCCAAGGTATCTATTTCCGAATGAAGATAAGCCACCTTCACCGAATGGTCCGATAGGTAATCGGCCAAGTCCTCAGCCATTCTCTTGGTTAAGGTGGTTACAAGCACGCGCTGCTTCTTTTCTGCCCTCTTTAATATTTCATTCATCAAGTCGTCAATTTGATTTTTTGACGGCCTAATTTCAACAATTGGATCAATTAAACCAGTGGGCCTAATTATTTGAGAGGCAATTCCGTCAAAATCCTGCCCTTCCTCAACTTTTTCATAATACTCCGGAACAGTTTCGAATTTGGTTTTTGAATGATTAGACTTTACCATTTCATAGTCCGTGGGCGTGGCCGAAACATAAATGACATTGTTTATAAGCTTATCGAACTCAAAAAATCTAAGAGGTCTGTTGTCCATGGCCGATGGCAATCTGAAACCATGTTCCACCAGTATTTTTTTTCTCGCCTGGTCACCGTTAAACATTCCGCGGATTTGCGGCAAGGTAATATGAGATTCATCAATAAACATTAAAAAATCTTTGGGGAAATAATCAATTAAAGTCATAGCCGGTTCGCCCGCTTTCCGGCCGCTTAAATATCTGGAATAATTTTCGATGCCATTGCAATATCCGGTTTCTGTCATCATTTCAATATCGTGGTTGGTTCTCATTTTTAGCCTATGAGCCTCAAGTTCCTTGCCTTCCCTTTTTAGCTCCTCCGCCCTTTCTTCCATTTCCGCAGTGATGGCCGGAATAACTTGTTTTATGTTTTCCCGAGTTGTCACAAAATGCTTGGCCGGAAAAATCATAATATCCCTAAAACCCTTTATTATCTGGCCGGTTAAACCATCAATTAATTTAATTGACTCGATAGTATCACCAAAAAATTCAACTCTTAAAACAAAATCTTCATAAGGCGGATAAATATCAATCACGTCCCCCCGTACTCGAAGTTTACCCCTTGAAAGGTCGGTTTCGTTTCTTTCGTACTGGATATTAATTAATTTTTCCAAAAACTCATTCCGGCGAATTTCCTGGCCTTTTTTAATATTTATAGTTTGTCCCAAATAGGCTTCAGGGGAACCAATTCCATAAATGCAAGAAACCGAAGCCACAATAATTGTGTCTTCTCTGGTTAAAAGAGACGAAGTTGCCCCATGCCGCAACCTGTCAATTTCGTCATTTATACTGGTTTCTTTTTCTATATAAGTATCGGACCGCGCAATATAAGCTTCCGGCTGATAATAATCATAATAAGAAACAAAATATTTGACGGCATTTTCGGGAAATAATTCCTTAAATTCCAAGTAAAGCTGGGCAGCCAAGGTTTTATTGTGAGAAATTATAAGAGCCGAACGATTTTCTCTGGCAATAATATTAGCCATAGTCAAAGTTTTGCCCGAACCGGTTACACCAAGCAAAGTCTGGTCTCTATAACCCTTCTTAAGACCTCTAACCAGCTTGTCTATTGCCTCCGGCTGATCTCCCTTAGGAGTATATTCACTTTTTAAAATAAATTTATCCATGGATTTAATATTATACAATATTTTATGATTTAAATATAGGCTAAAAACTGTGAGAAAAAAGCTACCCATTACGGATAGCTTATTTTTTTCTTAGCTTTGTTGCATTATTTGGTAAAGCCTTTCGATCCTTTCGGGATCTGTCTCACCAAATTGAAGCGCCAGTTGTTTTTTGACTCTGTCATCTATGTTGTTAAACTCAATATCGATAAATCTTAACTTTTTTTCTTTTTCTTCCATGGAAAGTAAAGGATCCCTCATGACACGATCCCCCTCGAAACCAAGGCGATAAGCACTTGCTGCATACCATTCTTTAAATGCTTCTTCCTCCGAAGGCAAGAGACCAGATGGCTTGCCATCTAAAATTCGCCCAGCAATTTTTTCAACCTCAAGAGCATGTATCTTCGAATGTCTGTTCTCGTCTGCAAATATAAAGAGTAGTTGAAGTAAATTGCTCCACTCAACATACGGATTGCCACTTTTATATCCGCCAGCATCGAGATTAGCTTTAATTTTTGCATTAATTTCGCTGGCCTTTTCTTTGACATCCCTCTTAAATCTTTCTTGTCTTTCTTTAATCATCTCCTCATTGCCCTTTTTGATATTACTCAAGAAGGTATGTACTCCATCAATAAAAGAATTGGCAGAAATACCGGATAGGGCCATCTTTAAAAGCTCATTTTTTATCTTCTCTTCGGTAATCGGTTGATTATCTAATTTGAGAGAATACATAAATAGCGGAACTGTTTTCATGGCAAAGCTGTTCGGATCAGTTCTAAAAAACTGAGTTGTATCTAATTTCTTTCCAACCACTTCCATTATCTCTTATTACATCTAATTCGATACCAACACTTTTCCCAATGTCCCATTCAAGTCTAAAATAGACAAGTGCCAACATTGCTTCGATCATTTTTTCAAGAAACTCCCGTAAAGTCATCCTAATCTCCCCCTCAGTCATCTAACTTTTTCAGATCAAAAAATTACACAACAATTTTTACGATAAAGCAATGGTTTTTTTGAAAACCACCATTTTTTTGTCATCCCCGTGAAAACGGGGATCCAGTAAGTTTGGACATGCATTAAAGCTTCTAGATTCCCGCCGGAGTTTATGCTGAACTTGATTCAGTGCGGGAATGACGGCAGAGAAAGAAATGGACTTTTGTATTTACGGTTTCACAAATAACTCAGATAGAAAACTTTTAAACATTGGGTATTTAAATTTGTTTAGAAATTTCCGCCCAAGGCGGATCATCCTTTGACTGAAGATTTAGGATTTATACTTTATTCCTCAACAATAATTGCGCCGACGGGGCAAGACTGCGCTACCTCTTTTAGGTCGCAGTCGCAATCACAACCTTCCGGTTTTATAACATTAGATTTACCATCTTTAAGTTCAAAAACTTCTTCGCAAGTGCTAGAACATAAACCGCAACCAATACACAAATTTGGATCTGTAGTTATTTTCATTATTTATCTCCTTTTATTATAAATATTTTTTTGACATTTGAAATTTGGCATTTGAAATTTTTTCTAATCTTCTCTACCGTCAAGCAAATCGGGTCTTTTTTCAATTGTTTTTTTAATTGCCTGTTCATTGCGCCATTTCTCTATTTTTGCATGATTGCCCGAAAGCAAAACCGACGGCACCATTTTCCCATAATAATCTTCCGGCCGAGTGTATTGCGGATATTCCAGAAGACCATCATGAAAAGTTTCTATTCTGGTTGCCTCTTCTTTGGTTAGAACTCTGGGAACAAGCCTAAAAACGGACTCTACAACCGCCATCGCCGCTACCTCTCCGCCATTTAAAATATAATTTCCAATGGATAATTCTTCGTCAACCAAACCCCTGATTCTTTCATCAAACCCTTCATAACGGCCACAGATAAGAAGAATATCTTCATATTTTGCTAAATCTCCAGCTTTTTTTTGATTATATATTTTTCCCTGAGGTGTTAGTAAAATTTTGCGGTTTTTTTTGGGAATCCAATCTTTTGTAATTTCTTTAACTGCTAAGTCTACCGGCTCCATCATAAGCACCATTCCCGTTCCGCCACCGTAAGGACTATCATCAACCTGATGGTGTTTACCAACTCCCCAATCTCGTAAGTTACAAACATTAATCTTAACCAAACCTTGTTTTTGGGCCCGCGCCAAAATACTTTCTTTCAAAAAACCCTCGAATAGATCCGGAAATAATGTAAGTATATGAAAATTTATCATAGCCAGATTATAACAGAAAATAAAAAAACCGGGAACTAATACCCGGCTGTTTTCCTTGCTTTTATTTCATTTAATTTTTCTTGAGCATTCCCGTAACCACTTTTAAGAGATTTTCTATACCATGATTCTGCCTCATTTAAGTCTTTTAGATGCTCATGGCAATAACCAATCCAGTATTGACAATATTGCGGCTTGTCGCAACTGCTTTCAATAGCTTGCTTATAAAAACCGATGGCTTTTTCATAATTACCCTGTTCTAGATTACATGAACCAAGATTATAATAAGCATTTGCATTTTGAGGATTAGCATCGATGATGCGTTGATAATACTTCATGGCCTTTTCAATGTTTCCCTTATTGAAGTAAATACTCCCCATGCGTAACAGCGAGTTTTTATGATTTGGCTTAATCTCTAGAGTTTTTTCAATAAATTCCACTGCCTTTTCTAGATCAGCCGGAATTGAGAATTTTTCATAGAGCTCATAATATATCCGACTTATACAAAATGTAGCGTCATAATTATCACGATCCGCTGCCCAAGCTTGCTTTAGAAAGGACAATGCTTTTTTAATTTTTTTCTGACGGTAGTAGATTACGCCCAATGCATAATAATCCAATACTAGATCATCTGGATTATTTCGCTTAAGATCATTAAATATTTCCTTCTCCGCTTCCTCAAATTTACCGTTATCTACGTATTTTTGCGCCATTAATTGATGTTCGCTTATTGTTGATTTATTATGGTCTTTTCGTTTAAAACTTGTGGCGAACAAATAACAACTAAGCGCAATAATAACAATCCATTCCACATAAATCACCCCTTTGTTAATGTACTTTTCGAAAATTTATTATACTTCAAATCCTAAGTTAGGTAAAGACAAATTTAAAAGGGCCGGGGGTTAATTCCCGGCATATTTTTCCATTTCTTCAATCTTTTTAATATACATTTCTGCTTCTAGGTAGCCATTATTAAGAGCAACATTAAAATAAGCTTTTGCATGTTCCATTTCTTTTTTTATAAAATAACAATATCCTATAGAAAACTGGGCAACTTCAGCTCTCTTCATATTGAAATTTATGGCTTTTTCAAAGTATCTTATAGCTTCATCAAACTTGCCAAGCCCGACCTTACAAGAAGCGATGTTATAATGAGCTGATACATGTTCGGGATAATACTCCACAACTTTCTGAAAATCTAAAATTGCATCATCTAATTTAGCTTCGTGAAAGTGAATGGCACCTCTCATTAATAATGATTCTTTATGGCAAGAATTTATTTCTATAGCTTTATCGAAATACTTCTGAGCCATTAAGAGGTCTTTGTTATCCTTAAGCTTTTCGTATCTCTCCCAATAAATTATACCGATCAAATTACAGGCACTACTGTGAGTTAGGCAACTTAGTTTAGCTTGCTTTAAATACAACAAGGCTATAATGGTACCCAAAATTTAGACACCAAAAAGACCCCTACTACCTGGTAAAATAAGAGGTAGAAAGGATCAAAAAATGAAGAAACAATTCACACCAAACCAGAAAGCTGCTATCGCTTTAGAAGCTATTAGGGGAATAAAAACAGCCGCCCAGATTGGAAGCGAACACCAGGTTCATCCGGTAGCCGTCGGTACCTGGAAAAAACAGCTTTTAGAAAATTCCTCCAAAATCTTCTCTGAGAAACAAGAAAGGGATGATAAGCAAAAAACTATTGACGAGCTTTACCGGCTAA
>MNYC01000035.1 GCA_001872945.1 bacterium CG2_30_37_16
AAACTTTTAATCCGGAGACAGGAAGAAACTATTTCACTCACAGGAGAACTAGGAGTGCTTACTTTAGCTTAAAAAGAAATCTGGACTATCTATTCACTTTTTATGATCATCCAGAACTCAATATCCCTAACACTAACAACAGTATGGAGGGAACTTTTTCATATATAAAAAAGAAGGTTAATATTCATAATGGGTTAAGACGAGATCGAAAGATCAAACTGATATTCTACCTGCTCTTTAGGGTGAAATAGCCACCCAAAAATGTTCATTAGGCCGCAATTACTAAAGCTTGAATTAATGCAGATCTTATTGTTTCCTTTTTTTGCTTCCCCAATAATATCTGCATTTTTATTTTCGTTAATTATTTTTAAAGCGTCTTTTTTGGGTGCTGAAATAATAAAACCGACTCCGCAATTAAAAGTTTTATACATATCGTTATCACTTACACCCTTTTCATAAATGTCGTAAAAAATTTTTTGAGGTTTAAGCTTGTGGCTATTAAATATATTTATATCGGTGCCATGTACAATATCTTTTAATTTTGTAAAGGCTCCGTGCTTATGTCCTTTGCTAATTTAACGTTTGTGGTACAATCTGCTCGAAAGAACATTAACATTTATATATACGAGGAGGCGTTTAGCATGAATGAAAGGATCCAATCAGAGGAAGAATTTAGGATTAAAACATCAGAATTAAGAAAATTATATCAGATGAAGTCATCATTGTCTGGAAAAATTGATCTTCTAGAAAATGAGTTAAGTGCATCAGATGTAAATATAGATATGATTATCAAAGAAATTGAAAAAACTGTTCGAAAGAAAAATTGGAACATTTCTTATTTCTTGTATATGGTTAGATTGCTTGGAGATTGCTTAACAGAAAGCGGGGACATAAAATCTGATATTGAAATTCAAAAAAGACTAGCCAGATTGTTCTGCTATCCTCATGCTACCCATGATAGCTTGAAATTGGCCTTGCGAGGTGCATTTGGACAGGATATTTGTGCTAGAATGGCCGTCGATTTATTAGAGGATTTAAAAAATCAGGGCAATCTTAAAAATAATTGGCGGCTTATGTGCAGTATTTTATCTTTACCGGCTATCGGCTGGAAACGGATCGAAGATGAGAATGTCAGAAACAAATTGCAGTCTATGCTAGATTGGGTAGAAGTAAAAGATACAGACGAGGTTGTTGTCCATCGAATCAAGGAATTATTGTACTAATTTTTTTAAAATTGGAGCTCAGATGAGCTCCTTTTATATTACTAAATCCTTGCCCTTAATTATCTCAACAACAATACCCTGAACTGCTAGGTTGTCTTTGACTATAATTGGTTTGTGGTCGGGGTTTGAGGACTTGGGGAGCAGTACCGCATAACCGTTGCCAAGCTTGTAAAATTTAACAGTTGCTTCGTCGCCAATTAGGGCTAGTACTTTGTCGCCCGGATTAGCAGTATTTCTGGATTCTATTAGAAGTAGATCGCCGTCGTCAATGCCGGCTTCGTTCATGGAGTCGCCTTGGGCTCTTAGAAAAAAATATTTCTTAAACTGATTCTTGAAGAAATTTCGTTGTACGGGAATATAGCCTTCAATATTGGCTTCAGCGAACATGGGCATACCACATGACACGGAGCCGATTAAGGGAATATTCACGGTTTCTTCATCGTTTCGTTTCAATTTAACCCCCCTCTTTTTATTTTCTTCTATTTCTAAATAACCTTTCTCTTTTAAGGCCAATAAATATTGACGGACAGAATTAAAATATTTTATCCCCAGACCCTCGGCAATTTGCTCGTAGGTGGGCGTTTCGTTAAATTGACGCTCAAAGTCTTTAATAAAATTAAGGACGCGTTGTTGTTTTGAGGTAAGTAAATTTTTCATACATTAATAATAACAATCGATATGTACAGAGTCAAGAGAAATATGTAAAAAAAGGACTTGCTTTATAGCAGTCCATCTGTTTTTACGCTTAGGTCTATTGGGTTGAGTTTCAGTTTTTCAATAAAATCTTGATCAGCTAAGTACAAATCAACCCAGAATGTCAAGTTTTTTGCTTCCATGAATTTTTGAACTTTTTGATAATCGGTTTGGTCTTTGATATGCAGGCCGTATTTTACGCCTTTATCATCTTCAAAAATCGCAATTAAATTTTCATTTTTCTTTAGGCCTAAAAAATTATAGTCTCTAAGCATTGGAAATTTTTCGCCGCATAAAATAACAATTTCTTCGTCGAAGTGAGCGTAGTCGTCTTTTTCGAAATAAAAATATAAACTAGATCTCGTTTCTGCTCGGTAACCATCATGTGTCGTTTTGTTTGGAAAATATGACCAATGCATTCCTTCTTTGCGGGCAAATAAAATATGATACAAGTTCAAATCTGAGAGCCCGAAATCTCCACCGTATCTAGCTCTTATCACAACTTGCTTGAAGCCTTTTTTGTAAAGACTAAATATTAATTCCATTTCTTTTGGATACACTCCAAAAAGGAATATGGCTAGTCAAGTCTATTGCGTAATAACTGTCCAATGCTTTCACGCTCCCTTTTTATTTGTTAAGTTGCTTTTAGAGCATTATATCGAAAACTGTTCCGTAAATCTATGGTTTTAAAAAACGTCCGGCAATTGCTGGACGCTTTAGTTTCGTTAGGGCTGATAACTGAATTCAAACATTTCCATGGAGTTGCCATGTTTTATTAATATTGTTCTGGATTCTTCTATTCTTCTTCTTATCTCCTTTTTCACGAATTTTGTAAACTGGTGGTTGTTGTTTAATTTAAGGACTTTCCTTTTGTATTTTTTTAATAGGGTGCAGTATAGATTGATATCGGCCCAGTTTTTGGTGTTTATTCTCTTGTAGTCCTTGAGGTTAGAGATCTTTTTAAGACTGGTGTCCCCAATAATTCTTTGAACTGTAACCCATCCATCCAAGAGAGCGTCTTTTGCCGGTTCGCACATTGTTTGAAACATTGTCTGCATTTCGTTGGAGCTGGCTCTTATGAAATTTTCCAGAAAATGTTTATCAATTAAGGGGCTTGGCCTTTCAACGTCGTTCAAATAATATATGTGATGGACGCTGTGCTTAATTTTTTTCCCGACAAGGCCTTTAATTCCTACAAGAAGAACCTTGTTTCCGTTTTCCTTTGCAATCTCTGTAATTTCAGCGAAATGACTATCGCCCGTGCCAATGATGATATTTTGGTATTGGTCCATGTTATTTCTAATAAAATCTGCGATTGCTTCATCGATTAAGTCTTTCCTGAAATCTTTTTCAACATTTATTATACGGAAACCATGACAATTTAGGGCTTTAATTATTTCTTGATGCATATAATAGCGATAGCAACAAAAAGCAAACATCTCCGTGTTTGGGTTTATGCTCCTTACGAGTTTGGCTAACTTGCTTATATCGAGATAACAATTTACATTTTTTTGACCAATGTAGAGGTTTTCGACGTCTAAAACAAACAAAAATTTGCCCTTTTTCATAACATTTCCCCTTTCGGTCTATTTGTTTTGTCAATGTGCTTGAAGAGGAATAATACGATACATAAGCATTATTGTCAAGCGCGCGGACAACCCTGATTCATCCAACCCCCGGGGTTGGATTTGGATGTTTAGTATTTTGAGGCCGTGGTATAATAAAAGATAATTAATTCGGGGGATTTTATGAAGGAGACTACGTCAGAAAATTTAAAAAAATCTTTTGCCGGCGAAGCGCAGGCTAATAGGAAATATCTGGCTTTTTCAAAGAAAGCAGAAGATGAGGGCTTGAGTCAGGTCGCCAAATTCTTTAGGGCGGCCGCCGATAGCGAAACGGTTCATGCTTTGAGTCACTTAAGGAATATTGGTGATGTTAAAAGCACCAAGGAAAATTTGGAAGCAGCCATTGCCGGAGAAGATTACGAATTTAACTCCATGTATCCGTCAATGATCAATCAGGCTGATGTGGACCAAGAGACATCTGCAAAAATGAGCTTCACTTATGCAAGTGCCGTAGAAAAAGAACATAGTGATATATTTAAAAAAGCCTTGAGCAGTATGAAGGATTTTGCAGAGGATGATTATTATATCTGTCAGGGTTGTGGCCATGTCCATTTAAATGAAGCGCCGGAAAAATGTCCGGTTTGCGGAGCGCCATCTTCACGTTTTAAAAAAGTAGATTAATTTTTCTCTTTATATAGTGTCTTAAACTTTCTGAAAAGTTTGTTTAATTAAAGCAAAGTTGTTATCATTATATTATGCAAAAAAGCAAACGCTTTTATTTTTTGAAATACATAGTTTTGCTTCTTTTAGTAGTTGTCGGTTTGTTTTTGTCTGTCATTTTAGAGCAAAAGATTGTTCTTGGACTTAATGTTAGTCAATGCAAAAAGGGTAATCTTAGAAGTTGTAATAATGCAATTCAAATCGGACTAAAAAGAGACAAAAGCAATATCGACAATACAATAAATATAAGAAGCCGGGTTTTAGACGAAAAACTTAAAAATAATCCACAAGAGATTTTAGATAATCAATTATCATCCAAAAAATTAAATTTAGAAAGTGAAAAAATTGAAAAAAAACAAACGGTGGAAGGAGATTTGGTTTTAGCCCATTTTGATGAAAAAATAGGAGAAAAAAGCAGGGAAGAATATCATTTTATAGAAAAGGGCAAAAAGAAAAATTGGAACGTCTATTTTGGAAAGAATGATAAAAAAATAAATGCAAAACGAAATATTAAACTGGAAGCTTTAGCTTACGGTAATAATTTGGTTCTGGAGTCATCAGGTCAGATTGAACAAGCAGAAGATAGAAAAATTGGACCGAATGGTGTTGTAAATACCTTGGTGATTATGTTTAATTTTTCTAACAATACAAGTCAGCCGTTTACGACGACTACAATAAATCAAAACATTTTCGGTGGCGGGACTTCGGTAACAAAATATTTTGAGGAAGTTTCCTATAATAAAACCTCAGTAGCAGGAGACGTTAAGGGATGGTACACAATTCCGGACACCGATGCTTCGTGCGATTATCTATCATGGGCTTATAGTGCCGACGATGAGGCTAGAGCAGATGGGATAAATGTTGATGGATATGATAACTGGGTTTATGTGTTTCCGCATGCAGCAAGCTGTGGTTGGGCAGGGTTGGCATATCTTGGCAGCTACGGAATGTGGAGCAACGGATACTCCGATGTTGAACTTTTCACTCATGAAATAGGCCATAATTATGGAGCAGAACATGCGGCATACAGGGATTGTGGCACAAAGACAATTGATGTTTATACTAATTGCTCTACCAGCGAATATGGGGACGTTTACGATACTATGGGTTCATGGAATCCTTATCATTTCAATATTCCTCATAAATTAGAAGTAGGTTGGCTACCCGACCTTAGGATTCAAGCTGCGACTTCAAATGGGAATTATATTATTCGTCAGCTTGAAAATGAAAGCAGTAATTATCAGGCGGTTAAAATTTTGAAGGCTGATACTAATGAATATTATTATTTTGAATATAGAAAAGCAACCGGTTGGGACTCGAGCCTTTCGGCTGGCGTGACTAGGGGTTCTATTGCGCATATTTATTCCCAGTCCGGCGGCAATAGCTATCTTTTGGATATGACGCCTCAAGACGGATGGTCCGATGTTGCCCTCAGCGACGCAAATTCATTTACCGATACAATTAATAATATTACTGTAACTCAGGTCAGTCATGATACGGAAACCGTAACTTTAAATGTTCAGTTTGGATTAACTCATACCGTTACTGCCACTGCCGGTGCAAATGGCAATATTTCGCCAAGCGGCGCGGTTGAAGTGGGACATAATCAGGATATTATGTTTAAAATAACTCCGGATAGCGGTTATAAAACTGATGATGTGTTGGTGGACGGATTATCGGAAGGCAAAATTGCTTCTTACACATTCAGCAGCGTTGTTGCAGCTCATACAATTTCTGCTTCTTTTGTCGCCTTGTCATCGCCTTTAGATCATTTTACTACTAATATTTCCGGAACTAAAACAGCGGGACAAGCATTTAACTTTACTTTGTCGGCATATAATGCGTCTAGTTCATTGATAAGTGATTATGAGGGAATAGTGAGTTTTACGTCGGATGACAGTTTAAGCACTTTGCCGTCAGATGACGGTGCAGGATGGACAAATGGTCAGAAAAATTTTTCTTTAACCCTGGCGACGATGGGGGACGCGAATTTTGAAGCTCGGGACCTGGCTACTAACATTTTTTATGGAATAAACATAAACGTTCATCACGGTAGCTTATATAGTATCAGTATAGCTGCTCAAGGTAGCCCTTCTATTACGGCGGGCGAAACTTTAGGTTTTTTGGCGGTCGGTATAGATAGCTATAATAATCAAATTCCGGAGACGGTATTGACTTGGGTCGGTACTGATGCCAATGGAATATTCAGGAATACTCAGAAGGGAGCTCATTCTGTCTATGTGTGTAGTGGGGCCATTTGTAGTTATCATTTTGTGGTAACAGTCGCACCGGACGTCATTAATACCATTTCAATTACTGCAAATAAGGCACGTTTAATGGCCATTTCGGCAAATAAAATTACCCTTACCATAAAAGCGACAGATCAATATAGCAATGGTATAGATAGTATCGCTTATAGTATCACCGGCAAAAGATCTCAGGATTCTTTGCTGGTTGGGACAAATGCCTATGTGGGTACAGAAACAACCAACAGCGCCGGCGAGTTGGTATTAAATTTGAAATCCACTTTGGTGGGGACAATTAATTTATTGGTGCAAAATGGCTCTGTTCCTGCAACTAAAACGATAAATGTGGTAAAAGCAGGTGATATCAATGGCGACGGCAATATTAGTATCTTAGACGCTGCCGTATTAATGAATGTATGGCAGGTGTCAAACGCCAATCATTTGGCCGACATGAATTGTGACGGTGTCATCAACATTTTTGATGCGGCGATACTTATGAGTATGTGGAATAAATAGTTAAAAGGTCAAAATTCAAAATGCAAAATTGCAAGTTCAAAATTAAAAAGTTCAGACATTTAGATTTTTGAATTTGTTTAAGATTTAGGGTTTGAAATTTAGAATTTAAACATCTAGGGCTTGTTGGTAGAATATATGGATGATATTTTAGATATAAATAGTGAGGGAATATGAAAAAAATATTATTTTATGTGAGTGTTTTGTTTTGTTTATTAACGATATGGCCAAGCGGTGCTTCTGCGGCTAGTGCAAGTTTATATTTGTCGCCGGGTAGCTCCACTGTTACTACCGGACAGACATTTAATGTTGGAATTTATCTAAATTTAAGCGGAGATACGACCACGGTCATACAAAGCGATATCTCATTTAATGGCGGTATATTAGAGGCCACAGCAGTTACGGGAAATTTATGTACAATTCAATTTAATGGGAGTGAAATTGCTGCCGGATCGGTTTCAATTGCCAGGGGATGTACTTCTGCCGTTTCCGGATCCGGGCAGCTTTTAAACACAATTACTTTTAGGGCAAAGACGGCAGGTTCAACACAGTTGCAATTCTTATCTTCAACAGTAGTTACGTCCAATACGGTTTCTGTTGGTTCACTAATAGCTGGTTTAGTTAAAACAGGTAGTACTATTACAGTAAATAATCCACCGGTTGTTACGGTTGCGCCTTCCAAGCCTTATGCTCCTGCGGTTTATTCATCCAGTCATCCGGACGAGACAAAGTGGTATAAAGAAAGAAATGTCAAATTAAGTTGGGCAAAGGCTAGCGGCGTAACGGATTTTAGTTATTCATGGGATTCAAATGCCGGTACGGTACCTGACGAGGCTACAGAAGGATCTGCGGTAACCAAGGAATATTCCAATGTTGCCGATGGCACTTATTATCTTCATATCAAAGCTAAAAGTGCGTATGGTTGGGGAACGGTAAGACATTTTAAAGTAGGGATTGATAATGTTAACCCGGAAAATTTAAATATTAGTTTTGAGGCTGGCGGCAATCCACTTGAGCCGCAAAATTTAGTAAAAGCAGAAGCGACTGACGCCTTATCAGGAATCGATCATTATGCTGTAAAAGTTGATAGTGGAGAGTATGTCGACCAAGCTATTCCATATATACTGCCGTTTAAAGACACAAATAGTCATGATATTTCCGTTAAAGCATTTGATAAGGCCGGAAATTTTATTGAAAGCAGCAAAAAGTTTTCGGCCAAAGAAGTCAAAATACCTATTCCCGTTATTGGCAGTATTTCCTCTAATTTTACGATTACAGCCGGAAATACAACAAATATGACCAAAGAATACATCATTAAAGGTACGGGCACTGCAAACACTACCGTTAAAATTACTATTGATGGCAAAGAAAAGGGCGAGGCTAATGTAAATGACAAGGGCGTCTGGACTATTACGGTAAAGGATTTGACAGTAGGAGAGCATAATTTATCGGCTAAGACAAAGTTTGGTGATAAAAATAGCGAAGAAACGGGTAAACTTAAATTTCAGATCAACGAGGATGGATCGCTTGTTCTTGGTGATAAAGTACAAAAAAATACGCCTAATTATATGTACTTATATATTTTGGGTGGAGTCCTTGTTCTGGGGGGAATTGGCTTTGCGGGTTATAAGTTCTGGTTTAAAAAAAGAAAAGTTGGTCAATTTAAGAAGAATAAGTATGCAAATGGTGATAAAGATGGTACAGACATTAATAATCTTGGTGATTTTTTAAAGCATTAGAGCTTTGTTCAATATTCTAAAATAAAGCATTACCGTGACCAGTGTAAATTGTTATAACGAACAATGGTAATGCTTATTTGTTTTGGTAAAATTTCCTATAAGTTAATTAAGGGAGATTATCATGGCTGGAACAAAAAACGGCGGACAAAAAGCTGCAAAGACCAATAAAGATAGGTATGGGATGGATTTCTATGAAAGAATAGGCCGAGTAGGCGGACAAATTGGAACAACCGGCGGATTTGCGAAGAATCCTGAGCTTGCCAAAATAGCAGGAAGAAAAGGCGGAAAAGCCGTAAAAAAAGGAAAATAATTTTTTAGAATGACCGTCTAAAAAGCGGTTATTTTATTGCCCTATCATACACCAGCTTGGGTAGGTGAGTAAGTTTAAAGTGAAGTTATTTTTTACCAGACTCGTTAGTTTAAATGATATCAAAACTAAATGCAACCTCCTTCTAAGTTATCATCTCCTTTTCCACTTTTGGCAGCAAAAGTGGGGCAAAACTGCCGACACGCTACAAAATTGGATTAGCACATAAGGCTCATTCACTCTCAAAAAGTCGAACTCGCTAACGCTCAAACACAACTTTTTGAGATGTTCCCTTCGCCAAGTGCATCTCAATTTTTCCGCTACAGTCGGAAAAGCAAAAAAGCCACCATGTTGATGGCAAGATGAAGGCCACCGGCGTAAAAGGCGGTGGTAGTTTGCAGTAAAATAGTCAAAAGACTAAAACCATTTACAAAAACCCATAAATTTTTTGTCGTTAGATTTAATGAAGATAATACATTAATCATTTATAGTATATTCAAATTTTATAATATTAGGCTAACAAAGGGGAGATTATTATGGCAGAAGAAAAAGGGAAGATGACAGTTGCGGAAGCCGGCAAGAAGGGTGGCACAACAACTTCAAAAAAGTATGGCCCGGAATTTTATTCTGAAATAGGACATAAAGGTGGCCAGACTGTGAAAAGGTTGATTGCAGAAGGAAAAAAATCCGCCAATAAGTAAACAAAAAAGGAGCTTACTCGAAGTTAAGCTCCTTTTTTAGTACAAGTTGATGAAGTAGGGGTTATGATTTTACGCATTACTCTTTTGTCTTTTAAGTTATTAACCTTCCATTCTGTTTTGCAGCTCTTACAGTGAAATATCTGGCTGTTCATTTGCTTGCCAAAAAATTTGCATTTTGGACAGGAAGAACGTTTGCTAATCCATTCTCTGTAAGTGGACAGACATTCCTCAATATGTTCCTCGTCAATTAAAATGGTGTACTTTTTTGAATCATTTTTTACTTCATTCCAAGCATCTTCCTCCATTTTTAGAAGCTCAAGATCGTATTTATATGTCTTGTGTCCGAGTTTGGCGTGGGCAATTTCATGAAGCAGCGCCATATTGCCCCTTACCTTTCCAAGATCTTTAGGCACATAAGTAATAACCCCCGAAGCGGAATTATAGGCGAATCTTTTTCCCGGAACACATTTGTATTTGGTGAGTAGCTGTTTATACATGATATCTAATATTAGAAAATAAACAAAAATAGTCAATAAGATGATCTAAAAATTTGTAGAAAATACCAAGAGAAATTAAATATCGATTAAATCTAAATACTTTTGAGCAGAAATCAAATTCTTATGCCCACATGTTTTTGCCAGTTCGTAGATTGGCATTCCATTTTTTAGCATATCAACACAAAAAGTATGCCTAAGGTCGAAGAGTGAAGCTTTTTTAATGCCAGCCCTAATAAAATATCTGCTAATTTGGCGTCTTAAATTTCGAATATTTAAAGGCTTGCCGTTTAGAGATATAAAAAATATTCGGTTATCCTTTTTGGGCCTAATGGCTAAGTATTTTAGAAGGGCGTGAAGAGCTTCGCTTGTAATTTCAATTTCTCGGCCCGGCAAACTAATTTTACCGACATTGCCCTTAAGCTGAAATTCATTCACTTTAAGGTCAATAATTTCGCCCACTTTAATGCCGGAATGTAATAGCAGGTTAATTACGGCTGATGAGCGGATATCTTTTTGGGTGATCTGCTTCAACTTTGTTACCTCTTCTTTAGATAAGATGTTAGGCTTATTCATATCTTTTTTTAGAGATTCTTTAGGGGATACGCTTGGAATGGTTTCTGGACACAGAGATTTTTTATTCAAGAAAAAAGCAAAATTATTGATGGCAGAAGATTTGGAGTCCAAACTTTGTTGGCTATATCCCTCACCCTTTAATTTTTGCATAAAAAGGTCAAATGATCGATCATTTAAGGTAGAGACATCTTTATGGAGACCCCAAAAATTACAGAATTGCCCAATAGAATTAACGTATGATTTTCGAGTTGATGCAGTTAAATCGGAGGAATCGATAAATTTAACGTATTTGTTATAAATGTTTAGTAGTGTGTCCATTGATAGATATTATAATAGAAAATTCACAACTGTCAAAATAAAAAATACCCTATAAATACAATATGATTGACAAATTGGGGTTTTTAAAGTAAACTGTAAGCAGTACATTATAACTTGCTTAAACAAGAATGTTAGCTAACTGGGCAAATGGAATAAGCCCCTTTGTTTGGTGATCTAGCATTCCTATTTAAACAAATTATCCAAATAAAAAATAAAATTGATAACAATATCCGTTGAATTATGACGACTAATACTGTATTTATAATCAATAAAAGGAGATAATTTACGATGACTCCAACGTTAAGAAACATTTTGGTACCGGTACTAGTCATTATTGCTTTTGTGGGAATTGCATTAGGTATCGCGAATTACCGTAAACAGGCCACTCAAAATAAGGAAAATGAAGAGGTTGTTCAGATGGCGCCGGAAATTAACTTAACTTCTCCTCAGGATCAAGAGAAAATTTCCTCTAGCGATGTAACGGTTAAGGGCACCACTGATCCTGAAAACAAAATAACCATTAACTTAAAGGATGTAATGGTTGGCAATGACGGGTTTTTTGAAACCACTGTGCCGCTAGACAAGCCCGAAAATAGGGTAATTGTTGAAGCTACAGATAAAAACGGCAACAAGACTTCTGTTGAAAGAGTAGTTATAAAAGAAGGGGCAACTACTGTTACAACGGAAACCGGAAAACTAAGCCAAGCAGGACCGGAAACTACAATTATTTTTGCTTTCGGAGCAATATTTGTGGCTTACCTTGCGAGAAGGTTTACTTTTAGAAGCATTGCAACAAGTCTAAAAAAATACTAAGATAAGAACCGTTAATAAGACGGCTTTTATGATATCTAAATTTGAAATAGGAACATCCGGTTGGGTGTATAAACATTGGAAGGGAGTTTTTTATCCCGAAACTTTAAGTCAATCTAATTGGCTTGGATTTTATTCCCAGCGTTTTGATACGGTAGAAATAAATTCCAGTTTCTATCGCCAGCCGACAGAGCAAACAGTAAAAAAATGGTCCAACCAAGTTGAAAATAACGATTTTTGTTTTGCGGTGAAAATAAATAAATATATCACTCATTTAAAGAAACTTGACGTAACCAAAGATGAGCTTTTAAGTCATCTGTCGCCTTATTATTATTTTGGAAATAATTTGGGGCCAATTTTAATTCAGCTGCCGCCTTTTTTAGAAGCAAATTCTGAAACAATAATTAGGTTTTTAGCACTGCTGCCTTCGGGATACCAATTTGCTATTGAACCTAGAAACGAGAGCTGGTTCTCGCCGGACATAATTAGTAAATTATCGAGATATAATGTGGCTTTGGTTTTGGCAGATTCTGCAAAATATCCGGTAAAAATTGAAAAAACTGCCGATTTTGGTTATGTGAGATTTCATGGTTCAAAGTTCGGGGAGTCCTTGTATAGCGAGCAAGAACTAGAAAAATGGGCTATAAATTTAAGGAAAATGGCCAAAAACTTAAAGAAAGTTTACATATATTTTAATAATGATTCCGCTGGGAATGCCATAAAGAATGCGTTAGAATTAAAACAGATGTTAAGAAAGTAACCAATGGGCTTAGAGGAATATCAAAAAAAAAGGAATTTTGATAAAACAAACGAGCCACTTTCGGGGGATAGTGAGACGGTTGAAAATGTTTTTGTTATCCAAGAGCACAATGCCTCTAGTCATCATTTCGATTTTAGATTGGCAATGAAGGAAGACTTTTTGGTCAGCGACAAACCCAAAGGGGCGATAGTTTTAAAGAGCTGGGCTATCCCTAAAACGGTTCCGGTTGTTCCCGGAGAAAAAAGGCTAGCGGTTATGACCGAAGATCATCCGCCCAGTTACTTAAATTTTGAGGGTGAAATTCCAAAAGGCGAATACGGTGCGGGAAGCGTAAAAATTTGGGACAAAGGCGATTATCAGGTTCTTTCTCAGTCAAAAAATAGCTTTAAAATCCACTTAAACGGCCAAAAAATTAACGGTAATTACGCACTGGTTAATACAAAGTTTTCAAAAGAAAACCAGTGGCTTATATTTAAAGTTGATTAGAAAGTATGTTAGGGTCCGACCCTTGCAAATCCTAATCCATATATAGAATTTCTACTTTTGTAGAATAAGAAACAAACAAAGCATTTACAAAACATTTATTTTATGCTAAATTCTAATGGTCAAAAATTCTTTGAAGGAGGTTTTTATTTTATGCCAAAAACGGATAACGAACTGACAATGGCAGATCTGCTTGCAGACAATAATGTTAAAACAAAGCAAGTGGGTGATATTATTGAAGGTCAAATTATATCCAAAACCAGAAAAGAGGTTTGGATAGATTTGGGCGGCAGTGGAACCGGAGTTATTGCCGGACGCGAACTGCATGAAAATTTTTCCATAGTTTCCGAACTTAAAGTCGGAGATTTTATTACTGTTTCTATTATAGAGGCAGAGATGGATGACGAAGGCTATGCCCTATTGTCGCTTAGAAAAGCAGCCAAGGATCGAATTTGGGATCGTCTTGAGAGCAAGAAAGCTAAGGAAGAGAAACTGATGGTTAAAGCTTTTGATGCCAACAAGGGCGGACTTTTGATTGAAATTGAAGGAGTTCGTGGATTTTTACCCGTTTCTCAGTTAGCGCCCGAACATTACCCCAGAGTATCCGGCGGTGATAAGGATGAAATTTTAATCAAATTAAATTCTTTAGTAGGGAAACCATTAGAAGTTGTTGTGCTGGATGTGGATAAAAAAGAAGGAAAACTTATTTTTTCCGAAAAAGCGGCCTTAAAAGATATGACTCGAAATATTCTTTCCAAATTTGATGTTGGTCAAATTGTTAAGGGAAAAATTACCGGAGTAGTGGACTTTGGCATTTTTATGAATGTTGCCGGAGTTGAAGGATTGGTACATATTTCCGAAATTTCTTGGGACAGAGTTGACGACGTTAGAAGCCACGTTAAGGTTGGTCAGGAAATTGAGGCAAAAATTATCGGTATAGAAAAAGATAAAATTTCTTTAAGTTTAAAGCAGCTAACCGAAGATCCATGGAGAAAAGCAATAGAAGGATTTAAATTGAACGATTCTGTTGACGGAAAAGTTACCAGAATTACGCCCTTTGGTGCATTTGTTGCCATCCATGATGATATTGAGGCGTTAGTCCATATAACCGAACTTTCAGACGATGCTATAAACTCACCTAACGATGTGGTGAATGTTGGCCAGTCTTATAAGTTTAAAATTATATCAATTGAACCTGAAAATAGAAAGCTTGCATTAAGCCTTAAAGCTGCTACGGATGAAAAAAAGGCTAAAAAAACTAACAAGGACAAATAATGGGACGCTCATAAGCCTGTTAATTTATATTGAAGTAAAAAGCGTCCTTTGAGGCGCTTTTTATCTTTTAAAGGAGTTGTAAGTGACCGAAACATTGAATAGTAAAATAGAAATACCGGAAGTAGTGGCCGTTGGCGAATTAGCGGCTAAGTTAGGATTACCCGTTTCCAAGGTTATCGCCGAACTTATGAAAAATGGCATTATGGCCACTATTAATGAGAATATCGATTTTGAGACAGCTCAAATTATTAGCGAATATCTGGGATTTAGCGTTGAACTTGAAAAGAAACAGTTGGCTCCCGAAGTTGTCCAAACTAAAAAGGTTGATTTAAAAAAGATGGTTTCTCGTCCTCCTATTGTTGCAGTAATGGGGCATGTTGATCATGGCAAAACAACTCTTTTAGACGCTATTAGGGATAGCAAGGTTGCCCTAAAAGAAGCCGGTGGCATTACTCAGCACATTGGTGCTTATCAGGTTACAAAAAAGGGCAAAATTATTACTTTCCTAGATACCCCGGGTCACGCCGCTTTTGAAAGCATGAGAGCTAGGGGAGCAGAAGCTACCGATATTGCCATAATTGTTGTTGCGGCAAATGACGGGATAAAGCCTCAAACCAGAGAAGCCATCAATCACGCCAAAAAAGCTAATGTGCCAATGATTATTGCAATTAACAAAATTGATCTTTCGGAAGCTAATATTGACAAAACTAAGCAACAACTATCGGAAATTGGTTTAGTGTCCGAAGATTGGGGCGGTGATACAATTGTCATCCCCGTTTCTGCTAAAACCCATAAAGGCCTAGAGGAATTACTGGAAATGGTTCTTTTAGTAGCCGATATGAAAGACTTCAGGGCTGATCCGACCGAACTTGCTACCGGACTGGTTATAGAGTCGCATATGGCCCTTGGAAAGGGTCCTGTGGCGACAATTCTCGTTAAAAACGGCACCCTTCAGATGGGGGACATTATTCAAGCCGGGGCAACGTACGGAAAAATTAAATTAATGGAAGATTATAAAGGAAAAAGAATTAAAACGGCTGGTCCGTCTATGCCGGTTCGAATTAGCGGTTTGAAAAATTTGCCATCGGTGGCCGATATTGTTCAAGTATTTGATAATGAAAAAACAGCTAAAGATCAGGCGGTAATATCACAGAGACAACAAAGTTCCAAAAAAATTGGTGATATAAAAAAACTTACCATAGCTGATTTAACGGCGTCATACGAAGCTACAAATACAAAAGAATTGAATATAATCTTAAAGTCGGATGTGCAAGGATCGCTTGATGCCATTAAAGAGTCTTTAGACAAATTTAAAACTCCGGCAGTACAGGTAAAGATAATATCTGAAGGTGTGGGTCCGGTTAGCGAATCTGATGTGATGATGGCATCTTCTTCAAATGCCATAATCATTGGGTTTAATGTCTCCATTAGTGCAGCAATTAATCAACTAGCCCAAAGAGAAAAAGTCAAAATTTTAACATATAAAATTATATATGAACTTTTAGATGTTATAAAAGAAGCCTTAGAATCCATGTTGCCGGTAATTATTAATGAAGTTACGGTTGGAAAGCTTGAAATTCTTAAGATATTTAGAATCACAAAAAGTCATGTTATTGGCGGTGGAAAAGTAGTCTCGGGAAAAATAGAAAAGGGTGATATAAAAATCATTAGAGACGGCGAGGAAATTGGAAAGGGAAAAATCGAATCCGTAAAAAGAGAAAAAGACGAGGTAAAAGACTGTGGAATTGGTATGGAATGTGGGCTTGGTATCGAAACCGGCGTCAAAATAGACGAAAAAGATATTATTGAAACTTATATAATCGAAGAGATAAAACAGCATTTATGAGTGATAGGCAAGAAAAAGTAAGAAAACTTATCAAAGAAGAAGTTGCAAAAGAATTATTACTTTTAGGTCTGCCGTATATGGTTACCGTTAGAGATGTTTTTTTAACGGGGGATCTAAAAAATGCTGAAGTTTGGGTAAGTATTCTAAATGGTGACGAAACGCAAGTTTTAGAAGACCTAAATAAAAATCGTTTCAATATTCAACGTATAATAAATTCTAAAATTGTTATGAAATTTATCCCCAAAATTGTCTTTAAAATTGATCATTCGGGGGAATATGTGGAAAAAATAGATAATATTTTTAAAACTATAGAAGATGAATAAGACAGAACTCGTAAAAAAAATACTGGCAGCACATAAAATTGCTGTGGTTTCGCATAAAAAACCCGACGGTGATGCGGTTTCTTCATTAATGGCTTTGGTTCTTTCTTTGCATAAACTAAATAAAGAGATTATCGCTTATACAAAGATAGATATTTCAAGCCAGTTTCCCTTTTTGCCCGGTGTATTATTTACAAAAGACAAGCTGGATGCACGCAACATTGATCTGGTAATTCTTTTAGACCATAATGTTCTCGTTAGGGGAGAATTTCAGGAAGAATTATCTAAAAGGAAGCTGCCGATGATTATTATAGATCATCATCCGTTAACGGTTAATCCGGACGGACTCCTCTATTACATTGATGAAAAGGCGGCCGCAACAACGGAAATATTATTTGAAATAATAGGCTTGCTCGGTGTAAAAATCGATAAGCAAATTGCCACATGTTTACTGACCGGTCTTGTAACAGACACTAATTCATTTCAAAATCAAAATACCACTCTTAAAACTTTAAAATTAGCAAGTGATTTGCTAAACAATGGCGCGAATCTTTCTAAAATTATAAATTCTACGTATAAAGAAAAACCTTTAAGCGACTGGAAACTAATGGGTCGGGCATTAAAAAATCTAAAATACATTAAAAAATATAATATGGCTTATGCATTTATCAGTAACCGAGATCTTGAAGAATTGAATATTGATAAAGAAAAAGCTTCCGGTATTTCAAATTATTTAATTTTATCTTTGAAGGAAGCAAAAATAGTTTTAACCCTAATTGAGGAAGAGGCAGGCGTTATAAAAGGAAGTTTAAGAACAAGAGACGCTTCAATTAATCTAAATAAAGTAGCCGAAATTTTTGGCGGAGGCGGCCATAGAGGAGCATCAGGTTTTGTTGTCAGTGGCAAAATTAGTCATCAGACCGGGGAAATAAAATATTAAATCTTGACTAGTTTGAGCGAAAAAACTATAGTTTATAAAGGAGGAGCTAATGGCAGAAAAACCTTACATACTAATAATTGAAGATGATCCGTATATTTTGAAAATGTACGAGTTAAAGCTTGGCATGGAGGGATACGAGGTAAAAACAGCCGTTAACGGCAAAATTGGTGTTGAAAAAGTAGGCGAGAAGAAACCCGACCTCATACTTTTAGATATTCTAATGCCGGAAATGGATGGTTTTGAAGTATTGGAGCATTTAAAGGGTGATCCGGATACAAAAAACCTGCCGGTATTGGTTCTAAGTAATTTAGGACAAGAGGATCATATTAATAAAGTTATGAGCTTTGGGGTCCAAGGATTTATTGTTAAAAGCCAATATACTCCATCACAGGTCGTTGACGCAATTAAGGGTGTTATTAAAAAGAAATAAATTAAGTCTTATTCTTCAAGAAGAGCTTCGTGATCTTTTTTGATTTTTATGTTTTCTCTTTCAAAATTAATTTTAAGTATCAACATTTGTAAAAGAGAAATAAGAAAATACCAGAAAATGAAAATCGAAAAATAAGCAATAATTTGCAATGAAATATTATTTCTTTCCTGGGCGCCATAAAGAGCCACGGATATAATTTTAAAAAGTGATTTAATTTGCTCAAATACTGGTGGAATCGATAGAATTATCAAAAATATGGTAATCGCTAAGCTTATTTCAATAATTGAAAGTAATGATTTTAGTTTTTTCATTTTAAATTTGTATATTCTCTCTTTATAATAATAAAGTTTTCAATTTTAGTAACCATAAGCAGTAAAATCCATATCCCCAGATATACTACCGTGGAAAAAGCAAACCAAAATGCGAAAAGAATCAAAAATTTTGTGGGCAAATTAATATTTAATTCTACAAAGTAGGATTTGAATAAGTTTATCAGTAAGAAACTATCGTCACTAGCGAGATCCGCTTTGCTCAAAACATGAGCATAAGTGATATAAAGATAAGTAAAAAAAGTAATAAAAAAAGCAAACAATAACTTGAATGGATTCCATTTAAAGCATCTGAAGTATTCCATAATCTAATTATACAATTGTTGACGATAATGTTAAGTCTTGTCTAATACAAGATCGGACTAAACTGACCCCTCATTCTAACGCAAGAATGGACTAAAAATGGTGCAGGATTCATACTAGATATGTGAGTATCATAATGAAAAACCTACACCTATTCAATTGTAACGAAATAAGAGAGTTTTTGGAAACAAATAAAGACTTTGCTTTTGAAATTAATGATAGAAGAGAAAAGTATAAACTGATAAGTGAAGTTTGGTTTGGAACAAAATACTGGA
>MNYC01000033.1 GCA_001872945.1 bacterium CG2_30_37_16
TTGCCTACCAGGCTTAATTGCTAAAGTTTCCATAATTCTCTCCTGTTTACGATCTTAGAGCCTGTTCAAAATCTCATGTCGAGCTGAAATTTTCATAATTTCAAGCGAAAATTTTTGAAATTGAGGAAGAATATCAAGATACTTTGACGAAATTTCAACAATTTGCAGCCGAAATTATGAGATTTCAGCCGATAAGCCCGTTTTTTCTTATACTGGCGGTGAGATTTTGAACAGGCTCATAAAAAAGGGGGGCAAAAGAAGCCACACAAAGGGAGCCATAGTTGGCTTCTTTTGTTATTTTACAACAAAAGTCTTGCAAAAATAGAAAAAAGTAGGTATAATTTTTTAAAGTAGTGGAAGAGTAAAGTCGTCCATGATTTAATTTGTTGACCAATGCATAAATTAAATAAAAGAAAAGCCTATAAAAAGAAAGAAAGGAAAATATGGCAGAAAAATTTCAAAGAAATAAGACCCATGTCAATGTTGGTACAATCGGTCACGTTGACCATGGAAAAACCACCCTTACTGCTGCTATTACCCACGTACTTGCTAAAAAGGGTCTAGCTAAAGCAGAAAAATATGAAGATATCGATAATGCTCCCGAGGAAAAAGAGAGAGGCATTACTATTGCAACTCATCACTCTGAGTACGAATCAGAGAAAAGGCATTATGCGCACGTAGATTGTCCAGGTCACGCCGACTATGTTAAAAACATGATTACCGGTGCTGCTCAAATGGACGGTGCAATTTTAGTTGTATCTGCTGCTGACGGGCCAATGCCTCAGACCAGAGAACATATTTTACTTGCTCACCAAGTTGGTGTCCCGCACATGGTTGTTTATATGAACAAAACCGACATGGTTGACGACCCGGAACTTATCGACCTAGTAGAAATGGAAATTAGAGAACTTCTATCAAAATATGAATTCCCCGGCGATGACACCCCAATTATTAAAGGATCAGCTTTAAAGGCTTTAGAGGGCGATAAAGATGCCGAACAGTCAATTTTGGATTTAGTTGATGCTATAGACTCTTTCATTCCGGATCCAAAGAGGGAAATTGACAAGCCATTTTTGATGGCAGTTGAAGACGTTTTTTCTATTAAAGGACGAGGTACAGTTGCTACCGGAAGAATTGAAAGAGGAAAAATTAAAGTTAACGAAGAAGTTGAAATAGTAGGAATTCACCCAACCAGAAAAACAGTTGTAACCGGTGTCGAAATGTTTAGAAAGATGCTTGATGAAGGATTTGCCGGCGATAACGTTGGTTTACTGCTCCGAGGCGTTGAAAAAGATGACATCGAAAGAGGACAGGTTGTTATTAAACCGGGTTCTATCACTCCTCACACAGAATTTGATAGTGAAATTTATATCTTAACCAAAGATGAAGGTGGACGACATACGCCATTCTTCAAAGGTTATAAACCGCAGTTTTACATTAGAACAACTGATGTTACCGGTGAAGTTACTTTACCTTCGGGCGTAGAAATGGTTATGCCTGGCGATACGGTTAAATTAGGTATTAAGTTAATTGCTCCAATTGCAATGGAAGATGGAATGAGATTTGCAATCCGCGAAGGTGGTCGAACCGTAGGCGCCGGAGTAGTAACGAAGATCATAAAATAAGGTAAGTTTTTAAGGAGTAGGAACTTTGACAGCACAACCCAAAACCCCAGAAAAGACGAAGCAAAGGATAAGAATCAGGCTAAAAGCTTATGACCACAAAATTATTGATGAGTCATGTAAGCAAATTATTGAAACTGCGGCAAGAACCGGTGCTTTAGTTGCCGGACCAGTACCGCTTCCGACTCAACGGAATGTGATTACGGTAATAAGATCTCCGCATATCGATAAAAATTCCCGGGAACAGTTCGAGATGAAAACCCACAAAAGGCTGATTGACATCCTAGACCCTGCTCCAAGAACAATAGATTCCCTAATGAATCTAAATTTACCAGCCGGTGTAGATATCGAAATAAAGATGTAACTCATAATGAAAAACCGCCCTTCGACAAGCTCAGGGCGGTTTTTTAAATGTCAAATGTCAAATTATCAGCCCGAGGCTGATAATTTGACATTGATTCTTTTTTTACTTGCCAAAAATACTTATGCTGTGTTAATACTTGTATATACGGTGAGTGTTGGAATTTTAAAAATAGGGGGTGGATGGGATGGATTACGATCCAAAAGACCGGGAGGAAGATTACAAGAGACTTGATGAAATCAGCCAAGTGGTTAGAAACATCGCATATTTTGTGAGAGACAAGTACGAAGAAGCCAATGCTAACAAAAGACTGCAAAAATCACCGCTTAAAGATAGCATATTAGTACTTTTAAGACAAATAATATTGGGGAAACACTTTGATATTATGATGCCTGTTTGCTGCAACGAAATAATTGGTAACTTAGACTTAGAAATTGACAAAAAACATTTAACCAGAATAAAATTGGATGGCCTAAAATGCCTAATTAAGGAAGTAAGGGTATTACACGGCGCTCTAACAAATCGTTTGGATCAAACTTCTAGACAATATGCCGCTATTTTTCTTAGAGTTATTAATGATCTGGAAGAGCTAGAAGGTCATTTGATGTTGGAACAATCAACATTTGAAGTAAGCGAGCCGGTAAAGGATTTATACGATTATATGATTAACGGCAAGACAATAAACATTATCCGGCCAAAAGAATTTGATAGCACTTGTAATACTCTAGAGATAAGAACACTGCCATATGAATCCGAAGGGATTATAAGCTATTATTATCGGATTGAGGAAATAATCAGTTCAATTGAAATGGAAAAAGAAATATTTAAAACAGATTCCTAAGGGAAGGTTAAAATAAAAAACCTTCTCTTTTTTATCTAATTTTCTTCTTGACAAATTGAACTTAAAACCCTATACTTTTTAAGGTAATATTTTAAAAAGAAATACTTACTGTATTTAACGGGGAGCCAAAAAAGTCCAAAACGGATACTTCTTGACTGTCCGAGTTGTTTTTTTATGTAAAAGCTTAAAGACAAGGAATAAATTATCAAATGAAAGCAATTTTAGGTAAAAAAGTTGGAATGACCAGAATTTTCTCCGAAGACGGTAAAATTACACCCGTCACGGTTATTGAAGTTACTCCAAATACTATTACCCAAATTAAAACCGCAGAAAAAGACGGATATAATGCAGTTCAAATTGGTTTCGGTAACGGAAAAAATATAAAAAAGCCGCAAGCCGGCCATTTAAAAAAAGCAAAAGTAGAAGCAAAATATTTAAAAGAAGTCCCCTCAATTGACATAGAGGTTGCCGAAGGGCAGGAACCTAAGGATCTAAAAGTAGGGGATCAAATTTTTGTTGACATCTTTAATTCCGGCGACAAAGTTGAGGTTGTTGGTGTTTCCAAGGGTAAAGGCTTTGCCGGAACCATTAAAAGACATAACTTTAGCAGGGGTCCAGCATCTCACGGTTCTCACAACGTCAGAAAACCCGGGTCTATCGGAGCTATGTTTCCTCAACACGTTTTCAAGGGTCAGAAAATGCCGGGAAGAATGGGTCACGATCAAGTTACCGTTAAAAATTTAGAAATAGTTACAGTAGATAAAGGAAATAATTTATTAACAATTAAAGGCGCTGTGCCGGGTCCTGTAAAAGGGCTAATAGTAATTAGAGGTTAAAATGAAAGCTCCGGTTTACGACATTAAAACCGATAAAAAAGAAGACAAAACCTTAAAGGACAAAGTTTTTGGTTTAGAAATAAATCAACCGCTTTTGTCTGAAGTTGCTATCTTAATGCAGTCAAACCTTAGAATTGGTACCGCTAAAACTAAAACCAGAGGTGAAATTTCCGGTGGCGGCAAAAAACCATGGAAACAAAAAGGCACCGGTAGAGCAAGAACCGGATCTATTCGAAATCCAATTTGGCGGGGCGGCGGCACAACTTTTGGTCCAACCGGCGAACAAAATTTTAAGAAACTAATTCCAATAAAGAAAAGAAAAGCCTCTTTACTTAACGCTTTATCTTTAAAAGCTAAGGAAAAGCAAATTATCATCATAAAAGAAGTTGTAATAAAAGAACCAAAAACCAAAGTCATGGCTGAGGTTTTAGCCAAGCTTCCTATTTCCGGAAAAATATTAATGGTTTTACCGGAACATAATGAAGTTTTTTACAAATCCGGCCGAAATATCGAAAATTTAAAAATGGTTGTTTACAAAGATTTAAATACTCTAGAAGTTTTACTTGCCGACTTTCTAATTTTAGTTAACGGCGTAGAAGCAAAACTGGAAGGGCTTGCCTTGTCTTCGACTCCGAGATCGCTCAGACTCGAGGAGAGTAAGTCGAAAGAGCCTGCCTTGAGTGAGCCGAAAGGGTTGGTAAAATAATGAGTTTAGTAATTATAAAAGAGCCAGTTATATCAGAAAAATCAATTTCCCAAGCAGATAATGGTATTTACACTTTTAAAGTTGCGAGGAGCGCCAATAAGCTGATGGTTAAAGAAGCAGTTGAATTAACTTTTAAAGTGAAAGTTACCAATGTAAACATGTTAGTTACTAAGGGTAAGCGAAGACGATTTGGTCGCAAGGGAAAAATGGGCAAAATGGTGGATGTTAAAAAAGCCATAGTTACCCTAAAAGAAGGCGATAAAATCGAGATAATGAAAGGATAATAATGCCGGTAGTTAAAGTTAAACCGACAACAAACGCAAGAAGAGGAATGACAGTTGATACTTTCTCAGATATCACCAAGATAAAACCTGAGAAGTCTTTGATAGTACCTCTAAAAAAGAATGCTGGCAGATCGTACGGTAAAATTACCATTAGGCATAGAGGCGGCGGCGCAAAAAGAATGTATAGGCTTATAGATTTTAAACAGTTTAATTATAAAAATGCGACAGTAGAATCAATAGAATATGATCCAAACAGATCGGCCAGAATTGCACTTATTTCTTACGAAGGCGGAAAAGGATACATGGTTGCTCCTCAGGGACTTAAGGTTGGTGCAAAATTAGAATTTGGCGAGGAAGCCGAACCAAAGGCAGGCAACAGAATGAGTTTAAAAAGGATTCCGGTTGGTACGCAAGTATTCAATGTTGAAATTTATCCGGGTAGGGGCGCCCAGCTGGTAAGATCAGCTGGTGTTTCTGCTCAGATCGTGGGTCGTGAAGAAGGATTTATTCATGTTCGAATGCCGTCCGGCGAAATTAGACTTATAAACGAAAATTCATGGGCTTCGATTGGCAATGTTTCTAATTCGGAACATGGCCTTATAAAAGTTGGTAAAGCCGGCCGAAAAAGATGGATGGGTATTAGACCAACTGTTCGTGGTAAAGCTATGAACCCGGTTGATCACCCGCATGGTGGTGGTGAAGGCGGATGTGATATCGGTCTTATACATCCAAAAACCCCTTGGGGTGCTCCGGCATTAGGTTACAAAACCAGAAGAATGCCAAATAAAATGGTTATAAGATCAAGGAAGAAAAAGAGGTAATATATGGGAAGATCACTAAAAAAAGGACCATTTATAGATCCTAAATTATTGAAGAAAATTGAAGGTTCTTCGTCAAATGATAAAAAAATCATTAAAACGTGGTCCAGAAGTTCATCTATTTCTCCGGAAATGGTTGGATATACAATTGCTGTCCATAACGGTAAAGAACACATCCCCGTATATGTTACCGAAAACATGGTCGGCCATAAATTTGGTGAATTTTCCCCAACCAGGAAGTTTAGAAGTCACGGCGGTAAAAAAGCTAAGGCTGGAAGGTAAAAAGAATGAAAGTTAAGTCACAAGCAAAATATGTTAGAACATCGCCTAGAAAGGTCCGATTAATAATTGACCTTATTCGGGGCAAAAAAGCTGAAGATGCCATGGCTATTTTAAAGTTTGTTAATAAGGCTGCAGCGAAGCCGGTTTTAAAAGTTGTTAAATCAGCAGTTGCTGATGCAGAGCATAATTTCAATTTACGAAAAAGGGATCTTTATATTACCGAGGCAAAAGCCGACGAGGGTCCAACATTAAAAAGAATTCGGCCAAGAGCCAAGGGTTCTGCTTTCGAAATTAAAAAGAGAACAAGCCACATTACGGTTTGTGTTGAAGCAGAAACTCCGAAAGCAAAAGGAGAATTATCCAAGGCTCGCTTAAATTCAAAAATTAAGGAAAAAGCAGCCGTCGGTAAAAAGGAGCAAAATGGGTCAGAAAGTTAATCCAACATCTTTCAGGTTACAATTAACAAAGGATTGGCAATCTAGATGGTTTGCTGAGCGAAATTACACGCAATTTTTACATGAAGATATAAAAATTAGAGAATTTATTATGGGAAAACACGGCGTAAAAAGCGGTATAGCCAGAGTTGAAATTGAAAGAAGTCCAAGTTTGGTAACGATAATTGTTTATTCTGCAAAACCGGGCATCATAATTGGCCGCGGCGGAGCAGGCATAGATGAGCTTAAAAAATCAGTTTCTAAAATAATTAAAACTCCGGTAAAAATTAATATCGAAGAAATTAGAAACGCGGAATTATATGCAAAATTGGTAGGTGATAATATTGCCGGTCAGTTAGAGCGAAGAATCGCCTTTAAAAGGGCAATTAAACAGGCAGTTGACAGGTCAATGAAGGCGGGCGCCAAGGGTATAAAAGTTTCTGTTTCCGGCCGACTTGGCGGTGCCGATATTGCCAGAAGCGAAACAAGATCAGACGGTAAAATTCCTTTACAGACCATCAAAGCTGATGTTGACTATGCTTTAGCCAAAGCTAAAACTACCTACGGAATTATCGGTGTAAAGGTTTGGATTTATAAAGGCGATATCCAAAAAAAAGTTATAAATAAAAAAGAATCCAAATAAATTTTAGGAGATATGTAATATCATGTTAATGCCCAGAAAAAGCAAGTACAGAAAAAGTCATAAGTGTGAAGTAACCGGTAACGAAACCAGGGGACTTGAACTTAGCTTTGGTCAATACGGCTTAAAGGCTTTAGAGCCAATTTGGTTAAATTCCAGGCAGATTGAATCCGCCAGACGGGCAATGACCAGATATATTAAAAGAGGCGGTAAGATTTGGATTAGAGTTTTTCCGGCAAAGCCGGTAACCAAAAAACCACAGGAAGTTAGAATGGGTGGCGGAAAAGGATCTGTGGATCATTATGTAGCAGTAATCAGACCCGGTAGAGTATTGTTTGAAATGGACGGCATTTCAAAAGAAGTTGCAAAAGAAGCTTTGCGTCTTGCGGCTCATAAACTTCCAATTAAAACCAAATTTATTTCCAAGGACGAGGCTTAAGTAATGAAATATAAAGAATATATTGCAAAAAATGATAAACAGCTGGCTAAAGATTTAGCTGATGCTTTAAAGAATTTAAGAGAATTAAGATTTGGTATTGCAACCAGAGAAGTTAAAAATACAAAGGCAATAATGAGTGTAAGAAAAGATATTGCCAGAATCTTAACCTTAAGAAAAGAAAGAGAAATTGCCAAGGCGCTTGGCGAGGAGAATCAAAATGAGTCGTAAATTAAAGGGGACGGTAGTCTCTGACAAAATGGATAAAACAGCGGTTGTAAGAGTTGATAGTTTAAAAACTCATCCGATTTACAAAAAAAAGTTTAAAGTTTCGAAAAAATATAAAATTCATGATGAAGAAAACGTCTTAAAAATTGGTGATGTTGCAGAGTTTGTCGAAACCAGACCAATTTCTAAAGATAAATCATGGGCACTTTCTAAAGTGTTGGAAAAGGTTTAGGGAGAATAAAATGATCCAGGAAAGAACAATGTTAAAAGTTGCAGACAACACCGGTGCGAAAGTAATCCAATGCATTCGTGTTCTTGGCGGTACTCGCAAAAGAACTGCTGCAGTTGGTGAACTTATCGTTGGTGCCGTAAAAAGTGCAATGCCTGGCGGAACCGTTAAAAAGAAGGAAGTTGTAAGATGCGTTATTGTTAGAGCGGTCAAGGAGCAAAAAAGAAAAGATGGTTCAACTATTAGGTTTGATGAGAACGCTTGTGTAGTTGTAAATAAAGATGGCAATCCGAAAGGAACCAGAATTTTTGGTCCAGTCGGAAGAGAATTAAGAGATAAAGGTTATTCAAAAATTATTTCGCTTGCACCGGAGGTATTATAAATGAAAGTTAAAAAAGGTGACAATATACTCGTTACTGTTGGTAGAGATAAGGGAAAATCCGGCAAAGTTATGCAAGTTTTACCTTCAGACGCTGCTGTTATAGTTGAAGGTATTAATATCAAGAAAAAAGCTGTTAAGGCTTCGGCAAAGACACCGGCTGGCGGCATTATTGAAGTCACAAAATCGATTAATACATCTAATTTGGCAGTTGTTTGCCCAAGATGTAATAAACCGGCCAGAATGGGTTACGCTATAATTAAGGGCGGTAAGGTCAGAATCTGCAAGAGATGTAAGGAGAAAATCTAATGGCGAGATTAAAAGATTTATATAAGAAAGAAATAATTAAAAAAATGGAAACTGATTTTGGTTACACGAATGTAATGGAAGTGCCAAAAATAACCAAAATAGTTGTAAATATTGGTGTCGGTCAGGCTATTACCAATTCCAAGTTGCTAGACGAATTAGAAAAGGTTATCGCTAAAATTACGGGTCAAAAACCAATTAGGACTATAGCCAAAAAATCCATCGCCGGTTTTAAATTAAGAGAAGGATATCCAATTGGTCTATCTGTTATCATGAGAGGCGAAAGAATGTATGATTTTCTCGATAGATTAGTTAATGTTGCTCTTCCGAGAGTTAGAGACTTTAGGGGTATAAAGCCCAAAGCTTTTGACGGGAAAGGCAACTATTCATTAGGAATTAATGAACATACAGTTTTTCCGGAAGTATCACATGATGATATTGTTGGAACGTATGGATTGCAGGTAAATATAAATACTACTGCAACAAATGATGAAGAAGCCAAAAAGTTGTTAGAATATTTTGGATTTCCATTTAAGAAAGATGGGAGTAAATAATTATGGCAAGAAAAGCCTTAATAGAAAAAGCATTAAGAAAACCTAAGTTTTCCACCCGAAAAATTAGTCGTTGTCAAATCTGTGGTCGGCCGAAAGCTTACATTAGAAAATACGGAATGTGCAGAATTTGCTTCAGAGAGAGAGCGTCTAGGGGTGAAATTCCGGGTATAACTAAGAGTTCGTGGTAATAATCCAAGGCAAAAAGGAGAAATAAATGGCAGTTTCAGATCCAATCGCTGACATGTTAATAAGAATAAAGAATGCTTTAAGAGTAAGAAAGGCAATAGTTGCATTACCGTCATCCAAGATGAAGATGGAAGTCCTTTCAATACTTAAAAAACGTGGTTTTATTGCCGGTTTTAAAGAAATATCCAAAGATGGTTTCAAGGAAATTGAAATAGAATTAAGGTATGAATCGGACGGTCGAACCCCAGTCATTACTGAAGTTTCCAGAATATCCAAACCCGGTAGGAGAGTTTATTCCAAAAAGGATGATATTCCGCGAGTAATGCAAGGTAGAGGTGTTATCGTTATGTCAACCTCAAAAGGTATTATGTCCGGCGATGATGCTAGAAAGAAAGGTCTGGGAGGCGAAGTCCTTCTAAAGACTTGGTAAAGGGTAAAAACCCTCACCCCTGCCCTCTCCCCAAAGGAGAGGGAGAAAGAGGAAGTTAAATTTTTAGGGAGAAAAAATGTCAAGAATCGGAAAATTACCAATAGAAATCCCAAGCGGAGTAACCGTAGATTTAGTAGAGAATCTAGTTAAGGTTATCGGCCAAAAAGGCAGTTTAGAATTAGAAGTGTCCGAACTTTTAAATATTAAAAAAGACGAAGCTAGCATCACTGTAGCGCCAAAAGAAGAAACGACAATCTCAAGACAGCTTTGGGGTTTAACTAGAACCCTGATAAGCAATATGGTAACCGGTGTTTCTAGCGGCTATGAAAAACAGCTGGAAACAGTTGGTATCGGCTATAGGGCGCAGATGCAAGGCAATAAATTAGTAGTAAATGCTGGCTATTCTCATCCGGTAGAATTTAATCCGCCGGAAGGAATTAGTCTAAAAGTGGAAAAAAATACAATAACCGTTTCGGGTTTTGATAAACAACTGGTAGGTCAAGTAGCCGCGAATATTAGAGAAATCAGAAAACCGGAACCATATAAAGGCAAAGGCATAAAATATGTCGGCGAGCACATTAGAAGAAAAGCTGGTAAGGCAGCTAAGGCGAGGTAAAAATGAATAAAAGAGAATCTTACTTAAGAAGAAAAAAAAGAATAAGACAGAAAATAAGCGGCAGTGCTAAAAGGCCGAGATTATCTGTTTATACTTCGAATAATCACGTTATTGCCCAACTTATTGATGACACAAAGGGAAATACCATTGCTTATGCAACTGATATTAATATAAAAAATACTAAAGGCACTAAGACCCAAATTGCAGCCTTGGTTGGTACCCAAATTGCGGCGTTAGCAAAGACCAAAAAAATTGATGAAGTGGTTTTTGATAGAGGTGGCAGATTGTACCATGGTCGTGTTAAGGCATTAGCCGAAGCTGCAAGAGAAGTTGGTCTTAAATTTTAAGGGGAATATATGGCAGATTTTGTAAAGTCTGAAGATAAATTATTTGACGAAAGAGTCGTAGAAATCAACCGAATCACCCGCGTAGTTGCCGGTGGCAGAAGACTTAGATTTAGAGCAATTGTGGTGGTTGGAGACAAAAACGGCAGCGTGGGCGTGGGCGTAGCTAAGGGTCTTGAGGTTGTTACCGCAATTAACAAAGCCTCTCAAAAGGCTCGAAAAAGCATGGTTAAAATCACCCTTAAAGGAACAACTATTCCTCACGAAATTATGGTTAAGTTTAGCGGTGCGCAAGTTTTTCTTAAGCCCGCGTCTAAAGGTACCGGTGTTATTGCCGGTGGGGCAGTAAGAGCAGTGGTAGAAGTTGCCGGTATCCATGACATTTTAAGTAAAATGATTGGTTCTTCCAGTAAAATTAATAACGTTTATGCAACTTTTGAAGCATTAAGACAGTTGAAAGAAGTAACCAGGAATCAGGAACCAGGAACCAGGAAAGCAGAAAAGAAAGAGGCAGTAAAGCCGGTTACGATAGAAAATGAAGTCGAAGAAAAGGCTGATGAAGTAGTAAAAGAAGAAATTGCCGAAACACCAATAATAGAAAAAGAAGAAGTTGTCGAAGTGCCGAAAGTTGAAAAAAAGGAAGCTAAGGCAAAAAAAGATACTAAAGAAGTAAAAAAGAGTAAGAAATAATGAAGTTACACGAAATTACCCAAAAAGTTGGAAGAAAATCAAAAAGAATTGGCCGCGGAATTGGCTCTAAAAGAGGCAAAACTGCCGGACAAGGTACTAAGGGTCAAAAATCTAGAACCGGAGGCGGAGTTAGACCCGGTTTTGAAGGCGGACAGACACCTTTAATTCGAAGAATTCCTAAACTTAAAGGGTTTAAATCCAGAAATCCGAAGGCTAAAGTTATCAATTTAGATGATTTAAATAAATTACCTGATGGCGCAAAAATTAACGAAATGACTCTGGTTAAAGCTGGTTTGATTTTAAGCGGTCAAAAGTATAAGATATTAAACAGCGGCAGTCTCGAGAAAAAATTAACCCTAGATACCGAAAGCGTTTCCAAGGAAGCAAGAAAAGCTGTTGAGAAATACACAAAAGAAGCTAAAAAAGCACAATAACAAACTTAAAGTTCTTTAAAAATTTCTAATTAACTAAAGTGAGTGATTATCTAAGGGATGTCTAATGCATATTATTAAAATTAAATTAGTTTTGATATTTGAAAATTAGGATTTGTTTAGAAATTAGAAATTAGAAATTCGTGGGAAATCATTTCGTCATTGAATCGATGTAAATGGATTGGCGAAAAAAGCCCGAAAGGAAAATTAGTTGGAAACAATAAAATCTATCATCAAAAATAAGGAGCTAAGAGGAAAAATTCTTTATGTTGCCTTTATTTTGGTTGTTTTTAGGCTTGTTTCTCATGTACCGGTTCCGGGTCCGGATCCAAAATTAGTTAAAGAATTTATAACCGGTTATGTTACTCAGAGTTCGGCTTTAGGAGTTTACGAGATCTTAACCGGTGGCGGTTTAAGTAAATTTTCTATTCTTTTGATGGGTGTTGGTCCGTACATTACAGCGTCCATTATTATGCAGCTTTTAACTATGGTTATACCAAGTCTTCAGGCTTTATCTAAAGAGGGTGAGCAGGGGCATCACAAGATTAATCAATATTCCAGATATTCAACTGTACCAATTTCAATTATTCAGGGCTATTCAATGCTTAAAATTATTGATAATTCGTCAACTTCTATTCTGCATGGAACCAGACTCATTGGCAATCCGGGCGTGGGAACTTGGGCACTTATGCTATTTGCAATAACTGTTGGAACGCTTTTTCTAATGTGGATTGGCGAACTTATTACAGAAAAAGGCATTGGTAACGGCGTTTCTTTAATAATCTTTGCCGGTATTGTGGCCAGACTTCCGGTTACTGTTTCTAATCAAATCCAAAATATAAGTATAAGCGGCGGTTTTACGCCCACTATTTTCTGGAAAGACATTGGGTTTTTAGTTGCTGGGGCTCTCGCTATTTTAGCGGTTGTTATTATTACTGAAGGTGTCAGGAAAATTCCAATTTCTTATGCAAAAAAAGTTCGGGGAAATAAAATTTACGGCGGTATGGATACCCATTTACCGGTTAAAATTAACACGGCCGGTGTTATTCCCATCATTTTTGCCGGTGCTTTCATGAACTTGCCGCAAATCATCGGCTTACTATCTAATGCTAAAACTGTATTTGTGGCTAATTTTTCTAAATGGGTGCAGGTTGTTTTCTCATATGGCAAATGGCCGTATGTTGTTGCTTATTTCTTACTGATAGTCGGATTTACATATTTTTCGACTTTTTTATACTTTAAACCGGACGAGGTATCCGAAAACGTTCAGAAACATGGTGGGTTTATTCCCGGAATACGTCCCGGCAGACAAACGGCAGAGTATCTTACGTACGTTTTAAATAGGCTAACTTTAACCGGATCGGTGTTCCTAGGCATCATTGCGTCAATGCCGTTTTTCCTTCAGTATTTTACGGGCGATCCAGGTTTGACAATAGGCGGTACAGGACTTTTAATCGTAGTTTCCGTGGTCCTAGAAACAATGAAAAAAGTTCAAGCTCAGCTTATAATGCGAACGTATGAGAAATAAAAAACGAAAACCCTTGCAAAAGAGCAAAATTTATAGTATATTAATTAGGTCCTGAATTCAGGACAAGAAAGTACCAAGAATGACTGATACAAAGGAAGTAATTGAGTTAACGGGAACCGTCCTCGAAACTCTGCCAAACGCAATGTTTAGGGTAGAGCTGGAGAACGGACATGTTATTTTAGCGCATATCTCTGGTAAAATGAGAATGCACTATATTAAAATTTTGCCCGGCGACAAAGTTACGGTGGAAATGACGCCATATGATTTAACTAAAGGCCGAATCACATTCAGGCTGAAGTAGATAAAACAATAAACAAAAAACAAAGCAATTAGGAAAAATTATGAAAGTACGAGCAAGCGTAAAACAAATATGTATGAAGTGTAAGGTAATCCGCCGAAAAGGTGTCCTGCGGGTTATTTGTGAAAACCCCAAACACAAACAAAGGCAGGGATAGCCGCCAAAGGCGGAATGCTGAATGTCAAATTATCAGCCCGAGGCTGATGGGCCTTGGGCCCACAAATTTCAAATGAAAAACGACAAAATCCAAATTAAGGAGAAGCGCTAAATGGCGAGAATAAAAGGTGTAGACCTTCCAAGAGAAAAAAGAATAGAAATTGCCCTTACATATATTTACGGTATTGGGCTCGCGAGAAGTCATAAGATTCTTGAACAGACAAAAATAAATGCGGATACCAGGGTTAGTAAACTTACTGAATCGGAAGTTAATAGAATTAGAGAAATTATAGAGAAGAATTTTACGGTTGAGGGTGATCTAAGAAGAGAAGTTCAAACCGATATAAAAAGATTAAAAGATATTAGTTCCTACAGAGGGAATAGGCATAAATCCGGTTTACCGGTGAGAGGCCAAAGGACAAAAACGAATTCCAGGACCAAGAGAGGCAGAAAAGTAACTATTGGTTCAGGAAAGAAAAAGGCCCCCGGAAAAACTTAAAAATTTAAATCCAAAACGGAGATATTAATGGCAGCAAAGAAACCAGTTGCGAAAAAAAAGAAAATTAAGAAAGTTGTAGTTGAAGGCAAAGCCTTTATACGATCTACTTTTAATAACACCATAATTACCATTTCCGATAAAGACGGCAATGTGCTTGCTTGGGATTCATCCGGAGCTGCCGGTTTTAAGGGTTCCAGAAAAAGTACTCCTTATGCAGCTCAGGTTGCAGCTTCGCATGTTGCTGACAAAGCTAAGGCTTACGGCATGAGAAAAGTATCTGTTTTCGTAAAAGGCATTGGAAGCGGAAGAGAAACTGCCGTCAGATCGCTTCAAAATAGCGGCATAGACGTAACTTCAATAAAAGATATAACTCCAATTCCACATAATGGTTGCAGACCAAGAAAACCGAGGAGAGTATAATGGCAAGAATGAAAGATGCTCAGTGCAGACTTTGCCGAAGAGCAGGTCAAAAACTATTTTTAAAGGGTGATAGATGTTTGGGTTCGAAATGTGCCATCATAACTAAAAACTATCCGCCCGGGCAACATGGCGTTTCCGGTTCCAGAAAATCATCTGCATATGCTATGGCTTTGAAAGAAAAGCAAAAAGTTAAAAGAATGTACGGTGTTTTAGAAAGACAGTTTCGAAATTATTATGAAGCTGCCGATGGGAAAGAAGGCGTAACCGGAACAATACTTTTACAATATTTAGAAAAAAGATTAGATAATACCGTTTATCGCTTGGGCTTTGCCTCTTCCAGAAGAGCAGCCAGACAATTAGTCAATCATGGTCATTTCACAGTCAATGGAAAAAAAGTTGATATTCCATCATTTCAGGTTAAAAAAGGCGATAAAATAGAAATTTCCGAATTTTCCAAAAATGATACATATTTTAAGGAAATATTAAGAAATATTATAGTTAAAGCTGATGTTCCTTTGTGGTTGAAGCAAGACAGTAAAAAAATGACCGGAGAAGTAACCGGCGAACCGCTAAGAGAAAACATCGATCCATCAATACAAGAATCATTAATAGTCGAGTTATATTCAAAATAATCCTTTAAAGGAGGATATAAGTGATACAGAATATTCATCTCCCAGAAATTAAAACAATTAAAGAAACCGGCAACCAGGGATCTTACTCCGTAGAGCCTCTTTACCCAGGCTACGGTATGACTCTTGGCAATTCGCTAAGAAGAGTGATTTTATCTTCTCTTCCGGGGTCTGCGGTGACTGCTGTTAAAATTGACGGAGTAACCCACGAGTTTACAACAATCCCTCATGTAAAAGAGGACATTGTTGAGATCATTCTTAACCTTAAGCAATTAACTGTCAAATCTCATTCTGAGGAAGAGCAGTATTTGTACTTAAGTGCTTCAGGCGAAGGTAAAGTAACCGCAAGGGATATTAAAGCTCCTTCTCAAGTAGAGATTTTAAATCCCGATCTAGAAATTGCCACTTTGGGCAATGCTAAAGCTAAGCTTGAAATGGAAATTAAAGTAGAGCAGGGTAGAGGCTACGTTCCGGTTGACAAAAGAGAAGGCGAAAAATTACAGGTTGGCATGATTGCAATAGATGCTATCTATACGCCAATCAAAAAGGTTCGTTATAGTGTCGAAAGCACTCGTGTTGGACAAATGACTGACCTTGATAAACTAATTATCGATCTAGAAACCGACGGAACCATTTCTCCAAAGGAAGCAATTGTTCAAGCTTCAGAAATTTTAGTCGATCATTTCTTGGTTCTGGCCGGAAAAGAAGTTAAGGGTCAAGGTTTGGTCTTGGAAGGCGCGAAACCGGAAAAAAGTGCAGAAGATGCGGCTTCAAAAATTTTAGTTGAGGAAGTCAATCTTTCACCGCGCACTACTAATGCACTTCTAAACAACGATATCAAAACAATTGCCGATGTTTTAAATCTTGCCGATGTAGAACTAAAGAGCCTCAAAGGCTTCGGTAATAAAGCTTATCAGGAAGTTAGAGAAAAGCTTGACGAATTAGGATTTAATTTTGAGGTAGCCGGAGAGTAAAATGCATAGACATAAATACGTTGGTCGAAAATTTGGAAGAGAAAAAGGCCCAAGAGAAGCTTTACTCAAAAACTTGGCAACCTCTTTGATTCTTCATGAAAGAGTTGAGACTACTTTGGCGAAAGCGAAAGAAATTCGGCCTATTGTAGAAAAAATTATTACCAAGGGTAAAAAAGGCGATTTAGTTGCCAGAAGACAGCTCTTGAAAAAGCTGCCTGAAAATGCTACCGCAAAAGTTATTGAAAAACTATCCGTTGAATATAAAGAAACCCCGGGCGGTTATACCCGAATTTTAAAAACTGGATTTAGAGGCGGCGATGGGGCACCAACAGCTATAATTGAACTTACAGGAGCTGACGCTGTCATTAAAGAAGAAAAAAAGGCTAGAGAGGCTAAAAAAGAAGCTAGAAAAGTAAAGAAAGAAGCTAAAGAAAAAAAGCCGGCCGCAAAGAAAAAGGTGGCAGCCAAAAAGACTGAGGAGTCAAAGAAATGAAAACATATGTGACTAAACCGGCAGAAATAGTTAGAAAATGGTATTTGATTGACGGAAACGATGTAGTTTTAGGACGTTTGTCAACCAATGTTGCCGATCTACTTCGAGGAAAAAGAAAAGCTCATTTTTCACCATCGGTTGATTGCGGCGACTTTGTGGTTGTTATAAATGCTTCTCAAATTAAAACCACCGGCAATAAAGAAGAAAAGAAAAAATATTACAGGCACTCATGGTATCCGGGCGGACTTAAAGAGGCAACCCTAAGAGAAGTTAAGGCAAAAGATGACAGAATGCCTCTATTTTTAGCGGTTAAGGGAATGCTTCCTAAAAATAAACTGCAAAATGAAATGCTAAAAAGGTTAAAAATATACTCTGGTAGCGATCATCCGCATACTCAAAAACTAGAGGAATACAAAGTATAAATCAAAAGTCAAAATTCAAAAATCAAAATGATAAGTCAAAATGCATAAAGAATTATATTCAAAAATCACTATCTAAATATCTTTAACTGTCATTCCCGCGGAGGCGGGAATCCAGAAGCTAAAAATAGGCAATAAGGATTAGTGAAAGAAAAACCTTAAGAGGAGTTAACATGGCAGATACACTAAAGAAAAAAGAATATTACTACGGTTTAGGAAGACGAAAAGAAGCTATTTCCAAGGTTCGACTATATATTGGAAAAGGCGAATTTACTATAAACGGAAAGAAAATTGAAGAAATATTCAGTGCTTATTTAATTCAAAGGCTAATTCAGCCCCTAAAGTTAACCGGAACAGAAAATAAATTTGATATTTCTGTTGTTTCCTCAAGCGGAGGCAAAACCGGTCAAGCTGAAGCCACTAGACTAGGAATTTCCAGAGCTCTAATAGAATTTAACCCGGAACTCAGGACCACTCTTAAAAAAGCCGGATTCTTAACCAGAGATCCAAGAGAAAAAGAAAGAAAGAAATACGGCCTAAAAAGAGCAAGAAAAGCACCACAGTTCGCAAAAAGATAACAAAAAACACCCGAGAGGGTGTTTTTTTGATAGGAATCAGGAACCAGTAATCAGGAAGCAGTCATTGCGAGCGAACGAAGTGAGCGCGGCAATCTTTCTAATTTGTCATTCCCGTTTTCCTTTTTGTCATTCCCGCGGAGGCGGGAATCCAGAAAGCACAATTCTAAATGAAGTCTCTTATGTCAAATATCAAATAAAGCCCTAAATCCTAATTTTCAATTTAGTCATCGTGGTTTCTTTTGGCATTTGTAATTGGTCATTTGACTTTTTCAATTCATACTCAATCTCTATATACAATAATCCTCATTTGTAGTAAAATAGCTTAACATTTAAAAGAAAGTACATTGATAAATAAAGGGGATGGTTTGGGTGAAGACTTTGAAGTTGGTATTAGTTGTAATGGCCTTGGCGTTGGTTTCGGTTTTGGCTTCGGGTTGTTACGGCGGTCATGTTGCTGTAAAAGAGATGGAGGGTGAGTTTAAAGCCTATCTTGATAAAGACAAGAAAAAAGATAGTGTTAGGACAATGAAATACGCGGGAAGCGATATTTATTCTATTGATGTCATTAATTCGACTGATCCTATGGACACAGTAACGGTTTTTGAATTTCACAAAAATGAGCTTTCCGGTCCTCAAATTATTGCAACTTATCTTAATGGTGACAGCTATAAGGATCTTGTGTTGGTTGTTGATGTGGAATCTGAAGCAAGCATACCTAGAGGTGCTTACTTTCCTGAGCATTTTGAGGCTTGGGGAATTATAAACGATGGAAACGGTAATTTTGGTAGTCCTAAGCTCTATGGTGAAAGCAAAAATTACGAAGTATTAGAGAATAAAGCCAAAAAAGCAACTCCAAAAAGACCATATTCAAAGTAGAATTTGTAAGTTAACCGCCGGTTAAATCCAAAACCCGGCGGTTTTTTTTATTACCCTTAAAAACCACCAGCTTTTAGCTGGTGTGTGCGTTTTAAAGCGTAGCAGTTAATACGTATAATAAAATCACCCCAATATAGAAAGGAGGTGATTTTGTTTGAGTAACGGAAGATTGTACCAGCTTAATCATTGCACATATCTTTGCCAATACCACTTGGTTTGGACATCCAAGTATCGGGGCAAAGTCTTAGCTGATGTCTTCATTAAACAAGAGTTAAAGAGAATATTCAAGGTTATCTGCA
>MNYC01000024.1 GCA_001872945.1 bacterium CG2_30_37_16
AATCCTCAAGGGTAAATCATCAGCTTGGATAAAAAAGAAAACTACCCAATTCCCCAAAGGTTCCTTTTGGGCCAGAGGCTACTTTGTTGCCACAATAGGAATCAATGAGTATGCTATCAAAAAATACATTGAGAATCAAAAACACAATCAAGTAGAACTAGAGCAACCCCAATTTAAGTTCTAGCAGGCATAGGCCTGCATGATAAATACCGCCGGCATTACGCCGGCGGTAGATTATTATAATCCTTAATGCATTTACAACTTCTAATACCCGCGAATAAGAGAACGTTTTAAATCCTCCAGTTGCTTTTAATACCATTATTGATATCCAATTAAAGGCACCCTCTAATAAAACTGCTACCATCGAAATTCTCTCCCCTCAGTCAGTTTTTTTATTCATTTTTCAACGGTCCAGTCTGTAACTGATTACTGGTTTCTGTTTCCTGTTTCCTGTATAATACACGCATGAAAGAACGGATTTTAGTTATTGATTCAAATGCCCTTGTGCATCGTGCTTATCATGCGCTGCCCGGACTTACTACTAAAAAAGGGCAGCCAATTGGGGCGGTTTATGGGTTTTTTCTGATGTTTTTAAAGGCGGCGGCCGAACTTAACCCCAAATACGTGGTTTTTGCTTTTGACACGCCCCAGCCAACATTCAGACATGCTCTTTATAAGGAATATAAAGCGACTCGTCAAAAAGGTGATGATGATCTAATAGTTCAATTTCCGGTGGTTAAGGATTTAATTGACGCTTTCAATCTCCCTATTTTTGAAATACCGGGTTTTGAGGCTGACGACATTGTGGGAACCATTGCCAGAAGATGTGAAAAAGAAGATTTTGAAGTCATTATTTTAACCGGCGACCTCGACGAGCTTCAATTAGTGGACAATAACACCGGAGTTTACACCATGAAGCGCGGTTTTACCGATACGGTTATATATGATTTAAAAGCCGTGCAGGAAAAATATGGTTTTGGACCGAATGAATTTGTTGATTACAAAGCATTAAGGGGTGATCCGTCGGATAATATCCCCGGCGTGCCCGGAATTGGCGAAAAAACGGCGACGGATTTGATAATAAATTACAGTACTCTCGATAATATCTATGAAAATTTGGAAAGCGATAATCTAACTGTTTCAGATAGGGTAAAAAATACACTAAGCGAAAATAAGGACCAAGCTTATATGAGCAAGAAATTAGCTCAAATTGACACCAATCTTGATCTTAAATTTGATAAAAATTCAGCCATTTTAGGTAACTTTGACCGGGGAAAAGTGGTCCAAAAATTCCAAGACTATGAGTTTAAATCACTACTTGCTAAAATTCCCAAAAATATAAAGGAAGAAGGGCAGCCGGAAAAGGTTAAATCGTCAACTTTTCTATGCCATATGATAGCAACACAGGAAGATGCTGTTCGGGTTCTGTCTAAAGCCAAAGAATACGGACATATTGTTTTTGACACCGAAACCAGCAAGTTAGATCGAATAGATCCGATTATAGTGGGTATTAGCTTTGCTTTTAGCGCAAAGGAAGGCTATTTTTTCCATTTTTCAAACAATTTTATATTTGCAGAAATTAAGGAAAAATTACAGGAAGTTTTAGCGGATCGAAAAATTTTAAAGATTGCTCATAACTTAAAATACGACATGTCAGTTTTAAAAACCCATGGAATTAGTGTAGCGGAGCCTTTTTTTGATACTTTTGTGGCGGCTTATTTAATTAGTCCGGGAGATAGAAGGTATTCGTTAGATGACCTATCTTTTATGGAATTTGGCTACGAAAAAATTCCAATTGAAGATCTAATTGGCAAAGGAAAAAATCAAAAACTACTTACCGAATGCGACGGAGATGATATTTGCCGTTATTCCTGCGAAGATTCGGTGATGACCTTCAAACTTTATGAAAAATATTCTGAAGAATTAAAGGAACTTGGACTTTCTGACGTTTGGGAAAATATTGAGCTTCCGTTAATCCCGGTTCTTTCTAGTGTTGAATTAACCGGTATTAAGATAGATGAAAAATTCTTATCGGTTATGTCCGATGATTTTAAAATAAGAATTGCTACATTGGAAAAAGATATATACAAAACCGGCGGAGAAGAATTTAATATTAATTCGCCAATCCAATTAAAAAAAATATTGTTTGACAAGCTCAAAATACATGAGGAAATTGATAAGAAAACCTTAAAAAAAGTTAAAACCGGCGGTTATTCAACGGCGGCTTCGGAACTGGAAAAATTAAAAGGCACCCATGAAATTGTTGACCATATTTTGGAATATAGAGAACTGGCCAAACTAAAAAGCACTTATATCGATGCTCTACCAAAATTAGTAGATAAAAGGACCGGCCGCATCCACACCAATTACAATCAGACCATAACGGCAACGGGAAGGTTGTCGTCATCCGATCCCAATTTGCAAAATATTCCCATTAGAACGGAAATTGGGCGGGAAATTAGGAAGGCCTTTATTCCGGAAGAAGGTAATTATATAATTTCTGCCGATTATTCTCAGATAGAGCTTAGGTTAATGGCTCATATTTCTTGCGACCAAAGAATGATAGAGGCTTTCAAAAATGGAGAGGATATCCATGCCAGGACTGCGTCGGAGATATCCGGCGTCAAACTTACAGAAGTGACCAAAGAGCAAAGAAGGGCTGCCAAAACTATAAATTTTGGGATCATTTACGGCATGTCTCCTCACGGTCTTTCCCAGGCCTTAGGGATTACTCACGAGGAAGCTAAAAGCTACATCGACAAATACTTTGAAATTCATTCCGGAATTAAAAAATATATGGAGCAAGTGGTAATAGAGGCAAGAGAAAAAGGATTTCTTGAAACAACTTTTGGCAGAAGAAGAGCCATACCGGAAATAAATTCTTCTAATTTTATGGTCAGACAAAGCGCAGAAAGGATGGCCATTAATTTTCCTATGCAAGGAACGGCGGCTGACATAATGAAACTAGCCATGATTAAGCTTTACAATGAAATCAAAGATGAAAAAGACGCTAAAATAATTATGCAGGTTCATGATGAGCTGGTTTTAGAAGTGAAAGAGGAGAGTTTGGAAAAATATGCTAATAAAGTTAAGTTTGCCATGGAAAGTGTCTGTAAAATTGACGTTCCAATTGTTGCTCATGTTTCTTTTGGATATAATTGGGGCGAATTAAATCCTATTTCATTATAGTTTAGAACAAATTCGTGGTAATATGATAAAAAGGAGTCAAATGGATAAACTTTACAGGTCAAAGTCTAATAGAATTTTGTTTGGAGTGTGCGGCGGAATAGCCGAATATCTTAAAGTTGATGCAACTTGGATTAGGCTGGCGCTGGTTTTAATAACGCTTTCAAATTATGGCACGGCAGCCATTGCCTATGTTATCGCCGCCATTATTATTCCGGAAAATCCAAGCGAGAAGACAAGTAGGAATAGCAAGCATCAGCTGGAAGAATTTGCTGATGATGTTAAGGTTAAACTTAAAGAAACAGTGAAGACGGCAGATAAAACCATGAAAAATCATCACACGGAAAAGCCGCGGATACTCCTAGGTCTTATATTGGTTTTCATTGGAATTGTAGCTCTTACAACAAAGTTTTTACCGGAGTTTAATATTTTAAGGCTATGGCCGGTTTTAATAATAATAATAGGACTTTCGGTAATTGCCAAACGACCATGAAACCGACTAAAATTTTAATTGGGCTAGCATTTGTCATCTTGGGGGTACTATTTTTCATTGACGCCTTTGTCGCCAAATTTGACGTAATGCTATATCTGGTTAACTTCTGGCCGGCGCTTCTTATACTGCTTGGCGTGTTTGTTATGACCAAGCACCGGCCGATTTTAAGTGTTGTTGCTATTGCTGTGACGGCTTTAATCCTGGCCGGAGTTCTGACTAAATATGGACATGTAAAGTTTAAGGCTATCGATTTTGGGGACATCACCCAGTTTCAAAACTATTCGGCGGTAAATGCAAAAATCAATTTTGGTGGAGGCAAGTTAAATTTTGAAGGCACCAGTGATAAAGTCCTTTCTATTAGCGGGAAGGATTATAATTACGAAGGGCGCAAGTTAAATATTATCGAAAGTCAGAATAAAGCGTTTATTGACCTGTCTCCGGCGTCAAATTTTATTACAACTAGCAGAGAATGGGACGTCAAAATTTATAAGAATATTCCTTTGGAGCTTACCATTCATTCCGGAGGCGCGAAAAATTACATCAATTTAAAGGATATCAATTTAAAAAGCGCCGATCTAATTTTTGGTGCGGCTGATAGTGAAATTTATTTTGGGAAATATATGGGCAAGATTGATGTTAAAATTAATACCGGAGTTTCCAGCTTAAAAATTCATTTAAACAAGGATGAGAAGCTAAAAATTAAGGCAAATATCTTAGGAAGCCATGATTTAGAAAATTTGGGTCTTAAAAAGCTGGAAAACCATACTTGGACAAGTCCGGACCTAAGTGAAGAAAATAATTATTTAAATTTAGATTTAAATGCAGGACTGGCTAGCGTTCAATTTATCTACGAGTAGTTTAAGGAGAGGATATGTTAGATTTATCAAAAATAATTAAAAAAGGCGTTCGTAAAGCCGACCTTCATATTCACAGCAATCATTCTGACGGCAATTCCAGCATCGAAGATATTTTAGGCTATGTGCAGAACAAAACGGATTTGGACGTGATTGCCATTACCGACCACGATACTATTACCGGTGCCGTCATCGCCAAAAAACTAGCCAAAAAACTGCATTACAAGTTTGAAGTGGTTGTTGGTGAAGAGGTAACAGCCAAAGAAGGACATATTTTGGGCTATTTCTTAAAAGAACCGGTAACGCCCGGCATGAGCGCGCACGAGACCATTAAGGCAATTCAGGACCAAGGCGGTTTTGCGGTGGCCGCTCATCCATTTTTTCAAACGCGTATCAAAAGTCCCAACATGATTACCATGGATGGTGTTGGTTTTATGGTGCTTGTTAAAGAAAAATTTAACGCAATTGAGACTGCCAATGCTTGTATGTGGGAGAGGGCCAACCGGAAAGCGAGAATAATTAATCGTTCCATGCTTTTTTTAAACGAAACCGGCGGATCCGATGCCCATATTCTCCACGCAATTGGTAAAAGCTATACTTTGTTTGCCGGTAAAACTGCCGAGGACTTAAGGAGATGTTTCAAGCTATGGGGTTATACGCAAGGTACACATGAGAAATGGACGACATGGAGCGTATTCTTATACCTCATTTTCTTTTTTCCTAAGATCATTGAACTCATAAAGTCAATGTTTTTAAAAAACGAGCGAAGAACCATAAGCTTACTTAACAGGCGGGAAATGAATAGGTTCAAGCGGGAAAAGAAGATACTGGAAAATTTAAGCCAAGATAATAAACCGAAGCCACCCCCCCCTTGGTCGTCCTGAACTTGATTCAGGATCTTTGTCGAAATATGAATAAGTGTTTAAGTGAGCAGGTGGTTTAAATAATGAGAGGAGGTTCGATAATGAAAGTTTATAGATGCCGTATTTGCGGCGACCCCTATTTGGGATATAAAGCACCTACCAATTGCCCGTTTTGCGGTGCTCATGGTCGTTATATCATACCGGCGCGGGAGTGGAGAGATGAAAATAACATCGAACTTTCGGCCGCTTCACGAAAAAATTTAGAGGAAGCTTTAAAGATAGAACTATCTAACAGTGAGTTTTATCGCTGTGCGTCGGCTCGAACGAGTAATATTTATCTTCAGGGCATGTTTAAGGGACTTGCCAAAATTGAAGCCGAACATGCTGCCATTCATGCAAAAATTTTAAAAATGGATGATTGTGCGGATTTATACCATTCTGATGCGTGCAACGACGAAGACGAAAGGAATATTGACGATTCATTAATACGCGAAACAAATGCAGTAGAGAAATACAAATTATTTGCGTCCCAGGCAGTTGAAAGCAGAGTACGAGAAGTTTTTGAGGCTTTAGTGGAAATTGAAAGCGATCATATTTTATTGGATCAGGGTGCTAAACAGCATTTAAGTACCAAATAATGATGCCCAAAATACTTATCATCACCGGTTTTTTAATTTTAGTTGGCTCCGTCGTCAGTTTATTTCCCATTGCCAAAATTGCCATGGGCAATCTGGATTATTATTTCTTTTTCATTGTTTTCCCATTGATCCTAATTTCGATGACCACAATTGGGGTTGGAATTTTGCTAAACAGCATGAGAGCAAAGAAGAAAGCAAATAACAATAAGCAAGAAACAATAAACAAAGAGCAATAAGCCCCTTGGCAAATACGGGATTAGCAATAAACAAAGAACGCCCATCCTATTATCTCCCTCCCTTGATGGGAGGGGCTAGGAGAGGGTGCTTCTTAATACCAAATTTCAAATTAAATCCTAATTTCTAAAATAATCACCAAAGATTGTTTTTTATTGCACCTCAGCAATACTCCGAGCGTTAGCTCGTGAGATGAATTGCTTCCAAAATTCTTTGAATTTTGGACAAGCTATGCTTGAATCAGGCTAATACCATGGGCGTAAACCCATGGAAGTTTATTGGTTCTAGGGTATAATAACCACTAGTTTTAAAGAATGATGGCCATTTAAAAAAATAAATAAGGGGTGGTATAATATGGCATTTTTCAAGGAATTGGGGCATGATATTAAAGACGGTTTAGAGGAAATTTTTAAGGATCTTTTCGCAGCCGGTTATTATAAAAAGGCATTGGAGAATAATTTTCCGATTCAGACAAGGTATATAGCGTTATTAGGCTGGATGATTGGCATAGGCATAGGAATACTAACGGGCATCAATCTATTGGCGTGCTTGACCTTATTGAGTTGGCCATTGGGACAATAATTTTTGCTTGTTTTTCGTGGTTTATAATTGCAAAAGCCAAGCAGCAATTAGATAAATACAATGAACGTTGTCAAAAATGCCCCCTAAATAAAAAGTAAACATTCAATCGAAACTCCACCAATTCCCGGTGAAGTTTTTTATTATAATGAGATCTAAACAAATCCAAATACTAAATGTTCTAAACTTTTTTGACTTTTGACTTGTCATTTTGAATTAACTTTCTTGACTTTTAAAATTCTCTTTGAGACAATAGTGTTGTTAATACACTATCATTATGCCAATTATTGAAGAAGAAAGTTTTGATCCCGAAATTAACCCCAAAGCGGCAATTGCTGTTGATGTGGTTATTTTTTCCGTTGTTGATGAGGAATTAAAAGTTCTTTTAATTCAGCGTGACTTTTGGCCTTTTCACGGCGATTGGACGCTTCTTGGCGGATATGCCAGTCCTAAAGAAACTTTGGAGGAAACGGCAAAAAGAGAGCTTTTCAGTCAAACCGGAATCGAAAACGTTTACTTAGAGCAGTGTCATGTAATGAGCGATCCCGGGCGCGATTCCAGAACAAGGGTTGTTTCCATTTCCTTTATGGCTGTCATTAATTCTCAGGATTATCAGGTACCCTATTTGGGCGAAAAGGCCAGGCTGGGATGGTTTGGTTATAAAGAGTTACCGCCGCTTATGTTTGATCATGCGCAAATTATTCAGGCGGCATATATCCAACTCAGGCAGAGGCTAAAATATTCAAATATCGCATGGCGCTTATTATCTAAAGAGTTTACGCTTACCGAGCTCCAGCAGGTTTATGAAATTATTTCAGGTAAGAAGTTAGATAAACGAAATTTTAGAAAAAAAGTGTTGGTGGTTGGCATGGTAATCCCAACCAAGAAGAGGCAGCACAATGTGTCTCATCGGCCGGCGGAACTATTTAGGTTCAAAAAATAATTTGTGATGTGATAATGTGTGTTTAAGGAGGGTTTTAAATGTCCAAACAAGTGCTGGCAATTGATGTTGGCGGTTCCAAAATTGCTTACGGAATTATTGATGATACCGGCAAAATTACGGAGGACGACCGTTTACCAATAGAGCATTGGGATGCGGCTGAAATAGTTAAAAAAGTGAAATTTTTGATTAAATCTTGGGGACCAAAAGTAAAGGCTGTAGGACTTGGTTTTCCTGGAATCGTAAATCCGTACGAAAGTGAGATAGTTTACGATGAAAATTCTCAAAAATATGAGATCAACTTAGATACGGATTTGCCGATTGCTATGGATAACGACTCAAATTTGTCGGCAATTGGGGAGCGATGGCTGGGGGTAGCTGCTGATATTGATAACTTTGTTTTTATTAAACTTGGAGACGGAATTGGTTCGGGTTTGTTTTTAGATGGCCATTTATATAGGGGAAGTCATTACTGTTCGGGTGAAATTAAGGAAATTATAACGTCTAATAAGAGCTTAGACTGTATTTCAGGTTATAATTTCCCCGGAGATTTTGACGCGGACGACAAAGGTTCCTTAAGCTTTATAACCGAGCAACTTTCGCAGGGGATTCAATCTATCGCTGCGGTTGTGGATCCAACTACAATTATTATTGGTGGTTCAAGAGGAGTACAGATTTGGCCTTATATTGCAGAAGAGCTAAAGTCCAAAGTAAGCCATCTAAATATTTCTATTCAACCGTCTTCTCTAGGAGCTGACGCCTGTTTACTTGGAGCCGCCCGTCTAGCGTTAGATAAGTTAGGGAACAAAGAAACCTAAATGTCAAAACAATAAACAAGGAACAGCCTTATCCCATTCTTCCCCTACATTTCTCTCGTCATTCCCGCGAAGGCGGGAATCCAGTCGAAAGAATGTCAAATTTCAAATTATCAGCCCGAGGCTGATAATTTGAAATTTGACATTTGTCATTAAATCGCATGGGTTGTCTTTAACAACGGTTGACAGATTTACATCATCCTTCTTGTTAAAAAACATTTTTTCCTCTATTATGAGCATACTTAAAGGTGTGAGGTTTTGTATGGATAAAAAACAAAAAATATTGATGGTTGCAGTGCATACCGGGTTCAGGGATGAGGAATTATTTATTCCAAAAGAGATATTCGAAAAAGAGGGTTTTGAGGTTGTTGTTGCTTCTAATTCTCCCGGGCAGGCAATTGGAAAATTGGGAGGAACCATTCCGGTGGATTTAGTCATTTCGCATGTTCATCCGGATGACTATGCTGCGTTGGTTGTTGTGGGCGGCCCGGGTGTGGCGGTGCTTTTTAATAACTTAGACCTTTTTGGAATTGTCAGAGATTTTTCGCAAAAAAGAAAGGTAACGTCGGCCATTTGTTCGGCTCCGGTTGTCTTTGCAAATGCCGGAATTTTAAATTCTAAAAAAGCCACCTGTTTTTCGGAACAGCGGGATAAGTTGGAAAATGGCGGTGCTTTCTACACTGGTCATTTGGTTGAAAGAGACGGCGACATTATAACCGGCAGCGGTCCGGAAGCATCAAAAGAATTTGCCGAGGCGGTTGTTAAAGCCATTCATTGGCAGACCGGTGAGCAGGATATAAGGGCCGATATGAGAAATACCAGGAAGAGGTTTTAAAATGCCAGAACTTCCAGAAGTAGAAACCATAAAAAATGATTTATTAAAAAAAATCATTGACGCCGAGGTTAAAAGTGTTGAAACGGATTGGCCAAAACTTTTTAAAGGTCCGGATTTTGAAGGTCATAAAAAGGAAATTGTTGGAAAAAAGATAATTGGCGTGGAAAGAAGAGCCAAAAATTTACTTATAAAGTTATCGGACAATAAAACCCTTTTAATTCACTTAAAGATGACCGGCCACCTTTTAGTTACTGATGAAAATATAGAAATAAAATATAACCGTTTCATAGTTGACCCAAAAAGTCCCTTATCGGATCCCAATAATCAGTTTATTCATGTCGTTTGGCACCTTTTGGGCGGGAAAAAATTGGCTTTTTCTGATCTTAGAAAGTTTGGAAACATTCTTATTTTGGATGATCATAAGTTAAAGGAATATCTGGAGGATTACGGGCCGGAACCATTAGAAGATGATTTTAACTATAAAAAGTTTGCATGCCTTTTGGAGAAAAAGAAAACCGGAATAAAAAAATTCTTAATGGATCAGACAAATATTGCCGGTATTGGCAACATCTATGCTGATGAAATTTTGTTTGACTCAAAAATCCATCCGGAAAGAGATGCAACAGATTTAAAAGAGGAAGAGAAAAAGGCGCTTTTTGCATCAATAAAGAAAATTTTAAAAAAAGCAGTTGAGCTCAGAGGAACTAGCGTTTCCGATTACCGCGATACGGAGGGAAAAAAAGGCGCTTACGGCGATATTAGGCTAGTCTACAGAAAAACTGGGGAGCCTTGCCCCGATAATTGCGGCGGAAGAGTTAAACGAATAGTCGTGGGGGGGAGAGGAACCCATTTTTGTCCTGTTTGTCAGATTAAGCAGCCAGAAAGGTCAAAATGAAGAATGTTCTTGTTTTTTATGGCCCCGAAACTTATCTTTCCAAGAAAAAGGTTGCAGATTTAATTAAAAGTTATAAGGAAAAGTTAGGTGATTATAATTTAAGCGTTCTTTTAGAAGAAGCTTTGCCCTCGGCCATAATCACCGAAATTAAAACTATGCCGTTTTTAGCCGCCAAAAGGCTAGTTGTGGCGAAGTCAATTTTTGTAAGAAATAAAACGAATGAAAAAGAATTGGAAAAATTAGTTGAAGGGTTAAATAATTGTCCGGAAACGGCTGTTGTCATAATTTATGAAGAAGACAAGCCAAAAAGCAAATCCTTTGATAAGCTGCTGACGTTGCCAAATGTGAAGGTGGAGATAGCCGGTAAAATTGTGGGGGTAAAACTAAGCCAGTGGGTAACGGATGAGGTGACTAAAAGAGGCGGCAAAATTGACAAATATGCCATTAGTCTGCTTTTGTCGGAAACAGGAAGTGATTTGGTAAAAATATCCGGCGAAATTGACAAGTTACTGGCCTATAATTTAAAAATTACTGCTGAATCAATATCTTTACTTGTTAAGGGAACGCTTTTTTCAAACATATTTGCCATGGTTGACGCCATGGGGCTAAGAGACTATAAAAAAGCAATGTCTGAACTAAGTTTCTTAATTAATTCCGGTGAGAATGAAATGTATATTTTAACCATGATGGTTCGCCAGTTTAAAAATATCTTAATGGTTAAAGATTTATCAGTCAAGGGTATGGCCTCGGTTGAAATTGAAAAGCAAACAGGACTTCAAAGCTTTGTTGTAAGAAATACACTAAGGCAGGCGGCCAGTTTTTCCTTTACCGAACTAAAAGAAATTTACGGTAAACTTTTAGAAATAGAATACGGGATTAAAAAAGGAGAAAACCCCGGTTTGCTTTTGGATTTATTTACAGTAGGACTTAGAAGGTAGGAACAAAGTCATAGGCTTTGAATGTCAAATTTCTAATTTCAAATGTCAAATGTCAGCCCAAGACTGATCCGCCTTTGGCGGAAAATCTAACCCCTAATGCTTAAAATTCTAAGCGCTAAGCGCCAAATACTAAACAATATCTAAATTCAAATGTTCAAAACAGGAATTGGAAAATTTTAAGATTCTTCATGTTCAGCTTTCTCCTCGTCATTCCGGACATTCCAATAATACAGTCATTTGATCCGGAATCCAGAATTTTAACTTGTCATTCCTTCGACTTATCCATCGTGCTTTGGCGAAGATTGAAGGCAGGAATCTAAAAAAAGATTTCATCTTTTGCTACTTCTTGGAAAGTGGCGCAAAACTTTCGGCTGTCCTCGCCAAAATGTTGGTACTAACGCCCACTGCATTCTCAAAAAAATCACCGCTCTTTCGTCCCGATAAAATCGGGACTCAAGATGCACCCCTTGAGCGGGGAGCACGGCTTTTGAAATATTTGTTTGCTAATGCCTTGTTTTGGTGCGGAGGCCGGAAATCAAAGAAAGAAATAAAAATCCCCCGCTTTTATTAAGCGGGGGTGTTTGGCTATTACTGCGGTTCCAATACTGTTTCTGGACGACCCAGTAATTCATCAAGCCATTTTTCATCTCTAATTATTGTGCTTGCGTCAAATAAAGTGTTTTCTGGCCATAACATGATCTTGTAGCGTATTTTTTTGCACATGCATCGGATGTTTCGAAAACACTAATAATTCTTATTCTGGCAACAGGTAAACGAGGACCGCAATTAATACTAATAGTGGCATGACCTTCGAAAGTATCTCCCTCTTTGTATTTTGGGATTTTATTCTTTTCTCGCTGTTCGCTGGCATCATTTGCCATACTTATCACCTTCCTTTTCACAAAAAGCTGCGATCATCGCGTCCAAATCTTTCTCCCAAATGTCTCTGAAAACCCACTCCTTTTGAGAACCGCTTACTGTTTGAATGGTATAACTAATTCTGCTTATGCAATGATCAATGGTTATATCGGTAATCTTAATTTTGCTTAGTCCAAGACCTTCTAGCTCATAAAAAATGTTACCGAAAAGTTACTGGATAGCTCAAAATTAATGTTACCGTAGTCAGCATGAATATGACTACAAAAAACCACATCTACAAACGTTATTTAAGTGAATATTTGAAAGCAGACAGAAAACGGAAAGGAGAAATTTTAGACCATATCTGTGATGTTGTTGGGGTTCATAGGAAAGCTGCTATTAGTAAATTTAAGGCCTTACAATTTAGTGACGGTTCTGAGTTAAGTAAAAGGGGAAGAAAAGCTTACTATACTCCCGATGTCACTTTAGCTTTAAAAACCATTTGGGAAGCTGCAAGTGGGATTTGCGGAGAATTGTTACACGGATTAATTGAAGAATATGTAACTATCCTAAAAAGAGATAATATGTGGTACGAGAGCGAGGAGACAACAGAGAAGCTTCTAGAAATGAGTGAAGCTACCGTAAAGCGCAGGGTAGGTAAATTTTTAAAAGACAAGAATCTTAGAAGAGGATTATCTTCTACCAAACCATCTCACTTAAAAGAAATTATCCCCATCTTTACCGGTCACTGGAAAGACAAACCACCGGGTCACGGTCAAATTGATACGGTCGTGCATTGTGGGGGTAGTTTACTTGGTAATATGGCCTATTCTGTTAATTACACCGATGTTGCAACATTATGGGTCTCTTTTGCTGCTCAGTGGAATAAAGGGCAGCAAGCCACCATGGATAGCTTAAAAAGGATTAGAGGTAAAATTCCCTTTAGGGTATTAGGGATGCATCCAGATACCGGAAGCGAATTTATTAATTGGTTTTTAAAAGACTGGTGCGATGAAGAGAAAATCGAATTTACCAGATCCAGACTCTACCATAGTAACGATAATGCTTACGTAGAACAAAAGAACGGTCATGTGATTAGAAGATTCTTAGAATATGATCGGATAGATGCAAGGGAAGCCGTGGAAGTAATGAATGAATTATATGACAAACTGGAGCTTTACCTAAATCACTTTGTCTCTTCTAAAAAATGTATCGAAAAAGTTAGAATTGGCTCTAAGTACAAAAAGAAATATGACAAAGCCAAAACTCCTTACAAGAGAGTCTTAGAACATAAAGACATCGACCCGGTAATCAAAGCAAGGCTAATCAAAGAACATGAAACCCTTAACCCATTGATTCTAAAAAGAGAAGTTGATAAATTAATTGAGGGAGTATTGGAGATCCAAAAATACCACGGTAACCATACTTTGAAAAAACAGTAGTTTCGGTAACAGTTTATTTTGAGCTATTGCGGCCCGAGTTGGGAAAATTTAGAATTAAGAATAACGAATTATGAATTAAGTATAAGAATATTGAATAAGCAATAAAGCAAAGAAAACTATATTCTAAAATTCTATATTCTTAGGGCTATATACTTGATTCTTTATTCTTTTTTGGCGCCCGCATGATCAACTTTCCAATTTGCATATAAGACTTATGCTCTTGAACTCTAGAAACCTTCATTTTACTCTTCGAGCGAAGTGCAACGAAGCCCTGAAGTTACATTAATGTAGTTCTCCACCCCGAATTATCGGGGTCGAACAATATTGAAGTGTACAGTTCCGTAAATACATCATACAGCTTGTTATACAGAGACATTTTATAGGAATAAAAAAACGGCTTTTATTTAGCCGCTTTTTTCTTTGTTTTAGGTTTAGCTTTAGCTGTCTTTGTCTTAACTACTTTTTTAGCTTCAGGTTCACTTGATTTTGCTACTTGCTTAGAAAGCCTGGATTTTTTTCTGGAGGCAGTATTTTTATGAATTACACCCTTTTTAGCCGCCTTGTCTAATGACGAGAATGCTTCGGAAACTAATGCGGGTAAACCTTTAGTATCTGTGCCACCGACAGCTTCCCTGACAGCCTTCACTTTTGTTCTAAAATTTAGTTTAATTTTTCGGTTGCGCTGTTTTCTTACTTCGTCTTGGCGCGCCTTTTTAATTGCAGATTTCTTAATTGGCATTGCATCCTTTTACTTAAATAACGTTTAGATTTTAGCATAAAAGAAGGATATTGTAAACAATTTTGAGCTAAGATCAAAATCTGTGAGTCCGAAAGGCCCAAAAAGTGTCATTCTGAACTTGATTCAGAATCCATTTTTAGCTAAATTCCGGATCAACTGATCGTATTTTCTAAAGGAATGTCCGGAAATGACGACAAAATGAGGAGCTTATCGAAAAAATCCAAGATCTTAATAGCGAAGTCCTAAGATACTCCTCTATAAATGATCGTGTAGGCTTGATAAAGAAATTAAACATTGTATTTCGCGGACTTATTATCAGTCAAGACGAAACGTATCAAGAATTCATTAAATCTAAAAAATAAGCGATTTTTTTCTTGACTATAAGCACTTCTTTGGGATATAATATATGGTCATACATTAAACAGCTGAAAGGATAAGAAATTGGAACAATCCCCTCGTCAACAATCTACCGAACTTCTTAAAAAAAGTAAGAATATTCTCGTCATAACCTCCTCGGGGCCTACCGGAGATTCCATTGGTGGTCTTATAGCTCTTTCGGCGGCACTTAAAAAAACTGGTAAGCAAGTGACGACCATTCTTTCGGACGCTTATCCGGAAAACTTAAATTTTTTACCGTTTAAAGAAACTTTGGCAAAAGACATTCAGGGGACTTTAGACAATATTATTCAGGTTAACGTTAAAGATAAGGCTATTGAAAAACTTAGCTATAACCGTGAAGGCGACTTTTTAAATATTATTTTAACAACCGAAGGCGAAAAGCTTACCGCGGGAGATATTGAGGTAAAAGAATCAGTCAATTTTGATTTAATTGTTGTTCTTGATGCTCCCGACGTTGATAAAATTGATCGAATTTATGATAAATATACCGACTTATTCTTCAAGATCCCAGTTATTAATGTTGACCATCATGCTGGAAATGAATATTTTGGGGTCGTGAACTTAGTTGACTTAACGGCCACTTCAACTTGTGAAATTTTAACCGCTGTTATTGACGGTCTTGGTAGTAATATTTTAGATCAGGAAATTGCTACCTGTTTACTTGCCGGAATTATCGACGATACGGCAAGCTACAAGAATATTAATACCACGCCAAAATCCTTTACAGTATCGGCTCAACTTTTGGCGGCCGGTGCTAATCAGCAGGAAATTGTAAATCATCTATTTAAATCGAAGTCTTTAAACACTTTAAAACTTTGGGGCAAAATATTAGACGGTTTAAATGTGAACGACTCAGCTGTATGGGCGACGGTTGATAATAAAACCTATCAAAGTTTAAGTGCTACTATAGAAGACGTTTACGGTGTCATAAATGAACTTTTAGCTACGATTCCGGAAGTTAATACGGTCATTATCTTTATAGAAGACGCTCCGGGTGAGACCAGAATTATTATAAGAAGCAAAAAAGACGGTAATGCTTCTCAGATGTCGCAGGTTTTTGGCATAACCGGATCTAAAACTGAAGCGGTTTTGCAATTAATGGGCAATCCGGCCGAAATTGCGAAGAAATTTTTTGACCGCCTCTCCAATAAAAAAATATCCGAAGAGAAAACTCCCGAAAATCCTAAAACAGAAGAAATAATTTTGGAAGAAAAACCAAAAAAAGAAGAAAAGCCGGTTAAAGCAACCCCAAAACCTGCCCCGAAAAAAGACGTTAAGAAAGAAAAAAAAGCTACAAACATTTTTGCGGATGATGAAGACGAAGAACAGGACGAAGAATTTGACATGTCTAAGATGGTAGATGATAAATCCGGAAACGATATAGGAGTCTGGAGACCCTAGGGCTCAAATGTCAAACAAAATCCTAATTTTCTAAATCCTAAATTCTAAATTTTAAACATTTAATCATTTGACATTCATTTGTAATTTGATATTTGAAATTTGTCATTAACCCCCCCAATATTGTGCTTTAAACGATTGAAAGGTTATTATAGTTCCATGGATAAATTATTCACTGAGGGTATTTACTTAATTGATAAGCCGGCTGGCAGATCTTCTTTTAGTGTTGTCGCAGAAGTTAGGAGAAAGAGCGGCATTAAGAAGGTGGGTCATGCCGGCACATTGGATCCTTTTGCTACTGGGCTCCTTATAGTTTTGGTTGGAAAAGAATACACCAAAAAGGCTGGAGAATTTTTAAAACTGGACAAAACTTATGAAGCTGAGATCGACTTGTCTGCATTTAGTAGTACGGGGGATCCGGAGGGAAATCTTGAACAAATTGAGTGTACTGTTCCGAATAAAGATAATGTAACTGATACACTATCTAAGTTTGTGGGACCGTCAATGCAAAAACCGCATCAATTTTCGGCGGTCAAAATAGAAGGCCAGCGGGCATACAAATTGGCCAGAGCCGGCAAAGAAGTAAATTTAAAGCAAAAACCGATAGAAATTTATGGCATTCGTTTGGTTGAATATGATTTCCCAATATTAAAAATAGAAACTGATGTAAGTTCAGGAACTTACATCCGTGTTTTGGCTGAAGACATTGGCAAGGCATTAGGTTGCGGCGGATATTTAAAAGCGCTTAGAAGAACTAAAATTGACAAATATCTTATTTGCGGAGCAGTCAAATTAGATTAAAGAGTCAATCTTTGCTTCAAGGGTTCAAATGCTATATAAAAAATTTTGATTAAATCATATTTTATCCTATAATGATCTAAACAGTACGTTAACAAAGGAGTGATGAAGTGGGAACGCGAACAGTAGATAAAAACTATTTGGCAATATCATGGGATCATACGGCTGTTCACATTATTGATGGTTTGTTAGAGTACATCAAAGTTCTAGGTATAAAATATGATTTATATCCCTTAATTAGTGATGGCGCCGATGATTATGCGGATGGTACAAAAAAAGTTTGTATAGCCATGGTAGAAACAAAATATTTAGGTTTTCCCGGACCAACAGCAGGTCTAGTAATTGATAAATTCGGTAGTGCCAATCACGATTTGGTGGGAAAAGCCGGTCTTAGAGGTTGCACGGGTCTGAAGGAAAGCGTCGAGGAAATAACCGCAAAAAATAACCCGGAAATATTATGTATGGCCTCTTATAAAGAGATTCCTGGGGTTGGTCTAGAATCTATAACACTTGAAGAAGCGCTTAAAATATTTGGTGCATGGTATTTTACTAAGTTTCTGGATCCAACTATAATTGCACCCGGCAAGGAAAGATTATATCTAAAAAGGTATAGGGCAGCCGAGAGAGTAAGGGGAGAGATAGTTGATTTTCTAAATAAAAATCGCAGTAAAAAAATGAGAGTGCTCAAATTAGAAGAGCTTATAGCAAGTCGGGTCAAATTTGATGATGAAGAATGATCTTTAAAGCGGAAAGCTAATAGTATTTTAGCAATCCGCTTTTTTAATATTCAACGGATGTGTTATAATAACACCATGAGTGATGACAAAGTAAAATTTGATTGCATTGGTGTGGCGGTTGATATAGTCATTTTTAATATTATAGATAATCGCCTTAAGGTTTTATTAATTAAAAGAGCGCCTAAGCCGGAAAATGTTTGGGCAATTCCCGGCGGGTTTGTGCGTAGGGGCGAAAGTTTACTTACCACCGCCAAAAGAGAATTAGATGAGGAAACCGGCGTAAAAGATGTTTATTTGGAACAGCTATATACTTTTGGAAATCCGGAAAGAGACCCAAGAACCAGAGTCGTTTCAGTGGCTTACTTTGCTTTAGTCAATTCAGAAAAATTGGACATTAAAACCGGATCGGATGCCAAAGACGCCGCATGGCGGGACATCGATGAAATACCGAAGCTGGCATTTGACCATAACAAAATATTAGATTATTCCCGGCAGAGGTTAATTTGGAAGCTTGAATATACAAATGTAGCCTATAGCTTATTGCCGCGCCTATTTACATTAACAGAGCTTCAACGAGTTTACGAAGCGGTGGTTGACAGAAAACTGGATAAAAGAAATTTCCGGAGGAAGCTTTTAAAAACCGGACTGGTTAAAGAAACCACAATGACCAGACCCGGAGCACATCGGCCGGCAATTCTACATGAATTTACCAGCAACAAAGCGGAATATATTTCCAACCCCTTCGGCGCATTTCTTAAAAAGTAGCTTTTCAGTTACTCCTTTCCCACCGTCTCATGATATTTTTCGAGCCCTTCGACTTCGCTCAGGATAAACTACGTGAAACGAAGTCGAGAAGCATGAGCTTCAAGCCTGTCCTGAGCTTGCCGAAGGGTTCTCCACCCTTTTCGAGGAGTCGAACAATATATACCGTGATTTGGTGGGAAGGGAGTAACAGATAACAGTTAACAAATCTACCTTTTCTTATCGTTGCGACTCC
>MNYC01000030.1 GCA_001872945.1 bacterium CG2_30_37_16
TTTTAAAAAATGATTCTTAGGAATAATACTATCATAAAGGAAGTCTCCAAAAAATGAATCGGTGGAATGTTTTTTAAAAGCCATCTAACCCTCCAAAATTAATAACTAACTTATTTATATTTTAGCTTCCTAAGGCCAAAATGTCAATCATTTTAGGGGCGCTTTCTAAGTTATTTAATGAGCCTTTTTTTATGTTTTTTAGACAGCTTTTTTTCAAGAAATTTTAAAAAAGTAAGGATTTTGGGGAGTTTTTCAACGGTCTCTTAAAAGGTAATTGACTAAGTACTAAAAATTTGGTACTATATTGACGTTATTTTTAAGGAAATTCTATGGCAAATGAAGAGAAAACAGCAGTAAAAACTAAAAAAATTACTCCTTCGAGCGATATGTTTGCAGTTATCGAAAGTGGAAGTAAACAATATTTGGTTAAAGAAGGTAATACAATTCAAGTTGAATTGGTTGAGCTTGAAGAAGGTAAAGAATTAAACTTTGAAGTTCTTCTTGTCGGAAATGCAAAAGAAGTAAGAGTTGGTAAGCCGTTTGTCGCCGGAGCTAAAGTTAAATCCAAGGTTAAGGGTGATGTTAAGGGTGAAAAGCTTATTGTTTTTAAATACAAGCCGAAGAAAAATTCCAGAACTAAAAACGGACACAGGCAAAAATATACCGAACTAGAAATAGTAAAAATCGAAATGTAAAATCCGCCCCATAAGGGCGGTTTTTTGATACACTTAAGACATGGAAAAAATTACTTCAAGAATAATAACGATTATATTTATCGCAATCTTTTTATTCCAATCATTTAAAGATGAGAGGGCTGTAGCGCACACGAAGAAAAGCCGAACTACCAACAATTCAGCTATGGTTTCAAGAGTAATTGATGGGGATACTATAGAACTTTCAACCGGAGAAAAGGTAAGATATATTGGCATAAATACTCCGGAAACAGTCCATCCAAGTAAGGCCGTCCAGTGCTTTGGCGAAGAAGCGGCGGCAAAAAATAAGGAATTAGTGTTAGGTAAAGAGGTGATTCTAAAAAAAGATGTATCCAATAAAGATAAATATGGAAGACTTCTAAGATACGTTTATCTAAATGACGGTACTATGGTTAACAATTTACTGGTTAAAAATGGCTATGCTTTTGCCTCTGCTTATCCCCCCGATATTAAATATCAACTGACATTTGAATCATCTGAGAAAGAGGCAAGAGAAAATAATTTGGGACTTTGGGAAAACATCTGTGACTATACAGACGCCAAATGATGCTTCTTGAACTTCTCCCTCCCACTAAACCATGGTATTTATTGTTCGACTCCTCGTAGGGGGTGGAGAACCCTTCGACAAGCTCTCCTTGAGTCTGGTTCCACTGAGTCACCACGAAGCGAGCGACTTCGGAGTCGAAGACAGGACGGGTTTGAAGCTTCATACTTCAGAGCTTTGTTGCACTTCGCTCGTCATACGACCCGTCTGGGAAGAATATCATGAGACAGCGGGAAGGGAGAAGCGCTTGATGTTTATTATTACAATATTTACAGAATATTGCTTTACGCCATTTTTACTAATGCTATAATGCGCATATGCTTAAATATAGACTTATGATTGTTCTAAATATTTTTCTTCTAGCCATAATTGTTGTAGCTTTTGTGAAAATATTTGATTTTCATTTTTTGCAAAATAACCTTGCTTTAATTGGGGCGGCCGTATGTGGTCCCCTAGCGTTACTTGCAAAAAGAAAAATAACGGCAGGAAAAAACGTGGAAGAAACTGAAGATTAAAAAAAGCCGTGGACTAATGTCCAGGCTTTTTGAGTGCGTAGCGACTGAATCCCCAAATAATGGTTCCAACAAAAAACATCAATAAAAAGATCAATGTCCGGGTAACAATTTCATCTTGAGCAAACAAATAGATACCAACAAATATTCCCATAATTGCTGATTGAACGGACAATGAGTTTTGAAATAATTTTCTGCCAACTGTCAATGCATTGCTTGATAGAAAAAGGATAATCAATATTATGAAAGCTAGTATCTAATTATAATTTTCGCTGTCAAACAAATCAATGCTGCTAAAAAAAGAATGCTGATAACTGCAAATTCTGGCAAGCAAATTGTAATTTAACGAGATAAGTCCCGAAACAACGACTCCGAAAACTAACATAATTATAACGTCTATCAGTATCTCTTTTGCCCATTTCTTTTTATCGCCGGTAAACCCCTCCTGTTTTCTCATCGTATACACCGCCTTTTGTCAATATACAAACGCTTTCTTTACCTTTTATATTATAGACTAAAGGCCAATTGTCAAATATTACATCGACTAAAAAATAACAACGCCCCGATTTTAATTGCGGAAACGCTGTTTTTAAGATAGAATTATTCCATATGATTACAATTGCGTTAACAAATCAAAAGGGTGGGGTTGGCAAAACAACAACCGCAATAAATCTAGCAGCCTATATGGGCAGAATGGACCATCGTATATTGCTTATAGACCTTGATCCGCAAGCTAATTCATCGAGTGGACTGGGTATAGATAAAAGGGTTAAGAAAAATAGTTTATATGAGATTCTGACCGATCAAGCCCCCATAACTGACACTGTCTTAAAAATGGAGTCAAAGAATGTCTTTATGATTCCTTCCGATCCGGTTTTGGCAGCTGCCGAGGTTGAACTTGTTAGCGTCATCAATAGAGAATTTCGACTGAAAAAAGCTTTGGAAGACGTCCAAGAAAAATTTGATTATTGTATTATTGATTGTCCGCCATCTTTGAGCCTGCTTACTATTAACGGTTTAGTTGCAGCAGATAAGGTCATTATTCCCGTTCAAAGTGAATATTATGCTCTTGAGGGATTAGGGCATCTTTTACATACTATTGACCTAGTGAAGATGAATTTAAATCCATATCTTGATATTTTAGGTATTGTGCTTACAATGTATGATCATAGGACGGTGCTATCCAACCAGGTTAAAGAAGAAGTAAGGAAGCATTTTTTAGATAAATTATTCGTTTCCGTAATTCCGAGGAATGTAAGACTAGCAGAAGCGCCAAGCCACGGTAAAAGCATTCTGCAATATGATAGATTTTGCAAGGGAGCTTCAGCATATAAAAATTTAGCGAAGGAGGTAATAAAGAGATGTCAAAAGGATTAGGTAGAGGACTAGATTCTCTAATACCAACAAGCCCATTAGTTGAAAGAACAATTGGATTAAAACCGGCGGATATTACAGAAATTAATGTCGAAAAAGTTAGCCCAAATCCAAATCAGCCAAGATACACTTTCGACGAAGAATCATTGAAAGAACTAGCGAGTTCAATTAAGGAGCATGGCGTAATTCAGCCTTTAATTGTAACCAAAAAGGGTGCGGAATATGAGCTTATAGCCGGCGAACGAAGACTGCGCGCGGCAAAAATTGCCGGCCTAAAAACGGTGCCAGTTGTTGTAAGAACTTATAGCGAACAACAAAAGCTGGAAGTGTCTATTATAGAAAATATTCAAAGGCACGATTTAAATCCGCTTGAAGAAGCAATGGCCTACCAAAGACTGGTAGACGACTTTAATTTGACTCAAGAAGAAGTAGCACAAAAGATGGGTCGAAGCCGGTCGGCTATTGCCAATACTCTTAGACTTCTAAATTTGCCCATCGAAATTAAAAGAGGACTGGTTGACGGTAAAATTACCGAGGGCCATGCCAGGGCCATTCTTGCCATCCCAGAACCAGCCAAACAGCTTGCTCTATACGAACAAATAGTGAGTCAAAAATTAAACGTCCGATCGGTTGAAGAGAAAGCCAAGGTTATTACCACTAAACAAAGCACGGAGGTATCTAAAACCTTTTCTGATTTAGAAAGTAAATTGAGAGACGCAATAGGCTCCAAAATAAAAATCCAACCCTCCAAAAAAGGCGGGAAAATTATTATAGAATACTACGGAGAAGAAGAATTAGAACGAATTATTAATCTTTTTGATTAGTTTCCGGTGTTATATATGGGAGTCGAAATTCTGCTATATTTAGGCAGTAGCCTCAACCAAGTTTTTCCAACTATGTGGTCTCTTTTTAATATGCCCCATTCTCTAGAATCGGAACTTTCGCCGGGTGCTCTGTTGTCACCAATAACATAAAATTCGTCCGCCTGAAGATCCCTGACCTGGTTTCCAAGTGTCTGGCCTTTAAACTGACTATCAATATAATTTTCGTTTAGTATTGTAAAATCGCTTGAACTTTTTGATTTGACGTACACATTGCCGCCTTCCACCTTAACGGTATCTCCGGGAGTTCCAATAACTCTCTTAATATAATTTCGGCACGGTTCTTTTGTAAAAAGTTTCGCAAAGAAATTTTCTCCTACAAAAATATCACACTCCGGCGTGGGGTGCTTTAATACAATAACCTCACCTCGTCTTGGTTGTCTGAAATGATAAGTAAATTCGTCAATAATTAAATAATCGTTGTTTTGGAAGGATGGTTCCATTGATGAACCAACAACATAAAAAGGCTGAACAACAAAATTTCTTATTGAGACTATTATGATGACTATGATGATTACCGTTTTGAAAATTTCCAGTAATATCGAAACACTGTCGTTTTTTAGCATATTAATAGTATATGAATAAAACACTTGGATTTCAATGAAATTTTTTCTATAATAATAAAGTTAATTTATATGGAGCCATGGTAAATAAAGGAAAAAGAGTCACACTAGAAAAAAATTCATCAAAAAAGATCGAATTGGACAAAATTAATAACCCTAAAAAAAAGATTAAGAAAAAATGGTCAAGAAAAAAGAAGATCGTCCTTTTTTTGCTATTATTTTTTTTATCCGGCATAAGTTTCTTTACATGGAGAGTGTGGAGCTCAGTCGAGAAAATATTTAGTAACGGATTAAATCCGTTTACGATTCTTGCTAATCTTAGGCCAACGGCCTTAGCGGGCGAGGGCGATGGAAGGACCAATATTCTTTTACTAGGTAATGGCGACCCGGATTGGCCCGGCGCCGATCTTACGGATACTGTAATGATTGCCAGTATAAATACGAGAGATAATAGCGTTCTCTTAATATCTATTCCCCGTGATTTTTATGTTAAGATAGATAACCACGGTTGGGACAAAATAAACTCGGCTTACGTCTACGGTGAGCAATATAAAAAAGGTGGCGGACCCCAGTCTATCGAAAATGCCGTTTCCGACGTTTTAGATATCCCCATCCATTATTATGCAAAGGTAGATTTTACAGCGTTTAAAAAAGCTATTGATGCGGTCGGCGGCGTCTCCATAACTCCCTCAGAAGATCTTTATGATCCTTATTATCCGGGCGGAACCGTCAATTTTGATGGCGGCAAGACTTACTCTATGAAAGGGGATTTGGCCTTAAAATATGCAAGATCCAGGCAGACTACATCGGATTTCGATAGAGCCAGACGTCAGCAGGAAGTAATGATCGCATTAAAAGAAAAAGCGCTGTCGCTTGGTACATTGTCCAATCCCAAAACAGTGTTAGATCTAATCGGAATAATGGGCGACCATGTTAGAACCGATCTTCAACCCAACGAAATAAAAAGAATAATGGATATCTCAAAAGAATTGAATAGCGGTAAAATAAATAGTGCTGTTATTGACGGCGAAAACACAAAATTGGCAACAACCGGTATGATTGGTGATGCCTCCTGCGTATTTCCCGTTGCCGGAATTGGCAAATACGCGGACATCCAAGACTATATATATGATCTTCTATCCAATAAGAAGCCTGAAATCAACTTTAAAAACGAGCACGCTTCAATATTAATTGAAAACGGCACGAGAACCGGAGGACTCGCTACTAAAGCAAAAACCGGCTTAGAAGACGCAGGATTTGCCGACCTTTCTGTTGGCAATGCTGATGCTCAAAACTATTCTAAGACTAAAATTTACGATTATTCCGGTGGGAAAAAATCGGCAACAATCAAGAATTTAGAGAAATATTTTGGAGTAACGGCCACTAAAGGTACCGGCAGCGATTATGACATAATAATTATTATCGGGAAAGATTATGCAACAAAAAATTAATTACATTTTAAGCTATTTCTCAGCATTAATTTTGATAATTACTATTATTTATCCGATGGAACATAGCATGAAACCTTTCTGGATATTTTTAATAGCTTCCTTATTGTTAAACTTAGCTTACACGATTTATATAATCGGTCTAAAATGGGTTGATTTAAAAAATAAATGGGATTTTCTATTTTTCCCTTTTCTTTTAAATATAAGCGCCTATTTCTTTATTACGTATTTCCCAAGTTTAACCGTCCAAATACCACTGGCTTTGTTTTTTGGATTTTCCCTAAATTTGGTTTACAATTCCTTGGTTGCCATTAAACACAAAAAATTGGCTTTGCCGGTTACATACAGGAACTTGCTAATGTCCTTGTCAATTATTGTGGTTTTCCTGTGCTCGTCGCTGCTCATCAATATTTCATTATATTGGACTTTAGATTTGCTCTATTTATTCTTGTCGCATGTCGCCTTGTTGTATATAATCGGTCATTTTTTAATAAAACATATGCTTGTTGCTCCAAATAAGTATTCTAGTCTATATAACGCTATTATTAGTTTAATTATTTCCGAAATCGCCACAGTATCAACTTTCTGGTCCGTAAATTATCCCAAACAGGGTGCCGGGGCCGGAATTCCCATTGGTGCAATATTTGTTTTAATTGCCTATTATGTAATTTGGGGACTGGTATATTATATGATTGAAGGAAGACTAACCAAAAAAGTTACAATTGAGTTTTCGTTTATTGGTGCATTTTCATTTGTAGCTGTGATACTTACTACTAACTGGCTACCATTATAAGCGATAAGGAGGGATTTAAAAATGGGCGAAGACTTAAAAAAAGATAAACCCGACATCTCAAGTAAAAATAAAACAAATGCAGAATCAATTAAGGCTTTACTTGCTGTATCCATTATTACGAGTTTACTTTTTGGGATGCTCGGAGGATATGTTTTCAGCAAAATAGAGGGCAACGGTGGTATCTCCGGATTAACTGTGGGTAGCGTTTTGAAGAAGGACACTGTTTCCGTGACGGTTAATTCCGATGTTAGCGACATCGTTAAAAAAGTAAGTCAAAGTGTGGTTTCTATAACCGGCGAGCATCTAACCAATAATTTTTTTGGAACGTATAGCCAAAAGAGTTCGGGAACAGGATTTATAGTTAATGAAAATGGCTTGGTTATGACAAATAAACATGTTACAGAAGGAGCAAGCGGCAATTTTATCGTATATACAAATGACGGTACCGAATATACGGCCAAAATAAAAGCAACTGATCCCGTGTACGATATTGCTTTTTTAGAACTAAGTAATGCCAAAGGCTTAAAGGCAGTCGATTTGGGCGATTCTGACGTGCTGCAAGTAGGTGAACCGGTAGTGGCTATAGGTAATGCCCTCGGGCAATATCAAAACACTGTAACAGGCGGCATAATTTCCGGTGTCGGTAGAGCTTTGCCGGTAGGCGACAGTGGTGACGGTAACGTTTCTACATTAGACAATGTTTTACAAACTGACGCTGCCATTAATCCGGGCAATTCCGGCGGGCCACTCGTAAATAGAGCCGGCCAAGTTATAGGGATTAATACCGCTATCGATCAAAGCGGTCAAAATATTGGTTTTGCAATTCCGATTAATGTAGGAAAATCTGCTTTAGCTAGCGTTGAAAAAAATGGTTATGTATCAAGACCGGTTCTGGGAATTTCATATGTTGGTCTTACAAAAGAGCTTGCCTCCAGAAATAAATTATCTGTGTCGGAAGGTGCCTTAATTTATTCCGGCACCAATACGCCGTCCATAAAATCCGGTTCCGCTGCCGACAAAGCCGGCCTAAAAGATGGGGACATTATTACCAAAATAAATAATGATAAGATAGATAGTAAGCACACTCTAACTCAATTGGTTCAGAAATATAACGTCGGAGATAGTACCATGCTAACTGTTATTCGGGACAATAAGGAAATTAAGGTTAACGTTAAACTTGGGGAAATTAAGTAAAAATTACTGCTTCGATAAATTCTCTAGAGCGGCTTTCTGATCGGCTTTTGATAGGGCCGAAATAAGTTCATCAATGCTACCGGCTAGTATGCTTTCTAAGCCATGCGTGGTGTAATTAATTCGATGATCCGTAACTCTGTCCTGCGGAAAGTTGTATGTCCTAATTTTTTCCGACCTGTCGCCGGAACCAATTTGACTTTTTCGCTGATCACCGCGCTTTTTGGCTGACTCTTCTTCTCTTAAGGCCATAAGACGAGTACGGAGAACAGACATTGCTTTATCGCGGTTTTTTATTTGAGAACGTTCGTCCTGACAAGTAACTACTAGCCCGGTTGGAACATGAGTAAGCCTCACGGCTGAATCGGTCGTATTTACGCCCTGGCCGCCATGGCCTCCGGCTCGATATACGTCAACTCTTATTTCGTTTGGATCAATTTTAATATCGATCTCACTTGCCTCAGGCAAAACAGCGACCGTTACAGTTGAGGTGTGAATTCGTCCGCTTGACTCCGTTTTGGGAACCCTTTGCACTCTATGGACACCACTTTCATACTTTAAATACCGATAAGCATCTCGGCCTTTAATCTCAAATATAGCTTCTTTTAGTCCGCCAATTTCTGTCTCATTTAAACTTATAATCTCAGTTTTCCAATTCTTATTTTCGGCGTATTTTAAGTACATTCTAAATAATTCAGCGGCAAAAAGAGCAGATTCCTCACCACCGGCGCCGCCGCGGATTTCTATGACGGCCGGCTTGTCATCATTTGGATCCTTGGGTAATAATTCTAATTCTATAGATTTATTCACTTCGACAATTCTATGTGTAGCTTCTCTAATTTCTTCTTCCGCCATTGCAATTAGCTCCGGATCATTTTCCTCTGTCATTAACTCTTCTAGGCTATCGATATTTTTTTTAAGCAAATCCAATGTTTCAAACTTGTCAATCAGCGATTTTAATTCGGATTGCCTTTTGGCCAATTCCTGATAAACATCTATTTCACTTAAAATATCGGGGTCTGTTAGCTTAGATGTTATTTCATCATATTCTTTTTTAATTTGGTTAATTTTTTGTTCCATAATTTTACTCAAAAAATAAATAAGCGCTTTTGCCGCGCCTATTTTTTAATTACTTATTTAGAGTCTGCTTCTTCTTTGCTTTTAGCTGCTGCCCTTTCCATTTTTTTGACTTTTTTGGAGTCTAACTGATCTCTCGATTCTTTAGCGGCCGTAACCCTTGCCCTAAATTTATCAACCCTACCGGCAGTATCAATCAGTTTTTGTCTACCGGTAAAGAAAGGGTGACAGGCTGAGCATAATTCTACTTTAATACTGGAAATGCTAGATTTAGTTTCCCATTTGTTGCCGCAGGCGCATTCAACAATAGATTTTTCATAATTTGGATGTATTTCTTTTTTCATAGCCTATAAATATTACCATTTTAAAGAGCAATTATCAAGTACTTTCTTTTAAAAAGAATTGAATACCCGCAATAAATATGTTATTATATTTCTTGAATTAATTAATATCACACATATAGTTTATTCGTTCCTCCCATTTATATGGGCCAAAACTTACTATATGGCGGAAGAAAGGAATTAAAATGGTAGAAACATCATTAAAGGATATGCTTGAGGCTGGAGTTCATTTTGGTCACCAGGCATTTAGATGGAACCCAAAGATGTCGCCTTACATCTTCATAGAAAGAAATGGGGTCCATATTTTTGATTTAACGAAAACTAAAGCAGACCTTGACATTGCATTAAAAACTGCAGAGAAGTTTGCAAGCGAAGGCAAAATTATTTTGTTTGTAGGTACAAAAAAACAAGCAAAGTCAATTGTTGAAGAAACGGCAAATAATTGCAATATGCCCTACATAAATGATAGATGGCTAGGCGGACTGATAACCAACTTTCAAACTATTTCAAAAAGAATAAGCAAGCTAAAGGACCTAGAGCAGCAAAAAATTAATGGCAAATTTAACGAATTATCTAAAAAAGATGCGGCAGCAGAAGAAAAAGAACTACAAAAATTATCGGGTTACCTTGGCGGAATAAAGGATTTAAAAAAAGTTCCGGATGCAATATTTGTTATTGACACCCACAGAGAAGACCTAGCTATTAAAGAAGCAAAAAAATTAGGATTAGCAATCTTTGGCATCGTTGATACAAATGCAGATCCGGATCCAATTGATTATCCAATACCGGGAAACGACGATGCAGTAAAATCTATTCGGTACCTTGCTCAAGTGTTTTCTGCGGCAGTTAAAGAAGGTTCTGCAGCCGTCCAAAAAGAAAAAGTGTCTTAAAAATCTAACCAGGAGTTTATATGACTATAAGCGCAAAAGATGTTCAAAAATTAAGAATGCTAACCGATACTCCAATGATGGATGCAAAAAAAGCTTTGGAAGAAGCGAATGGAGATTTTGAAAAAGCAAAAGATATTTTAAGGAAAAAAGGCCAAGCTAAGGCTGCAAAAAAAGCTGTAAGAGAAACTAGGGAAGGCCTTATTAGCTGTTATATCCATAATGGTAAAATTGGAGTCTTAATTGAGGTAAATTCAGAGACCGATTTTGTTGCTCGTAATGAAAAATTTAAAGATTTTGTTCATAATGTTGCTATGCATATTGCTGCAGCTTCCCCCGCATATTTGACAAGGGAAGATGTGCCGAAAGATGTTCTTCTAAAAGAAAAGGGAATATTCAATGAACAACTTAAAAGTCAAAATAAACCGGCTGAAATTTTGGAAAAAATTGTTGCCGGAAAGATCGAAAAATTTTACTCAGAAAACGTTCTGTTAGATCAGTCGTATATTAAAGATGATTCTAAAACCGTTAAGGATTTAACCACGGAAATAATTGCAATTCTCGGAGAGAACGTTCAAATTCGAAGATTTACCAGATATCAAATAGGCGATTAGGAGGGCAAATGGAAGAACAAATAAAAATATTCGATAGCTCGCTTGCTAAAGCTACAGAATACTTAGAAAACGAGCTTAGAGGTCTTAGAACCGGCAGAGCAAATGCTGGGCTAGTTGACGATATTGAAGTTGACGCCTACGGCAACATGATGAAGATAAAAGGTGTCGCCAGTATCTCTGTGCCTGACGCAAAATCAATTGTAATCTCGCCATGGGATAGAAATCTTACTTCGGATATCGAAAAATCAATTCGTGCATCGGATCTCAATTTAAACCCTACTAACATGGGCGACCACTTACGTATTAGTATTTCACCGCTAACAGAAGAGAGAAGAAAAGAGCTAACCAAGGTTGTAAAAGAAAAGGGTGAGGAAGCTAAAGTTTCCCTAAGGAACTTAAGACACGAACTTGTCGATAAGATCAAAAAATCGAAGAATGACGGAACTATAACCGAAGATGATGCCTACAAAGCAGATGATAAGGTTAATAAAATCGTTTCCAAATATAATGACTTAATTGACAAAATAGTTTCTTTAAAACAGCAAGAAATGATGGAAGTTTAATTAGGAGCTACCTGTGCAAAAAAAACCGGATCATGTTGCCATTATTATGGACGGCAACCGTAGATGGGCCAACAAAAACAATGTTCCAATAAAAAGAGGTCATGAGGCGGGATACTATGCATTAAAGGAAATCGTTAAAGTTGCACCCTCTTTGGAAATAAAAATTCTAACGGTTTACGCTTTTTCAACCGAAAATTGGTTAAGACCAAAAAATCAGGTCTTAGATATTATGTCACTTATGACTACCTACATAGAGCAAGTGATAGAAGAACTGAACGCTAACGACGTTTGTTTTAAGGTGGTAGGCGACCTAGCCGCCTTTCCAAAGAACATAGCAAAAAAATTACGAACAGGAATTGATTTAACAGCCGGTAACAAAAAAATGATTCTTAATGTCGCCTTAAATTATGGTGGAAGAGATGAAATAGTTAGATCTGTAAATAAAATTTTGGCAAAAGGAGAAAAAGTTGATATTCTATCATTAGATAGCAATTTAGACACCGGCGGTCAAAAAGATCCGGATTTAATTATTAGAACCGGCGGCGCAAACAGGCTAAGTAATTTTCTACTATGGCAAGCGGCTTACTCGGAGTTTTTGTTTACAGATGTCTTGTGGCCGGATTTCAAACCGTCAAATCTTGAAAAAATATTGAGAGAATTCGCCGAGAGAGAAAGGAGATTTGGAAAGTGAATACTACCGAAAAGTTTACCGAGGAACTTAAAGCAATTAATGCAAAAATTAAAGAATATATTTCATCGCAAAGTTTTATGTCAAAATTTAAACCGGAAGACATAAGAGATGGAGTTTATTTATACCTGCTTAGGAGCGCCAAATCACTCCGGCCCGGCATTTTGTCTTTCAGCTGCGGCGCAGTTGGCGGCAATCCGGATAGCGTACTGCCTGCAGCAGCTGCCGTTGAGGTTTTTCACAACTGGACCTTGGTTCATGACGACATAATTGATAATGACAGCCTAAGAAGGGGCGGCGATACGGTGCATGTTCATTTTCAGAAATTAGCTCAAGGGCGCGGCTACAGTAAAGCGGATGCCGAAGAATACGGCCGCAACTTGGCAATTTTAGTTGGGGATATCCAGCACTCTTTTGCAATTTCTCTTTTTACCAAGCTATATTCCGAGCACGAATTTGAACCGGCTTTAATTATAAAGCTTATCGATATGATGGAACTTGAAATGAACATAGAGCTGGTTGAAGGCGAAACTATTGATGTCCAATTGTCAAAGAAACCAATCTTAGACATTACGGAAGACGATATTATTAGCATGTCTGCCGGCAAAACCGGCGCTCTTTATTCCTTTTCGGCAAAAGCCGGCGCAATGTTAGGGCTTGAGACTATAGACGAAAATAATCCGCAAATTAAATCGCTATCTAAGTTTGCTTATAACTGCGGTGTCGCTTTTCAGCTACAAGATGATATTCTTGGAATAACCGGAAGCGAAGAAAAAATTGGTAAGCCTTACGGATCCGACATTAAAGAGGGGAAAAGGACAACAATTGTTTGGTTTGCTTACAATAACGCCACGGCAGCTCAAAAAAAGACTATTCTTGGCAACCTCGGTAAAAGAAGTCTTGAAAGGTCTGAGATAGATAAAATGGTCAGACTCTTAACTGATCTTGGCGGAATAAAGCATACATTCGAGCTCGCTAAAAAGCATATTGACTTAGCTCTCTTGGAATTGAATAATATAGCAGATAGCATTTATAAAGATTTATTAAAATCTTGGGCTGACTTTATGATTAAAAGGAGTTTCTAGTGAGCGTATATTTGTATAATTTTGTTAACATTTTAAGTTTTGTTTTTGTTTTCGGCCTAATCGTATTTGTTCACGAATTTGGCCATTTTTTTATGGCGAGGCGGGCCGGCTGCCGTATTGAGGAATTTGGTTTTGGATTTGGACCAAAGTTATTTAGCAGGAAAAAGGGCGAAACTGAATATGCCATTAAACTATTTCCTATTGGCGGTTATGTCAAAATCTACGGAGAAGAAGGTGATGGTAATGCAAAAGACCCCAAAAATTTTGCCTCAAAAACGCCATTGCAAAAATTTTCGGTTCTAATTGCCGGCGTTACGATGAACTTAATTTTGGCAATTATAATCCTAACTGGCATCTTTATTGTTGGTTTTAAACCGTTAATTCCTCAAACCTACAGGTTACCGGGCATCATCGACAACCAGAAAGTATTAATTCAGGACGCCGAAAAAGATTCTCCGGCCGAAAAGGCAGGAATTAAAGGAGGTTGGGAGGTAGTGTCCATTAACGAGAAAAAAGCTGGAAATTCTCTTGTTTTTGCCGAAATAGTAAATGAAAAAAAGGATCAGAATTTAGATATTATTCTAAAAAAAGACAGCCAGACCAAGGAATTTAATATTAAACCCATTAAAGATGATAAGATATACAAAATTGGTGTTTATTTAGAAGACAGCGGGACTATCAGAGCGCCTTTCTACTTAGCGCCAATTGACGCCGTAGTTTGGTGCTTCGATCTTGCCAAGCTAACGATAGTCGGTTTTTATCAATTTTTACATCAATTATTTACCAGTTTTAGTGTTTCCGAAAACGTAACCGGGCCGGTCGGCATTTATAAGGCTACCGGCGCAATTGCTTATATGGGCTTCGACTATTTGATGCAGTTCACGGCTATAATCAGTTTGACCTTGGCTATTATGAATTTGCTTCCTATTCCGGCCTTGGATGGCGGACACATTTTTATTTTGGGTTTGGAAAAGATTACCAATAAAAAGTTTGACGAAAAAGCTAAAAACACGGCGGCCTTGGTTGGATTTTCACTTTTAATTTTACTTATGGTCGTTATTACATGGAAAGATTTATTACGTTTTGATATTATTAAGTGGTAATTATGAAACAAAGTATTTTATTTTCAAAAACCAGAAAAGAAGTTTCAGCAGAATCCGAAAGTATTAATCATCAACTTTTGGTTAGGGGCGGCTTTGTGAACCAGCTTATGTCCGGCGTTTACACCTATTTGCCTATGGGTTTTAAGGTTCTTAAAAAAATAGAAAATATTGTCAGAGAAGAAATGGAAGAAATTGGCGGGCAGGAAATTTTAATGCCGGCACTTCAGCCCAAAGAAAATTGGGAAATTACCGGACGCTGGGATACAATGGATGATCTGTTCAAATTCACCAGCTTTTATTCAAAAACCGATTTGGCAATTGGTCCTACTCATGAGGAAGTAATTACTCCCCTTGCAAAGCACCAAATATTTTCTTATAAGGACTTGCCAAAATATATCTTTCAGATTCAAACAAAATTCAGAGATGAAGAAAGAGCCAAATCCGGACTTTTAAGAGGCAGGGAATTTCTAATGAAAGACCTTTATTCTTTTAATACTAGCGAAAAAGAATTGGATGATTATTATGACGGCATGATTAAGGTTTACAATAAGATTTACAAACAGATTGGGATTGCCGACAAAACCTATCTTACCTTTGCTCCCGGTGGAACTTTCTCCAAGTATTCTCACGAGTTTCAAACCGAAACGCCCGCCGGTGAAGACATCATCTACTTATGCAAAAAATGTAAGGTAGCAATCAACAAAGAAATTATAGATGAACAAAAAGTTTGTCCGGAATGCGAAAGTAGCGATTTAAAAGAAATAAAATCAATTGAAGTCGGAAATATCTTTAAACTTAAAACAAAATTTAGCCAGTCTTTCAATTTGACTTATACCGATAAAAACGGAAAAAGTCATTTAATACAGATGGGTTGCTATGGACTCGGTATCAGCCGCCTTATGGGGACTATCGTCGAAGTTTGTCATGACGAAAGAGGTATAATTTGGCCCAAGGAAGTTGCGCCGTTTGATATCCACCTAATTTCTATTTCGGAAGATGAAAAAAGTAATAAAATTTATGAAATTTTAAAAAAAGAAGGTTTTGATGTACTCTTTGATGACAGAGAGGAATCTGCTGGCAGTAAGTTTAAAGACGCAGATCTAATAGGCATTCCAACAAGAATAGTGATAAGCAGTAAACTCGCAAAAGATAAAAAAGTTGAGATAAAGAAACGATCAGAATCTGATCCAGAAATAATTAATGAAGAAGATTTGATAAAGTATCTAAAACGCTCGTAATCATATTGTGAGTTGCAAAAAATCGTGCTAAACTTTTAATACTTATGCTAAATAGATTATTTGGTTATTTTTCGCATGATATTGGCATTGATTTGGGTACGGCAAATACCCTTGTTTATGTTAAAGGCAAAGGCATTGTCATAAATGAGCCTTCAGTGGTTGCTTTAAATATAAAAACTAAGCAAATCTTAGCCATTGGCGAAGAGGCCAAAAAAATGGTTGGCAGAACTCCGGCCAATATTGTAGCCTCAAGGCCGCTAGTTGACGGGGTCGTTTCGGATTTTGAAGTTACCGAAATCATGCTTAAATACTTTATTGATAAAGTCCACAAAGAAAGTTTTGTCCTGTTTCCTAGGCCCAGGGTTGTTGTTGGCATTCCTTCCGGTGTTACCGAAGTTGAAAAAAGAGCGGTTGAAGATGCAGCTAAAAATGCCGGCGCCAGAGAAGCTTATCTTGTTGAAGAGCCTATGGCAGCGGCCATTGGCGCCCGTCTTCCTATTCAGGAGGCGGCCGGAACAATGGTGGTTGATATCGGCGGCGGTACTACAGAAGTTGCTGTTATTTCGCTTGGCGGAGTAGTTTCCGCCAGATCCATTAGAATTGCCGGCGATGAACTAAACGAAGATATTATTCAGTATGCAAGAGACGAATTCAACCTACTGCTTGGGGAGCGTACGGCAGAAGATATTAAGATTGCCATCGGATCGGCTTATCCTTTAGAGAAAAAATTAGAAGCGATAATGAGAGGCCGAGATTTAGTAACCGGTTTGCCGAAGGCAATACCCGTTGATAGCGACCAAATCCGTCAAGCTCTTGCAAAATCCGTCAATATTTTAATTGACGCCATTAAAATTACGATTGAAGAAACGCCGCCCGAACTTGTTGCTGACATTATGGAACAAGGTATGTTTTTAGCAGGCGGGGGAGCACTTCTTAAGGGCTTAGACCAGCTCATTACATTAACTACTAAAATGGCTGTCCATATTGCCAACGATCCTTTAACCTGCGTTGTAAGAGGAACAGGACTGATATTAGAAGATCTTGACTCATTAAGGGGCGTATTAGTTCCAACAAATTATAATGCTCCAAGGTAAAAAATGAACAAAAAAAAATTGATAATAACCGCCATTAGCTGTTTTATGTTGATCCTTGTTTTGCATTACACCGGTCTTTCAAAGGGACCGGAAAGAGTAATAAAAACAGTTTTTTCACCCATTGGAATCTTTTTTTCCGGTATTGGTGAGAATTTTAAAAGCTATTCAACCGCTGTCTCAACAATTGGCGATTTACAAAAAGACAATCAAAAACTAAAAAATAAGATTTCGACACTCATGACTGAAATTTCGACAATGGAAGAAGCAAAGAAGGAAAATGATAACTTAAAAAAGTTACTCAAATTTACACAAACAACCAAAGTAAATTATATTTCCGCTGAAGTGATATTCTATGATCCCTCCAATTTGAGACAAGCAATTATGATAAACCGAGGCAGTAAGGACGGAATTAAAAACGGAAATCCGGTAATTTCGGAAGGATATATAATCGGGCGTATTTCGGAAGTTAGTGAGACGTCTTCAAAAGTACTTTTAACAATCGACCCAGATTCAATTCTTCCGGCAGCCGTTCAGGCTACTTCTTCTACAGGACTTATAAAGGGCCAAATCGGCTTTGGTTTACTGTTGGATAATATTCCGCAGGGTGAAAAGATCATAAAGGGCGATATTGTCATAACTTCCGGCCTGGGCGGAGAAATGCCCAGAGGTCTAATTATCGGCACTATAGATGAAGTAAATAGCCGTGATAACGGAATTTATCAGCAGGCGCGCGTCAGACCGGCTGCTAATTTAAAAAATTTAAGACAGGTTTTAATACTATACTAATATGAAATATATAATCGCCTTATCTTTGCCAATAATTATTCTTTTTCAGCTTTCGCTTCTGGAAGGTTTTAAATATCTGCATTTCATTCCCAATTTAATTTTAGTTTTTTTTGTTTTTTTAGCTGTTTATATGGACCTAAAAAATTCGGTTATCTACGCTTTTATTATTGGGCTTACCTTGGATACTTTATCAATTAATACTTTTGGTATTTACTCAGCTTTTTATATTTTAATGGCAATCATCATAGACTTCATAAAAAAGTATATCGGAACAGCAAAAAGTTTTTCATTGGTCCTAATTTCTACAGCCCTTTCAAGTTTGCTTTTAATTGTCATTGAATCACTAATTATTTCTTCCTTAAAGGGTTCTAATATCGGTGTGATCATGCCCATAATAAGCAGCTTGTTTTTAAGAGTTGTATCGTCAACCATGACTGTTTTCATTTTTTACCCAATATTTAATTCGATAAATATTAAGAATCCTACTTATGAATAAAAAAAGAGATTTATTCGCCGTAAATAAGGGGGTTGGCAAACAGCCCGCCAAATGGAAAATCAAAGGATCCTTGTTTCAAAGATCTGAGCGATGGATTTATGGTATTTTACCGGCAGACGAAGAAGCGGGAAGTTATGAAGAAGAAAGGTCAGATAAGCCGCTGGCAAATTTAAAAGTCATCTTTGTCATATTGTTTGTTTTGCTAATTGTTCGGCTATATGACGTCCAAATAATGAATGGCTCTGAAAGTATTAAGAAGGCTGAGGGAAATAGAATTAGAGAAACCTTAATTAGAGCCGAAAGAGGAGCAATTTATGATCGACGGAAAATAGTTTTAGCCAAAAATATTGGTAATTGGGAAGTATCCATAATTCCCGGCGACCTGCCAAAAAAAGAAACTGACCAAAACAAGGTTTATGAAAAATTAGCGAAAATTATTAACCAACCTTCAGCGGACATGAAGAAATTAACTCAAAAAAATGACTTAGATCCTAATCAACCGATTTTAATTCAAAAATCAATTGACAGAGATACTTCGTTACTTCTAGAAAGCAAGATCAATGAACTTCCCGGCGTTTTTGTGTCGGTTAACCCAATAAGAGAATATGAAGATAGAACTTTGCTTAGTCATACCTTGGGCTACGTGGGAAGGATCTCGGAAAATGAGTTTAAGGAAAATAAAGACAGGGGATATCACCTAACCGATTACATGGGCAAAACGGGAATTGAACAGGAATATGAATCATATCTTAGAGGCAAAGATGGAGGCAAGAAAAAAGAGGTTGACGCTTCGGGAAAAATTATTAAGCTTTATGGCCAAACCGACCCGACACCCGGTAAAAATATAATCTTAAATATTGATTACGGATTGCAGCAAAAAGCTGCCGAAGCATTGCAAGCTTCAATGGATAAGGCGAAAGTAAAAAAAGGCGCCGTAGCCATTATGAACCCTAACAATGGACAAGTCCTTTCTTTGGTAAATCTGCCATCCTACGACGGAAATCTGTTCTCTAAAGGTATATCAGAGGAAGATTATAAAAAACTGATTGATAATACAGATAATCCCTTACTTCCTAGGGCCTTGTCTGGAGAATATCCATCCGGATCTATTATTAAGCCGCTTTTTGCAGCAGCGGCTTTGCAGGAAAGAATTATTGACAGATACACAACCGTACTTTCGACAGGAGGAATAAGCGTAGGGCAATGGAATTTTCCGGATTGGAAAGCTGGCGGCCATGGCGTAACAAATGTAACAAAGGCGATTGCCGATTCTGTAAACACTTTCTTTTATGCAATTAGCGGGGGATTTGGAAATATTTCGGGACTCGGGCCGGAGAAAATGAAACTTTATCTCGATAAATTTGGGCTTGGCAAAGCTACCAACATAGATCTTCCCTCTGAATCCAACGGACATATACCTGATCCCGATTGGAAAAAACGGGTAATGAAAGAGGATTGGTATTTAGGCGACACTTATCATTTTGGTATTGGACAGGGGGATTTATTAGTTACTCCAATCCAAATGGCAAAAGCTATTTCTGCTATTGCCAATGGAGGAACACTTTATCAGCCGCAAATTTTAAATTCTGTTTTAGACGCCGACAATAAAACTGTCCATAAAAAAATTGACCCCAAGATTGAAGCATCAAATTTTATCTCTAAGGAAAATATTGATATTGTTAAAGAAGGAATGAGGTTAACCATTACTTCGGGTTCGGGAAGATTTTTAAATGACCTCCCAGAACCCGTCGCCGGCAAAACCGGTACGGCGCAGTTTGGTCCTGATAATAAATACAAACATGCGTGGTTTGCCACTTTTGGGCCGTATCCAAACCCTGAAATTAGTATTGTAGTCTTACTTGAAGAAGCCGGCGAAGGATCGGAATTTGCAGCTCCGGTTGCCAAAGAAATCTATAAATACTATTTTGCTAATAGAATGAAGTAAAGATGCGTTTAATTTAAAAATATTTTTACTTGACCGTTGGTTTTCTGACTGATATAATTTAAACCAAGTTTCATATAAATATATATAAAGTGAGCTTTAGGGCTCGTTTTCTTATTCTTTATTTAAAAAGTTAGAGGTGATAAAAATGCAAAAGAAAATTATCCTAACCAGGGAAGGCTTGGAAAAATTAAAAGCCGAGTTAAAAAAATTAAAAGAAGAAACAAGACACGAAGTTGCGATTCGGATTAAAGAAGCAAAGGAATTCGGAGATCTATCCGAAAATTCTGAATACGAAGCAGCTAAAAATCAGCAGGCATTTACGGAAGGTAAAATTGCGGAACTCGAATATATAATCAAAAACGCAACTATCAAAGAAAAAAATAGTAATACCGGTTCCGTAGATATTGGAAGTACTGTTCATGTTGAAGTTGAGGGCGGCGCTGAAAGATTTAAAATTGTCGGCGCACACGAAGCCGATCCAATTAACGGCATGATTTCTTACGAATCTCCAATTGGAATGGCCTTAATTGGTAAGAAAACCGGCGAAGAAGTTGAGGTAACAGTGCCTGCCGGGGTAATTCGCTATAAAATAACTAATATAGAGTAAAACAAAAGCCCGGCTACTGCCGGGTTTTACAAAGAGGGTCAAATGTTTTGGGCCGACCAGTTAGCTGAAGATGTAAAAGATAAGGGATTTCAATGGATCGATGATGGCTGGACCGCATCCGGCTATGCTCATATTGGTTCTCTACGGGGATTAATTATTCATGATGCTGTGAAAAAGGCATTGGATGCTCATAAAATTAAGTCCAATTACACTTTTATTATTGATGATTTCGACCCGATGGACGGCCTTCCTATTTATTTGGATGCCGAAAAATATCTTCCCTATATGGGCATGCCTATGCGTTCGATACCATCAGAGATAGAAGGAAAAAGTTTGGCGGATTTTTTTGCTGAGAATTTTATTGAAACAATGAAAATTGTTGGAGCAAAACCGGAAATGATTTCAGCCTATGAACTTTATACATCTGGCAAGATGGATAAAGCAATTAAATTGGCTCTTGATAATGCAGAAAAAATTAGAGATATCTATAAAAAAATTGGGCGTTCAGATAAAGGACATGATTGGTATCCATTTAATCCAGTCTGCCCAAAATGTGGAAAAATCGGCACAACAAAAACTATTGGATGGGACGGGAAGGAAGTTACTTTTGTTTGTGAGCCAGAAATGGTTGATTGGGCGACGGGCTGTTCTTACAAAGAAAAAATTTCTCCTTTCGGTGGAAACGGTAAACTGCCATATAAGGTTGAATGGCCAGCAAAATGGATGACAATTGGTGTTACTATTGAGGGTGAGGGCAAGGATCATTCGGCGGCAACAGGCACAAGAGACGTAGGAAACCATATAGCAAAAGAAATTTTTAATTACAAACCACCATATGATATTCCATACGAATTTTTTTTACTAGATGGCAAGAAAATGAGTGGATCAAAAGGGCTTGGCGCAAATGCTAGGGATATCGCAGAGCTTCTTCCTCCTGAAATTACACGCTTTATGATGATCAGAAATCCTAAAAGAGCCATCGAGTTTAATCCATCAGGTGTTACAATCCCTAATCTTTTTGATGAGTATGATAAGGCAATTTTGGCGTATAATGATCCGCAAACTCATACAGACCTTGCAAAAGTAGCCGAATATTCCCAAAAAGAAGGGAAACCTTTCACCGGCTTCAGACCAAGATTTATTAAATTGGCATATTCAATCCAGCTACCAAGAGTTGATGTCTACAAGGAAGCAGAAGATGAAAAAGGCAGTCCTCTTGATGACAGCGAAAGAAATGAAATTAAAAGAAGAATAGCTTATGCGGAAAAATGGTTGACAAATTTTGCTCCGGAACAATTTAAATTTGAAGTAAGTGAAATCATTCCTCAAAATCTTTCACTATCATCTGAACAAAAAAATTTTCTCGGTGACTTGGCTGATAAATTCAGTGAATGTGGATGGGAAGGCCAGGAAATTCATGAAATTATACATAGCACAAAAAAAATTACAAATATTAATCCGAAAGATGCCTTTAGCGCTATTTATTTCATATTTTTAGGTAAAGATTTTGGCCCTCAAGCTGGCTGGTTTCTGAGTTCATTGGAAAGGGATTTTGTATTAAATAGGATATCTGAAGCCATAAAATAGTAATTATCTAAAAATCTCTTAATTAACCTTTATATTGGACCATTTTTTTGATATTATACTTACATTAGAAGGAAAGCTTTATGTTGGATATTAAATTTATTCGCGAAAATGTGGATTTAGTTAAAAACGCAGCTAAAATAAAAGAAATCGATGTTGATATCGATAAACTTTTGGGGTTAGACAAAAAAAGGGTTGAACTCATAAAGAAAATCGATGACTTAAGGTCTGAGAGAAAATCCGAGAAAAAACCGTCAAAAGAAGAAATTGAAAAAATAAGGAAAATAAAAGAAGAATTAGCAGGGAAAGAAGAAAATTTAAGAAAAATTCAGGTCGAATATGACGATTTAATGTTTAGAGTACCCAATATTCCGTCTCCAGATAGTCCGGTTGGTGATGAATCAGCCAACAAAGAAGTATCAAGGTGGGGAGAAATACCCAAATTTGAATTTCCCATTTTAGATCATGTTGAACTTGCCAAGAACTTAGATTTAATAGATTTCGAACAAGGAACTAATGTTTCCGGCTTTAGAGGATATTATCTAAAAAACGAAGCTGTGCTTTTACAAATGGCTCTTATGTGGATGGCTTTAGACAAATTAAGACGAAAAGGCTTTACGCTTATGATACCGCCAACCTTGGTTAGAGAATTTGCATTAACCGGAAGCGGTCAATTTCCTTTTGCCAAAACGGAAACATACCAGGTAGCAAATGCGGGAACCGATAAAGATGAATGTTTAAAAGACCCCTTGTACCTTGTGGGTACCGCTGAGCCGTCTTTACTTGCATACAATGCTAATAAAATTTTGAATGTGGAAGACTTGCCAATAAAATTATGCGGTTTTTCACAATGCTACAGATCGGAAGTGGGCAGCTACGGAAAAGATACGAGAGGCGCATACAGAGTTCACGAATTTATGAAAGTGGAGCAGGTTATTCTTTGTAAAGCTGATTTGGAAGAGTCGCAAAAATGGCTAGAACAACTCAGGGAAACAGCCGAAGAAATGCTTACGGATCTTGGATTGCCGCATAGAGTTCTGTCCATTGCAACCGGAGACATGGGTGCCGGAAAATATGCTATGTATGACATTGAAACATGGATGCCCGCAAGAAACGCATATGGAGAGACCCATTCCGACTCAAATTTTACGGACTGGCAAACAAGAAGGCTAAATATCAGATATAAAACAAAAGAGGGCAAGTTGGTTCATCCATATGCCTTAAATAACACCATGATCGCTTCCCCCAGAATATTAATTGCGCTTTTCGAAAATTATCAGCAAAAAGACGGTAGCATCAATATCCCTGAAGCATTGGTAAAATATTTAGGTTTTGATAAAATTGTAAAAAAAAGGAGGAAAGTTAATGAACATTTCAATTACCGGTAAAGATTTTGAATTAACAGATTCTCTTGAAAATTTCGTAAAAGAGAAGGCAAATAAGCTTTCTAAATACGACCCAAGGATAAACAGGGTTCAGGTAATTTTGTCGGTTGACGATGGTCATCACAAAAAAGGCCAAATTAATATGGCGGAAATTATTATAGATAGGCCAGGCAAGGATATCGTAGTTAAGGAATCGGGAGATGAAATGCATGCCGCTATCGACATTGCTATGGAAAAAGCAAAAAAAGCTATAGAAAAGCAAAAAGGGGATAAAATTTCTCGCGGTAAATATCGAGAAATTATAAAAGGTATTTTAACTAGGAGGAAGTAATGGATGAAGAAATAAATGAATTAAATAACTCTGCCGCAACGCAAGCAAATGAACCGACTGCCCAACCCGCCATCCCGGATGACCAGAATGATCCCGAAACGGCAGTAATGGCAGATAACGCAATTAATTTTGCCCCAATTGCCGGTGATGACAAACCAACGCCGCGAATTGAAGATTACGAAGCAACCTCGGCTTCTACAATTGAGCAAATGGCTGCGGCTCAAGCGACGGATACTGGAAAAGAGACCATAGCAGCGACTCCGCCACCCTCAAACACACCAGAACCACCGATGACAACTGATAACGGCCCAATCTACGTAGATATAAACGCATATGAAAACAGTTACAAAATGGCTCAGTCCGATGATTTGAAAGTTGATACCTTAACCGGCGAAGCATAAATATAATTTTTAGGAGCTTAAGACTTAATGACAATATTTAATAAATTATTTGGCGACCCAAATGCCAAAGAAATAAAGCGTCTGCTTCCAACTGTCGATAAAATTAACTCATCAGAAGAGAAGTATAAGAAAATAAAAGATGGGGATTTAAAAAATGAAACGGCTTCTTTTAAAGAACGCCTGAAAAAAGGCGAAAGTTTAGAAGACATATTGCCGGAAGCTTTTGGTTTAGTTAGAGAAGCCTCGAAAAGAACTCTTGGGCAAAGACATTACGATGTCCAGTTAATCGGAGGCATGGTCTTAAACCAAGGCAAAATTGCCGAGATGAAAACCGGCGAGGGCAAAACTTTAGTAGCTACACTCGCCTCTTACCTTAATGCCTTAGAGGGAAAAGGAGTGCACGTAGTTACTGTTAATGATTATCTGGCAAAAAGAGACACTGGCTGGAATGGCCGAATATTTAAAGTTTTAGGGCTATCTATCGGATGTATAGTCCACGAACAGTCCTTAATATATGACGAGAGCTATGAAGATCCCAATGTAATCGACGAACGAACGAAAAATCTGCGTCCGGTATCAAGAAAAGAAGCTTACGCAGCAGATGTTACATACGGCACAAATAATGAGTTTGGCTTCGATTACCTAAGAGACAATATGGTTCAAAATACAGGGCAAATGGTTCAGCGCGAACTAAATTTTGCAATAGTTGACGAAGTTGACTCAATTTTAATTGACGAAGCAAGAACACCGCTTATTATTTCGGCTCCAGCAGAACAGGCAACTGATAAATATTATGAATTTTCAAAAATGGTCAGACAGTTAAAGCCCACAGACGATTATAAAATTGATGAAAAAATGAGAGCAGTTTCCTTGTCCGATGACGGTATTACTAAATTGGAAAAAATGCTTGGAGTAGAAAATATTTACGAAAGCCACGGCATTGAAACCGTTCATCATATCGAGCAAGCCTTAAGGGCGGAAGCTTTATACAAAAAGGATAAAGACTACATTGAGAAGAATGGTGAAATAATTATTGTTGACGAATTTACTGGACGTTTAATGTTTGGCCGAAGATACTCGGAAGGTCTTCATCAAGCAATCGAAGCTAAGGAAGGAGTAAAAATTCAGCAGGAAAGTCTAACCTTGGCCACCATTTCTTTTCAGAATTATTTCAGAATGTACAATAAATTATCGGGTATGACCGGTACTGCCGCAACCGAAGCTGAAGAATTTGCCAAGATTTACAAACTTGATGTCATAATTGTGCCTACAAATAAAAATATGATTAGAAAAGATTTAAACGATAGGATATACAAAAATAAACTATGTAAATTCAATGCTGTAGTTGAGGATATTAAGGAAAGAAATAAGAAAGGACAGCCGGTATTGGTTGGCACAATTTCTATCGAGGATAATGAACTTTTATCAAGTCTTCTATCGAAGGCCGGCATTAAACACGAACTTCTTAACGCCAAAAACCACGAGAGGGAAGCACTGATAATTTCCGAAGCCGGCAAAAAAGGCGCCGTTACGGTTGCCACCAATATGGCTGGCCGTGGAACCGACATTGTGCTTGAAAAGGGAGTCTCGGCTCTTGGCGGCCTTGCCGTCATCGGAACCGAACGCCATGAATCCAGAAGAATCGACAATCAGTTAAGAGGTCGTTCCGGAAGACAAGGCGACCCCGGATCTTCCCAATTTTATGTTTCCATGGAAGACGACTTAATGCGCATATTCGGATCCGAAAGAGTTGTTAGAATAATGGACTCCTTGGGACTTCCGGATAATCAACCCATTGAAAACAAAATGCTTTCCAAATCTTTAGAATCTGCCCAAAAGAAGGTTGAGGGTCATAACTTTGACATTAGAAAGCACTTGGTTGAATACGACGATGTTATGAACAAGCATCGTGAATACACTTACACAAAACGCAAGGAAATCCTGGAATCTGAAGATCTGAAGGATGAAGTTACGAAGATGATTCAAGGTGAGATAGATAATATTATTGACACTCACGAAAGCCTGACAGAGGATAAAGTTCAGGATAAAATTTTTGAATCTGTGAGCGGCATTTTAGAGTTGCCGGATTCCATAAAAAAAACAATCGAAAATGCATCTGGCAATCGGATAAAGGACATACTAAAGGAATTTGCCCTCGAATCTTATAAGAATAAAGAGAATGCACAAACTTCGGAATTAATGAGAATTCTAGAAAAGGCAGTGTACTTAAGAACTATTGACAGTCTTTGGATTGACCACCTAGACGCCATGGACAGACTAAGAGAAGGGATAGGACTGAGGGGCTATGGCCAAAAAGATCCGTTGGTAGAATATAAAAATGAAGCTTACAATATGTTTCATACTTTTCTTGCAGCAATAGAATCTGAGGTGGTTTATACTATTTATAAAGTTGTGATTGAAAGAGAAGCTCCCGCAATTGCTACAGAGACAGAACTTACCAAAGCAGCTAAGAAATCGTCTGAAGGTAGGACAAAAGACGCGCCAAAACAAACGAAAAAGTTAAATAATGGGGAAAAAGTTGGCAGAAACGACCTTTGTCCTTGCGGAAGCGGTAAAAAATTTAAGAAATGCTGCGGTAAATAACAAGGCTTTCTTGACAATAAATTAAAAGTTTATTAACTTACTTATATAGGATTTTTTAAAGGGAGGGGAATTTGAAATTAAAATTCAAACTGCCTACTAATTGTGCGGGGCGCAAAAGGGGCATTTTAGGCTTATTTATTTTGAGTTTTGTTGGTGGACTACTCATTACTTCCTTTTTTATATTAAATACTGAAATTTCCACATCCGGAATCAAAAAATACGACCGACGGGTAAGTTTATTGGCTCAACCAAAAGCGGGCATTAAGAACACTGATGTTAAATATTTGCTTTCCGGTTTTAGCAATATTGATATTGGCAATCTAAATTCCGCCTATATTATTTCTCTACCTCAAAGTAAATATGACACCATAAGGACATCTCTGGAGTCGTCCAATTTTTTTGAAAACGTTAACCTTTACAGCGAAAATCCTAACGGTCCGATTGCCGGCACCGATAATACTGCAATAAACAGCAAGGGAAATCTTGTCTGGTATTTTTATTCCGACGTTAAAATAACAAATTCTATCCTTTTTTATGAACAAGAGTATTTAAGCCAAACACCGGCTGCCATTGCCGCAGCTATTCCGGATTCACCGGATTCTCTTAATTTCATAGACAATACAGGCAAATATGGGGACAAAGAAGCTGTAATTAAGGAATATTTAAAATCTGCCTTGCTTTGGCGCCCTAGAGACATCGCCACTCTACACAACGTTGTAATTATAGAAGATGCGGCGCCTACATGGACGGGTGCAACTTTATTCTCATACACCAGTGATAATGGCGTAATATCTAACGTCGGTTCTACAATTTTTATCAATGCTTATCTTGCTAAAACCGATTACGATTTTAAAAATGTTTTTTCGCACGAATACGGCCATCATTTTACAATGTTTTACATTATGAATGACAAACAAATTTTATACGATAAACCATTACCCGCCCAGTATTATCAGTTGCGTCCGTTAGACAGCTCAAAAATTAAATCCGACTATTCTGCCGGATGGAATTATTGTGATAAAGAAATAATCGCAGAAGATTATAAGTATTTGTTTTCTCCGTTTAAAGATCACGGCGCCGCTACTGTTGCCGGCTACCCCTCAGATCCGGCTAGTCGAAAGTGGATTTATGAGTTAACAGGTGAAACTTTTCCGGAAGATAAGGCTGCGCCAACATTAGAAGTTCTAAAACCGGCGCAAAATGAAGTCATTGCTGGATATTATACCTCACAAATTAGTGCAATTGATAATACGGGAATTAAAAATGTAGATCTTTCACTTGATGGCGCCCTTAAATACTCTTCGAAAGCAGGAATATTCGACTACTATTTCAATACCGGGGACTATAAAAACGGTCCGCATACATTTAGTGTTACGGCTTGCGACATTTACAACAATTGCGTATCAAAAAATGTTGATTTTGTTATCCACAATGATAACTCAGATGATACACTACCTCCCGGCGTCGACATATTATTGCCGAACGATGGAGACATTATTACGGGAAAGATTGAAGTTAAGATTAAAGCTTGGGACAATTTCAAGCTAAGATCCGTTAATATTTATATTGATGATGTGGCTTTAGATATGAACCAAAAGAGGCCATTTACGGCAATTTTAGATACCAGAAAACTGGCTGATGGAATCCATGTAATTAAAGCGGTTGCTGAGGACTTAAGGCATAATAAGGGTGAAGCTAAGATTACAATTACCACAAAAAACGGAGTTATTGACACTGAGGCTCCAAAGATAACGGTAGAAAGTCCCGTGAAACAAAGCCATCACAAAAAAAGTTTTTACATACGGGCGACAGCAACCGATAACACTATGGTTACAAAAATGGAAGCTTACCTCGACGGCAAGCTAATTGTTAGTGCGAGTGGCGATAAGCTAAATATTAAAATTAAGCGAAAAATAATCAGCCTTGACCAAGAAAAACACGTTATATCCATATTTGCCTATGACGCCAGTGGCAACAAGAGTTATGAGGAAATAGATTTTACAACTATTAAACATGACAATAAAAAAGATAACAATTTTGATAAAAATTGGGACAAAGACTAATTGGAGGGTTTATGAAAAAAAGAAAACGAAATAATAAAAAAAGAGCGTTGTTCGTAGAAATTACTTACGTAGCTTGTTTAATAATGCTTTTTTCGCTATTCGCTTACGGTTACGTTTTGGGTTCAGTCGGCAGCAAAACGCTTTCAACTAACGATACAAACAGCTGTGGAACTTTTGTACCAAAAGTCATATCGCCTTTAAACGGATCTACCACCACTGGAGAATATCAAGTAATTATTGATGAAATCCCTATGTACGTGGGACCCGGAGGTTATTCAAATGAAATTTCGTTTAAATATGACCTAAAAGACTCTAATAACAGCATTATTGGAAGCAATACGCCAGTTGCAAGTCCTGTTTTTAACAAGATCGATTCTGCTACAGGCATTAGTTTGGGTAGAGTAACTTTTAGCGCTAATAACCTCTCGGCTTATCCAGGTGGCCATTATTATGTTTCGCCATCAGGCATTTATTATTGCACAATAAATGGCGCTTCGACCCCAACCAGAATAAGCTGGCCGCTTTCGGATCAAACACAAAATTATTTGATAGTTCTTCAAAAATCAACGTCAATTCAGCCGACACCGACACCAACCAAAGCAACAGATAGCACAAACATGCATGTTACAATTCAACCCAGTGAAACAGCAAGTTCCACGCCAAGCCGAACAACAACCAAAGAACCTACGGCCTCACCTTCTCCAACTGAATCTCAAAAAACTATTGAGGTAAGGGATACGGTAACTGCTGCCGAGGTTGATAGCAGTGTAACCGTTAATACACCGATAACCTCAACAGATATTAATAACAAAAAGGAATATATTTCTTTCTCCGGAAAAACCGATCCAAATGTGATAGTGGTACTATATATTTTCTCCGACCCTACCATTGTTGAAGTTAGAACCGACAAAGAAGGTAACTGGAGATACGATTTAGACAAGAAAAAGGTAGCTCCGGGAAATCACCAAGTTTATGTTGCCGTTAAGGATGAAGATGGTAAACTGGTAAAAAGAAGTAACCCAGTGGACTTTATAGTTGGCTCCGGCGAAGCAATTGCAGCTAGCGGCAATGAGAAAGCAAGCACCAATGCAGTACAAAAGAGTAACTCTATGTTATATTATGGTATTGGAGTTTTTGCCTTAATTACTCTCATTGTTTCGATATTTCTTTACATCTATGCGAAGAACCACATAAAACGACCAAATGAACAATAATGGCAATAAGTATTTAAGTTTTCTAAATAATAATAGGCAAGTTATTTATAGCTTGTTTATTATTATTTTAATTCCGTTCATGATAGCCTTAAACACGTGGATAATTTTAAATCAGGAGCAATTTGACTTAGATGCGGCCCTGCGAGATAAGGCTATAATTGCCGCTCAAGGTCTTAATGCTTCAATTGTTGACGATCTAAATGACCCAAAAAAGATTCAAAGTAAAATTGACTTCTTCTTTAACATTACTAGCGAGGTCAAATATGTCGCCGTCATTAATAAAATAGGAGATGATTTTAAGGTACTGGCCAGCATTAACAGCTCAGAGGTTGGTAGAAATATTGACGGACAAATGAGAACTCTCCTAGGCACTGCTTGGTTTGGCGACGGCGCCTTTGCCCAAGAAATAACATCGTCCGAAAATAAAAAATACGGCGACAAAAAAATAGCATACAACGAAAGATTATTTCAAATAATAGTGCCACTTAAAAATGCTAAGGGCGATTATGTTTATTTGGCCAACATTTGGGTTTCGGCTGCCAGCACGGACTACATCAATCAACAAACCCTAATTAAAGCGTTCGTTGTTCTTATTGTAACCGTCATAATTGTTCTTATCTTAGTTATGAGCAATGCCCGCCTTTTTCAATATGCGGTACTTTTTCAGCGCCTTAAAGAAGTTGACCAAATGAAAGATGACTTTATTTCAACAACTTCACATGAATTAAAAACGCCGCTCACCCTAATTAAGGGTAATGTATCAATGATTATTGAAGACTATGATAAAATACCCAAAGCAGATCAAAAGAAGATGCTGGATCAAGTTTTTGATAATACTAACCGCTTAAATTCTTTAGTTTCCGACCTCTTGGATGTTTCAAGAATTGAACAAAATAGAATAAAATTGGAATTTGAACCAATTGATATTTTAGAAATGGTTAATAAAGTTTTTTCTCAGTATGAAGGGCAAGCAAACGAAAAAGGCTTAAAACTTATTAAAAGCTTTAAAACCGAAAAAGCTGTTTCTTCTTTAGACAGAGCAAAATTTGAACAGATTTTGGTAAATTTGGTTGGTAACGCCATAAAATATACAAAAGATGGGGAAGTGGAATTAATTATCTCAAGTGATAATAAGGGAAATTCTATTTGCATTAGAGACACGGGGGTTGGCATGGATGAGCAGGAAAGAAAAAATTTATTTTCCAAATTTTACCGCATTAGAAATAATGACACCGAAGCCATACCCGGAACCGGACTTGGGCTGTGGATTACAAAACAGCTGATAGAAACCATGAAAGGTACCATTATGGTTGACAGCATAAAAGGAGTGGGTTCTCAGTTTACCGTAGTTTTTCCGTCAACTTCTAATATTGTAAAACCGGAATACAAAAAGGAGATCAAAGACTTAACCTAAGTCCACCATGCTTGTCATCAGTCTGATCCAGAACGGATAGAGGGGTACGGTCTTAGCCAGAAAGACCGATATTGGGCATATGGTTTTTTAAGAAGGGCGGAAGTAAGAGAAGGATAAATCAAGAAAAAAATTTTTGAATTTTTTATTTTTTGTGTCATAATAGATCTTATGAAAATTAAGCAAACGATCCTAAAAATCTCAACTAAAAACAACCTGCAATTTGTAGACCTGACAAACGAAATCGAGAAATTTGTGTCAAAAAGCAAAATAAAATTCGGTCAACTTCTTGTTTATTCTAGGCACACGACACTTGCCATAAGGGTCAACGAGAAAGAAACCGGTATCTTCAATGATATGGAAGAATTCTTGAATAAATTACTTCCGAAAAATAGATATTACAGACATAATGATCTAGAAATTAGAACTGAAAATTTGGTCTGCTCACCGGAAACCGAGGAGTGTTTAAATGGTCATTCTCATTGTCGCCACTTCCTTCTGTCAACCAGCGAAACTATTCCAATTCAGGGCGGCACAATTGCTCTGGGAACGTGGCAGAAAGTAATGGCCGTCGAACTTGATGGCCCCAGAAAACGAGAGATTCTTCTTCAATTGATTGGCGAGTAAAATAACATTGCCCTAACATAATTTTGCAACTATTATTAGATAAAGGAGGGAGTGGTTAAATCTCTTAAAGCTTTGTTAATTTGTATCTGTATTGGTTTAAATGCAAAAATCGCTTTTGCGGATTCTTTGTATATCCCCTATGATCATGGCTATACTAACACTTTAAATCTAATTGATTTTAATAATAAGCCTGAAAATATCAACGAAGGCATACTAATGCTAAAAGACGACCGAACAACTCTGTCATCCGACAAATTTGTTAATTTTTTTGATTATCATATTAGTTCTAAAATAAAATTTGTAAATACAGAGCGATTCGGAGAATCAGGTTTCGATTTTTGGACAGCTGACGAAAAGAATTATTTTAGACTTTCCTTTAAACCTTCTGAATCAAAAATAATAATTTCTCAATTCATAGATGGCAAAATTAATATCTTGAAAACGAAATCCACAATATTGGAAATGAATAAGGAATATTTAATTTTGCTAACAGCGAAAAGGAACGGGGAAATGTATGTCCATGTAGATGGCTCCAGAATTTTTTGGGACGATCAAGCCGATATAATAAAAACCGACCCAAAATACGGGAAAGGCGGCATTGCTTTTTTTTCTTATCTTGCCGAAACATCTTTTAACGGTTTAAAAATTTTGCCAAACGATCCGCCCTTTATTTCAGATATCGTCTATGAAACACAAGGAACTGGGGACGTTGTAATAAAGTTTAAATCAAGCTATCCTATTTTTGCTGAAGTTGTGTACGATAAGTCTTCCCATCAAAGTGATAATTTTGCCTCAACCTATAAATACAGAACTGGCACGTTCGAGCCGATTAGGGATGGTAATATTTTGATACATAACTTATCGCCTTCCTCCATTTATTTCTTCCGGATTAAAGCGGTAAGCGAATTAACATCAATTTCTAATGAATTTACTATAACAATGCCTGAAGTAAAAGGAGTTGAGTCTATCAAAAATGACACGCCATTTATTAAGTTTACTCTTTCAGTTATATCTTTTTTAGCAACTGCTGTCGGACTTATACTTTTTTTTAGAGCCCAAAAACAAGACTTACGGCCGGAAGCTGAACAATCATCTGATAATTCTTTAAAGACTATAGCCGAAGACCTGAAAAATGATAGTCAATTAATTATTCAGGAATTATCGCACATGAAACAAATATCCAATAAAAGTAATAATAACTGGGATATTTTCAAAAAAAATAATGAGTAAAACAATTTACTTAGCCAGACATGGCGAAACTGAATACAATAGATTACAAAAAATTACCGGCCAGCTGGATATTCCGTTAAATGATGTTGGACTTGAACAGGCCATGATGCTATCCCTTAGCCTTAAAGATATATATTTTGATGTAATTTACAGCTCTTCATTAAAAAGATGTCGTCAGACAGTTACGGAAGTCAAAAAATTTCATAAAGGGGTTCCAATTGTTTTCGATTCCAGACTAAAGGAATGCAATGCCGGCGTTATGGAAGGAGAGCCTTGTTCGGTAATGGCCGATTATACAGAGAAATTTACCCCCAGAGGTGGCGAGTCATTCTATCATTTAAAAAGCAGGGTCCGGGATTTTTTAGCAGATCAAATCTATGCCAAGGATTTTGAGAATATCTTAGTTGTCTCTCACGGTGGACCAATAAAAGTAATTAGAAGTTTTTTTGAGAACACCGATACACTATCCGAGAAAGAGATGAGTATTAAAAATGCCAATTATTGGATAATAAAAACCAATTTGAAAGAGTTAACTATCCATACAAGATAATTGTTTTTATTTGCTTTTAGGTTAAAATTAATAACCATGACATTCCCGGACAACTTTCCCAAACCTCATGAAACTTATTTCAAAGCCAGCTTGGATATTCTTTTGGGTTTAGAAAGGAATGAATCGGTAGACAAATTAATTAAAGGAATTTCTTCAGGGTATAAAATAAACACGGTGCCTTTCTGGGTTATAAAATGGGTGTATGCTCATCAAGACAAAATTAAGCTTTCTAAGGATGTGCTAAATTTAATTAAAATAAAAAAAGTCCGATCACTTTCCGGCATTGTGCCCGTATCAGTATTTACCAAGCCTCATCCGTGTCCCGGAAATTGTATTTTTTGTCCGAATGAGACTGGAGTCCCTAAAAGTTATTTACATAACGAGCCCGGCATTATGAGAGCACAGCGTAATAATTTTGATCCCAGTGAACAATTTTTTTCAAGGTTGAGCCAGCTTAACTTCTCAGGACATGAAATCAATAAAGTCGATCTAATTATTCAGGGCGGAACATTTTCGAACCTACCGAATGAATACAGAGAACAATTTATAGCAGCTTGCTTTGCACAGGCAAATTCATGGCCAAGTAAGCTTGCCCCTAATGATATTTATGACTTGGTAAAAGAACATGGAAAGAACGAGAAAGCAAAAATCAGAATTATAGGGATTACCATAGAAACTCGGCCAGACTGGATAAACGAAAAAGAAATTATATTCTTAAGAAAACTAGGAGTTACAAGAGTTGAGCTTGGAGTTCAAAACATTTCAGATGGAATCTTAAGTCTAAATAATCGAACCCATACGACAAATGATATTATAAATGCCACAAAACTATTAAAGGATTCGGGACTCAAGATTTGTTATCATCTGATGCCGGGTCTTTACGGTTCAAATTTAAAGGATGATTTAAACAATATTAAAAAGGTGTTTAGTGATCCCGCATTCAGACCAGATTATTTAAAAATTTATCCATGTGTTGTCTTAAAAAATACAAAATTGTTAGAATTATATAAGAAGAAAAAATATGAACCCCTGACGGATCATGATTTGATAGACCTACTTATAGAAGTTAAAAAAATTGTTCCCGAATATGTGAGAATTCAAAGGCTGGGCCGCGATATTCCGGCAAACTCAATTGCCGCCGGTTGCAAGATCTCCAATATTAGAGAGCTAGTTTTAAAAAAAAGCTACTGCAAATGTATCAGATGCCGTGAAATAAAAGACCAAAAAAACCATAAAGTTCATTTAAACATAATTTCTTATACTGCTTCAGGCGGAACAGAATATTTTTTGGAAATGGTAGACAAGGATTATCGTCTATATGCCATACTAAGGCTTAGATTCCCGCAAGAGTTTTATATCAAAGAGCTTCAAGACTCAGCCGTTATAAGAGAGCTTCACACTTACGGAGCCGCAACAGGAATTGGAAAAAAAGGGAAAATCCAACATTTAGGACTCGGCAAACTATTAATTGAGGTAGCTGAAACAATTTCAAAAAGTCATGGGTATAAAAAAATTGCAGTTATATCCGGAATTGGCGCCAGAGATTACTACCGAAAATTGGGTTACAAGTTAAAAGATACCTACATGATTAAAGATCTTTTATAAGGGTAAATGATCTATATCCAATTCCTTTACTTGCTACATTGATTTAACTTATATTATAATAGATGTAAGCTAAGGGCACAGGAGCAAGGGCCCCTGCTTTAAAAACAAGGGAGAAAATATGAGCAGAAAGGTTTCAAATGATAGCCTATACAAAGCATTAGGCATTACCAGCATCTTTGTTTTAGCAATTATTGCTATTACTTTTCTCCCAACTAACAGAATCGAGGCGGCTTCTTTAAACAAAATCTTCACTTTTGCATCAACTACAGAAAGTTGGGCCGGAAATGGCGGAATTTCAACTGTAGATTCATATCAGTCATCAGTAGGAAATCCCGCAGGAGCTTTACAATCCACCATATCGGGAAGAAATAAGGTCAATACAACCGCCGGTTGGCTATTATCTGGGCTAACGTGGGAAGATCTTGGGGTTCCCGTTGGATCAACGGTGAACACCGTTGATGGAAGATACGATTGGCAATGCTCGGAATATACTACTGGTAATTCAAAGTCGGCCTCTGGAGACTTAACAATTACAGATTCATCCGACGGAAATTCGACAACGATAGAAAGCGGTGTTACTTTCGGAGCAACAACTACATGGGCCACAAGAAATGCTTCCGCCAATATAAATATACCCGCCTCACTTAATACTTCTAATACATCCATAAAGATTAAACTGCTGGGTAGTCTTCTAACTGGGAATAGCAATAGTGCCTTTGTAACCAGACAAATGGATAATATTTCATTAATTATAGATTACTCTGCTAGTCCCACCCCAACTCCAACACCTACCCCCGGACCAACAACTAATCAATTAAAATCTATCGAACAATTTATTAGTCAGGAAAGCACCGTAAAAATAGCAGGTTCAACCTCCTCAATGGGTTTTAATATCGACATTGCAGAAACTTCACCTATCGTGAAATCTGCATTTATTGAAATTCAAGGAGTATCAAGTCCCTCAGCCGCGCAAGTTATTGATGTTGATGTTGATGGGGTCGGAAAAATTAGCCACTCCCTAGATACTTCAAATAACGTCAATTTCAGAATTATATTTGACTTAAATAACTATTTATCCACAAAGGCGCCGCCCAATAATTATATTCTCAACATCAAACCTGTTACTGCCAGTGTCTCCGTTTTAAGTGCTAAATTAATTTTAACTTATCAATACAGCGGTTAGCATGAAAAGATTTAGTCTTATACCTTTGACTTTGCTCTGTTTTATGATTTTTGCTGCTAGAGCCGAAGCAGCCCAAATTTATCCACAAAAGACCTTAAAATTTTTTGTAGGTCAAAGAAACAACGCAATTTCTAATGCCTCAGGATCATTTAATTTCGCTATCGATATTGCGGAAGAGAAGCCCTGCATTGGTCAAAGTTTTATTGAGTTTACTGGAGTTGCTAAAAATCCCGTTGGTACAGATATTCAATTAACACTGGGGGATACAAGCAGAACCTTTTCGCTTTCTGGCAACAATAATTCATCTGATTTTAAAATATTATTTTATATTGATGAAGCCCTGAATAATATTTCCAACCCCGGTTCGTTTAACTACGCCTTAAATTATACCGTTTCCGGTAATCTTATTTCGCTAATTGCCGCAAAATGTATTATAACTTACCAATTTTTTGAACCTCAGTCGGTAGGCCAAACCGCTTTTGCTCCAAGGTCTTACCTTATTTCATCAACGTATGATGGCGGAGAGTTTCCCGGATATAATACAATCAGCTGGACTACTAAAAATGAACCACCAAATACTAATATACGGCTTCAGATAGCTACTTCCGACAATATAAATGGTCCATTTGATTTTGCGGGTCCTGATGACACCGCCGGTTCTTTCTATGAATCACCGGGAGATGCTATTTCCAACATTCATAATGGTCAGCGCTATTTTAGATATAAAGTTTCTCTCTCTACCAAAGACCCGAACCAAACACCGGTTGTAGGAGATGTAAAAATTAACTTTTCAAATAAATGAACGAGAGAGGCACAACGTTAATTGAATTAGTAATATATATTGCAATTCTTGGAATTGCCGTTACTGGTATTTTGTACGTCACTTTCCCAATTATTAAAGTTTCCAAAAGAAACTCTGCCGCAACTGAAACTAGCCAAAATGCACGTTTCGTTCTCGACAACCTAAAAGCCGACCTAGGCTTGGCTGCCAATATTACCGAACCAACCGTAGGAATAAAAACATCTGATCGCTTAGTTCTAGCAATGCCGGACACAACAAGCGTTGTTTACGAAATTAATTCGGGCAATGTCGAAAGAAAAGTTTATAATGGTATCAATTTGTTAAAAAATTACACTATTAATTCTCACCTAACTAACATTACTCACAGAAAAGACGTAGGGGAAACTGATATCAATTATTTTAAATTAGTGCCAAATGCTGATGTCTCCAAAAAACCGTCAATTCAAATATCAATTAAGATTAATTATTTAGCAAATAATATAAGTAATTTTTCGCAGGAATATCAAACAACTAGCCTGCTTTCGGGAGGCTTATGAAACTCGGAGAAAGGGGTGCAACCATCCTTATTACTACGCTGTCAGTTACCGGAATATTAATTACTCTTGTACTTGTTGCTAATGGATTGTCATTCAGTGAACTTAATATGAGCAATGACAATAAAAAAAATCAACTTGTCTTAGATGCGGCTAAAGCCGGAATTTCCGATGGACTGCTTCGCATTACCAAAAACCAGTGTAGAGCAGATCCTTACTTATATTCTTTACCAATCAACGAATATTCTGCTACAATTAGAATAACGGGCTGCGGAACCCAGAATATTTTTATTGAATCAACTATTGATAACCTATCGATTTTGCATCCATCAAAGAAGATGACGGCAAACGTAGTTTTATCAAATGGTGTGGTTAGCGTCAGTAATATTAGCGAGGTTTCTTTTTGAAACATGCTATCGCAATACAACTTGATGAAAAAAGTTTAAACATTCAAGACGCTAGGGAGGGCAAAAAGGGTTTTATTTTTGGCAAACCTCTAAGCGTTAAGCTTGAATTTGGCAATATCAAGGAACCAAATTTTGATAATCTTCACTCCGTACTCCTGAAAATTAAGAAAAAGAATCGACGAAAATTTAAAAAATCTTTTGTCGTTCTTACGCTTCCGGACAGAGTTGTCTTTTATACAAACGAGTTTATTCCATCAAGTATCAGTCCAAAAGAGATTGAGGATTCAATTAAACTAAATGCCGAGTTAGAAACGCCCATTGTGAAAGACGAGTGCGTTATCCATTGGCAGGAAATAGAAAATGTTAGGGGCGAGAAAGGAAAAAAAGAATTTCTTGTCGGCGTAACACCCATAAATTTTATTGAAGGACTAATTAATACTTTTAAAAAAACCAATATAAGCTTGCATGCAATTGAAACTTTCGCATTTTCGCATTTTAGATCCGTTAAGGAATCAGTTGATAAAGAAACAAATCTGCTTGGAGTTTACGTCATTAATAATGAACTCAGTATTTATGTGGTTGAAGCTGGGAACTTGCGTTTTATTCAAAATGAGAAAATTGAAACCAAAACTCCTTTTGAATTTGTCGAGCAGGCAATCATAAGAGTACTTAGCTATTACTTTGCCGGCAAGAAAAATTTTAAGATTGACTCTTTTTATTTAGATTTTAATGAAAGTACTAAAAAGGCTCTTACAATAAAATTACAACAAGACTTAAGCCTCGACATACAATTGGTAGATAAAAATGAAAGATTTTCTAAAGAAAATGCTTCAAACATGGTACTAGCTGGGGCGCTAGATCGATCTTTTACGGATCAAATTAATGACGTCGATATTAGCCTAATGCCTTTTGGCGTTAGAGAGGAATATATAAGAGAGAAAAATTATATTTTCCTAGACACCATAGCCAACATTTCCGTTACTCTTGCCCTTGTGATTATCGGGATATTTATATCAGTTCTCGTGTTTGTTTATAAATACGAATCCAATATTGACGGCTCTATTTCTCTAAACATTGCCGGCCAAAGTCAAAAAAGTGGCGAAATAGAAAAGAGAGCAGAAGAATTTAATGCCCAAGTAAGCCGGATAAAAAATTTTGAAAATAATGCAATTTTTGTTGATCAATACTTAAAAGATATAAATGATGCTGCCCCAAAAAATACCAAAGTCGCAAAAATAGAGATTGATAGTCTTAAGCGATCGATTGTAATTGACGGCAATTCAAATACTCGAGATGAAATTTTAGCTTTTAAAGAAGCTTTGAAAAACAATAAGAGTTTTATTGAAGTTGACTTGCCGTTGTCATCAATAGAACAAAAAAATAATCCGATTTTTAAAATTAACATAAAGATAAAATAATGAAACCAAGCATAAGAAACAAAATAATCATTTCAAAAATTGTCTTAGCTATAATAATTGCAATTTTTTCGATTATTATTTTTCCAAAAAATCTGATCAATACTGCCGACCGAATAAACGCAAAAAAAATTACTAAACTAAAACTTAATACTCAAATTAATAATAAAAGCAAACTAGAAAATGACTATAAACTAGCTCTACCCAAAATAACAAATTTAGTTAATGTTTTTCCGAAGAGGAAACAGCCGGAAAAGATCTTGGATACTCTCGATGCGCTTGCGGAAAAGAATAAATTAAAACAATCCATAAAATTTGAATCAATTGTATCACCGTCAGCCGGTATATCAGTAATTGATCCTAAATATCTTTCGCTAACAATAAATTTAAACGGCAATCTGCCTGACATTATTAATTACACAAAAGACCTAAACGCGTTGGTTTATTATTCGTATATCGACAACGTCCAAATAAGTAGCGAAGCGTTAATTTCTATAGCGCAAATTAAATTAAGAATCTTTACGGTGGATTAATGGAAATTAGATATTTATCGAAAAAAACCAAATTGCTTATAACAATAATTATCATTGTTATATTTAGTGCTTTCTTAATTAGTGCTGTAATTATTGTAAAAAATGCTTTGTCAAAAATTCTTAACGATAGTTCAGTCGCTCAAAACGAAGCAATAAAATTTAATTTAGATGATTATGCCTTAATAAAGAAAAAAGATATAATTGAAAATAAGGAATAATATGAAAAATAATGACCCCAGCCTCGAACAATTATCAAAATTTTTACTTAGTTCTTCAGAATATTCAGTTATCACAAGTACAAACGGTAAGATTACTTCCGTAAACGATAAGCTTCTTCACAAGCTAGGCTTTGCAAAAAATGATATCGTTGGCAAAAGCGTAAATCTTATCTTTCCTGAAAATAAGAATATCATTAATAATATTTTAGAAAACCGTTTTTCTGGAAATTTTATATCGGGCTTAAATCGGTCAAACAATATTACATATATCAAATGGTTTTCTTGCGGTCTCGATTTGGATAGCAATTTCGTTTTGTTTAGCGGCACAGATGTAACCGACATCTTAAGTCAAAGTCATTTTTTCGAAAACGTTGTTCGACAATCCGCCGAAGTGATAATTGTTATCAGTTTGTCAGGCAACATCATCGACTGGAATATTGGAGCAGAAAATCTTTTGGGATATACAAAAAAAGAGATGGTCGGTCAATCTTTTTTTAAAATTACTCCCGATGACCATATTGAAGAAGCAAAAAAATGTTTAAAATTATTTAGGGACGAAAAATGCAAAGACTGCCAATCGAAAAAATTAACAAAGGATGGGAAAATTATTGACGTTTCTGTTTCCGGTAATTTAGTAACGGATAGTTTAGGCAGTCCGGTTTCTCTTGCGCTTTTTATTCGGGACATCACTGAAATTAAAAAGCAAGAAGGAGAACTAAAATATCATGTGGCAGTTTTGGAAGATAAAAATAAGGCTTTGGGAATTTTAGAACGCTTTATTGTTTCTAGAGAACTGAAACTAATTGAACTAAAAAAACAAATTAGCGATTTATCTAAACAGGCCACTAAAAACGGTGACGTTTTGGTATCACCAAATTATGATAGCAATTTTTCAAATACCACTGAAGGAGCTAAAAATTGATAACAATTCTGGGAACAATTGCTGTTTTGATTATGGGCTATGCAGCAACCATATATCCTAGAATTTTTAAATTAATAAGGAAAAGTACTCAAAAAAACAAATGGTATGTGCTTTTTTATCTAATCTGTTATTTTCTGATATTCTATATTGTCTTTTTTGCCTTTGTCCACTTTGGTGCCAAAGCAGATCTTACACTTATTACCGTTTTGATATTCTTTTTTGGATCCATTTATGTGCTGGAAACTGTTGATATTATGTATAAGACATTACACGAGCTGTTTCTCTCAAATCAAAAAATTAAAACTTATGCAAACTCCTTAGAGGAAATGATTACTAAAAGAATGTGGGACTTCGAACATAAGAATAAAGAATTGGAAGTTGCTGTAGGCGAACTTACGGATTTTAAGAAAGCCATGCTTAATATTTTAGAAGATATGAGCGACTCCGAATATAAATTGACCAATGCGCTTAAAGAGTCGGATTCCCTAACAATGGTTTCACAAACAATTGCATGGGCAGCCGATTGGAATAAACTCGTCAGCTACATAACAAGAGTAATCGGTCTTAATATGGAGTGCGAAAAAACAGTTCTTTTTCTGTCGGATGCTCAAAGTAAAAATTTAATTGCACAATACGGTAGCTACGAATTTACTAAAAAGGAAATAGATGATCTGAAAATTGAGATTTCAAATTCGATAAATGGTTTAGCTTTCAAAAACAATGAAACTGTATTCAGTCAAAACGCCGCTGGTGACGCAAGAGTTTGTGCAAAAAAAAATATAATAAATTGTCAAAACATTATTACCGGCCCGATCAGCGATGGAAAAAACATAATTGGAACAATTTGCTGCCTTAATTCCAATAAAAATTTATCAGAAAATTACGTAAAAGATTTTTATGAAAAAATGTTAAAAGTAGCTAGCGTGGTCATAACTAACTCTCAACTGATAAGTAAAATTAAAATCAAAGAAACAGAAGAAGACGCAATCTTAAAAAGTATCGCCGACGGTCTTTTGGTGGTTGACGGCAATGGTTGCATTGTCCTCATAAATGATATTGCGGAAGAAAATTTTCGCTTATCAAGAGAAGGTGTTCTTGGCAGAAATGTGAAAAACCTCTTAGGTTTTGATTTTTTGGAGAATATTCTTATGGATATTGGTTCGCCAATTGATAAGTCTAAAATCGATCAAAGCGGCAAAACTCTGGAGCTATTAAAAGAAAACGAATTATATTATTTGACCGATAGCTCCATAAATGAAGATGTAATTAAAATAAAAATGCAACGCAAATTAAATTTAACGTTCGAATTTACTACCGAGCTCACTTTTTCTTTACTTATATCTCCCATAATTAGCGATAAAGGCACTATTATCGGACAGGTAGTTACAATGCATGATATTACTAAGGAAATTCTCTCAAACCAAGCAAAAGACGAATTTTTATCGGTAACGTCGCACGAACTGAGAACTCCAATGACTGCTATCATGGGAAATCTTAAAATGGTACTTGACGGCGAAGCGGGTACAGTGGCGGAAGAAATGAAAGAGTATCTGGAAGACTCGTACACGGGCAGTCAGAGGCTACTTGCACTTGTTGAGGACATGCTAGATATCTCACGGCTAGAACAAGGACGGATGCAATATTCAATGTCAGATTTTGACATAAGAGACGTTGCAAAGTCTGTTATCAAAACATTAAAATCCCTTTCCGATCAAAAAAAGATCTATTTAATTTATAAAGAACCAACAAAACCACTAATGGTTAGGGGAGATCAAAATAAGATTATTCAAATTCTGACAAATTTAGTCGGTAATGCTATAAAATTTACCGATAAAGGAAATGTTACCATAAGCCACGACATTGAGGACGATAAAATAATTACCATCGTTAAAGATAGCGGCATCGGTATTTCCAAAGAAGACCAATTAAAATTATTCAAGAAATTTTCTCAGGTTAATATTAATCCCCGTAGCCAAAGAGGCGGCACCGGACTTGGCCTTTATATATGCCGTCAATACGTGGAAGCCATGAAAGGTAAAATTTGGATCCTTTACTCCCAACCTCAAAATGGCACAGCAATGGCTTTTAGCTTGCCAAAAACTGATGATAAGTAATATAATCAATGTAAGGAGGACAATATGCGAATATTACTTATAGACGACGACCAGTTAATGACCAGAATGTACGAACGTAAATTTAAATTTGAAGGCGACGACATCGTAACAATAGATGATGGCAGTATGGCGCTGGATCTATTGAAAAAAGACGGCAACTTTGATGTAATATTATTAGATATTATGATGCCGGAGATGAACGGATTTGAATTTATGGAAGAGTTAAATAAGGACGCCGGCCTAAAACATATCCCCATAATTTTACTAACCAACTTAGTTGGCAGTGACGAGGACGAAAGAAGAGGTATGGATTTAGGTGCAAAAGCATATTTAGTTAAATCCAGAATGCAACCGAACGAAATTGTCGATGCCATTAGAAAATATGCCGCAAAATAATGCGGTTGACAGACAGTCTACTTTTTGAGATATTTTATTATAGTATATTAAGGATGGAAAATGAAAAACAGAAAAAATAGAGGATTTACTCTTATCGAACTTTTGATAGTTATCGGTATCCTCGGTATTTTAGCGTCAGCCTTGATTTTGGCTTTAAATCCGTCTGAAATGCTTAAAAAAAGCCGTGATTCACAAAGAATTTCGGATTTTAGCACTTTGCAAACTGCTATGAATTTAGCTTTTGCAGACAGTCTGGCATTTAAAGCAACAGATCCGGATGACGGAACCTTTACTACGGCACTTAAGACCTATAGTACATTGGCAGATGCTGCCGGAGCTCCAAGTTTATTTAATTATGATTTTGATCATGATAACGATTCGGGCACACTCAATTTAACCGGCATAGCAGCAGAAGCAACTGTCGTCACCGACAGCGATAGACAAAACAATACCGGCAAGGGTTGGATACCTATGGATTTCACCGTAATACCCTCGGGAGCACCGGTTGCAGTCCTTCCGTTAGATCCAACAAACAGCGGCAGTTATTATTATAGGTTTATCCACACCGGTACAGGTCAATATAAAATTGACTGCGCCATGGAAGCCAGTGCTAACCTAGCAAAACACGGTAGCGATGGCGGAGCAAATGCCAATCGTTATGAAATTGGAAACAGACTCGATTTTACTACAAACTAACGTTTAATTTTAAAAAAGCCGCTAAATCTATGGCGGCTTTTTTAATTTGCTTATCTCTATTTTTTATAGTAAAATCAGCCATATGAACACAGAACATATTATTAGATATTTTGGTTATTTCGGTAATTTATTCAAATTCTGGCTGCCTCTAGCTGCCCTTATTTTGGTTTCAATAGAAGCTTATCTTTTTATAAAAAAGAAACAAGAATTAAAAATCAAATACATTTATATGATTCTTGGATTCATAATTGTTTTTAGCCTTATTGATACGCTTTATTGGATGTTTTTTCAGTATTATCTATACAAAATGCCCGGAAATTTTTTCGGCGAAGCAGCGCTTAAAAATCCTACCTATCTAAAGATCGTAGCTCTGAACATTTTTCAAGCAAGGTTTCTGATGAACTTCGTTTCTTCTGTTTCGCTTACTGTCGCCTTATATTTTGTTTACAGATTTAGACCCGGAATCATGACAAAGGAAGAATTATTATTATTTTTTGTAATTTCATTTTTAGTGGGTTGGGAATATGCCGGTTTCTATTTGGGATCAGCCTTCATAATAATGATTGCCAGTCATATTTATATGATGTATAGAAAAATTGCGGTCAATAGAATTTCAATTTATCCATACTTATTACTTACTAGTTTTCCGTTCTTAATCTATAATTTCTGTTTGCTTCTAAAATAGATTTTTCGGGGAGGGTTTTTAATGCTACATGTTTCCGAAGCAGAACTTAAAAAAGCGCTTACAGCTTCCGGATTTGTTGACGAAAAAGATTTTGAAAAAGCTTATATGGATGCAAAAAGCGCCAACAGGGAGACCGCCGATATACTAATAGAGAAAGGAATTCTGTCCGAGGAATATCTGGCAAAAATTATGGCGGATTATTCGGAAATGCCTTATCTAGACCTCAAGTCGGGAAAGATAGACAAGGATACTCTTTTTAAAATTTCAGAAAATTATGCAAAATCACATCACGTGGCAGCTGTCGCCGAGGATGATAATAGTATTACTATTGCTATGATAGATCCCATGGATTTAAAAACTGTACAGTTTCTAGAACATCAACTGAAAAAGTCCATAAAGCCGGCATTTGTTACTCACCAAGGATTAAAACAGGCATTAACATTATACGAAATCAATGTCGACAAGGAATTCGATAAGATTATAAATGAAAACGTCGGTAAGGCTATCCAATCCGGAACTTCAGATGCCCAGCAGTTGGCTCAGGATCTTCCGGTTATCAGTATTTTAGAAACCTTAATTGAATACGCATCTTCAGAAGACGCTTCAGATATTCATATCGAATCTTTAGTGGATCAAACATTGATCAGATTTAGAGTAGATGGCGTACTTCAAGACATTCTGTGGCTGCCAATAGCGGTTCATACGGCCATTCTTGCCAGAGTCAAGTTAATAGCCGATCTTAAGATTGACGAGCATAGACTTCCGCAAGACGGACGATTTAAATATGAAACAGATGAAGCATCGGTCTCAATTAGAGTATCTATTGTGCCAACAATTTACGGCGAAAAAATTGTTATGCGGCTGCTGTCCGACTCTTCGAGACCTTTAAACTTAGAAGCCCTTGGTTTTGATCAAAAACAGCAAGCTCTCCTAGATGAGCAAATTAAAAAAACCCATGGAATGATTTTATCTACCGGCCCAACGGGTTGTGGAAAAACCACTAGCCTTTATACTATTATGCATCTCTTAAATAAGCCCGAGGTTAATATTTCCACCATTGAAGATCCGGTAGAATACGACATAAAAAGAATTAATCAAATTCAAGTGAATACTAAAACAGGGCTTGGGTTTTCCGACGGGCTACGGAGCCTGCTTAGGCAAGACCCGGATATTATTATGGTCGGCGAAATCAGAGACGGAGAAACTGCTGAACTTGCTGTTCATGCAGCTCTCACCGGGCACCTCGTTCTTTCTACTCTTCACACAAATAGTGCGGCTGGCGCCATCCCAAGAATTATCGATATTGGCGTTCAACCATTCCTACTTGCATCAACTGTAAACCTAATAATTGCTCAGCGGTTAGTTAGAAGAATCTGCACCAAATGTAATTTTTCAAAGAAGATTAGCGAAAAAGAAGCAATGGATATATTCAAGCATTTAGGGATTGAGGGCAGCGACATTAAAAAATACAAATCGCCAAATATGGCCTACATGGGCAAGGGGTGTGATGAATGTCATGGATCCGGTTTTAAGGGACAAATTGGAATTTTTGAAGTACTGGTAGTAAATGACAACATTAGAAACCTCATTATTGATAGCGCGCCGGAAACAAAAATTCATCAATCCGCTGTAAAAAATGGCATGATTACTATGCTTCAGGATGGTTTAAACAAGGCCGCCTCGGGCCTTACCACTTATGAAGAAATAATGCGGGTTATTAGGGAGTAATATGTTTTTTTATTGGAAAGCTGTGGATAAACAGGGGAATGAAAAGGAAGGCGATATCGATGCCAGAAGCCGCGAGGATGTCGTAACCATCCTAAAAAAGCAGGGCTATTTTGTTATCTCAATAAAAGAACAAAAAAAGAATATTAAAAAGAGAAAGAAATTAAATTTTTTTGGCAAAGCAAAAAACATGGATAAATTAATTTTTACCGAACACTTGGCAACAATGATAAAGGCAGGTATCCCCCTTAACGATGCTTTTAATATTCTGTCCGAAGATACTCTAAATGAAAATATGAAGAAAATTATCTTGGATATGCAACAGGGTTTAGAAAATGGACATGCCATTTCTTCAGTTTTATCGAACTATAAAAATGTTTTCTCAAGTTACTATATTAATATTGTGAAAGCCGGCGAGCAAAGCGGAGACCTCGATAAATGTTTGAGAAGACTGGCAACTCATTTAAAAAAGGATATGGACACCAGAAATAAAATAAAAAGCGCCTTAATTTATCCCGCTACTTTGATGTTTGCAGTCTTAATATTAGTTTTTATTTTAATGACATTTGTAATTCCCAAAATTGCCAATTTATTTGCTCAGTCGGGTATAAAACTGCCTTTGTTCACACGAATTCTCCTTAATACGGGCTTCTTTTTAAATAAAAGGTGGCCGATTACTGTAACTGTTTTTATCTTACTTATTGTTGGCGGAATCTTGACCTTAAGAACAAAATCATCAAAAGATTTAATTTCCAAACTAACCTTGAAACTACCCAAATTTAATATATTAGCTAAGAATGTTCAATTATCACGATTCTCGAGAACTTTATCCACCACCATTTCCTCCGGTCTAAACATTACCGATGCCCTAAAACTGACAGCCGAAACGCTAAACGTTGTTTACAAGGAAAAGGTATATGGCTTTGTAAAGCAAATTGAAAAAGGCAGGGATTTGTCTCAAATCTTAAAATCGGAACCGGCTTTGTTCCCCGGTGTGGTAACGGGCATAGTGAGTGTTGGCGAAAAAACGGGAACCCTAGATGAATTATTAGAAGGAATGGCCGATTTTTATGAAGAAGAAGTTGACAATTCTATCAAAAATATCACTGCATTAATTGAGCCAGCATTACTTATTATTATGGGTCTTGGCATTGGTGGTCTAACGGTTTCAATTATTACTCCAATTTATCAATTTATTTCAAACGTCTAACATATGAACAATTTTAAAAAAGGTTTCACCTTAATCGAAGTATTATTAGTTCTTTTAGTCATTAGCCTTCTAAGCTTAGGGATCATGAACGGATACTCGAATTATAATAGTCAGAACAGCTTAAAAGAAAATGGCAAACAAGTAAAGTCCATCATCCTTGAAACCCGGTCAAATTCCATAAGCCAAAAACTAGAACTTGGTTGGCAAATTGAATTAAATGCAGATAATATTGTACTTCAAGACCAAAATGCCGAAAACAAACGCACTTTCAGTTTGCCCCAAAAGATTCAAATTACTAACATTTCACTGAATTCGGGTGGCAACATTATAGCGTTTGATAAAATGACGGGAAATACCACTAACTATGGTACCGGATCAAACGACCTAGCCTTTAAGCTCAAAAATTTAAACATAGGAAATGAAATGCTTTTTTCTTTAAGACAAGACGGCAAATTGGAGATCATAAATGAGTAACAATAGGGGATCACTTCTTTTAGAAGCCTTAATTTCAATTACCTTATTATCCGTTATTTTAATTTCGGTTTCTTCGGCGGTTCTGGCATCTATTAGGTCAACAGCTTTGGCCGGCAACATAACTCAGGCAACCGCTTTGGCCCAGGAGGGGATAGAAGGTACAAAAGCCATTTTAACAAATAAATGGCAGGATATTTATAAACCGCTCGGCACAGGAAATAAAGGAAACCTTTTTCCGTATCATCCTATAATAAGTAGCGGATATTGGAATCTGGCAAGCGGCAGCGAATCTATTACACTAGGCAACTTAAACTACATAAGAGAAATATTTATTTATGACGTATTTAGAAACCAAAGGGGCGGAGTTGGCGCTATTGTAGAAAATGCAATTGTTCAGGATCCGAAACAAAATATCTGGGAAGACCCGTCCACTCAAATGGTTACAGTAAAAATAACTTTTCCACATGGCAGTCCCATCTATTTAAGCCAATATTTTAGTCGTTGGCAAAACGTAATATTTACTCAAAATGACTGGTCCGGAGGATCAGGGCAAGCTAATTGGGCCGACCAAAGTAAGTTCTACATAGAGAACCAAACTGATACCGCAACAGCCAATGAAATTAAGCTAAAATAATTTTTTGACAAACTTATTGTCATTATTGGATGTTGTGATAAAATTCCGTCTTTTTAAATTTTAGAGCCTGTTCAAAATCTCATGTCGAGCTGAAATTTTCATAATTTCGAGCGAAAATTTTTGAAATTGAGGAAGAATATCAAGATACTTTGACGAGATTTCTACAATTTGCAGCCGAAATTATGAGATTTCAGCCGATAAGCCCGTTATTTCTTATACTGGCGGTG
>MNYC01000028.1 GCA_001872945.1 bacterium CG2_30_37_16
AGACCATCGAGGCAGCCAGAATCGGTTTAGCTGAATACTTCGATCTTTACAATAACCGGCGTCCTCACCAAAGTCTTGGTGATAATACTCCGGCAGAAATCTATTATCAAAAACAACTTAATAGTAAAAATAATAAAAATAATTTAACAATTAATTCTCTGATTTTACCGCCTAGTAGGGTCCCTGTGGCTGTCTAGACAAACGGTACCACCTTAATCTTCGACTTCTTTGTAATATTGATTTGCAAATTCAATGACCATAAGAGCTTCTTTTTCTTGTAGGTTAAAGTCCTATATGTCTTTAAAATAGGAATTGTCAATTATACAAGGTACATTGTACTCTCTGCAAGTTATTGAAACATGCGACAATTCATTTCCATTTTTAAGCACTAAGCCTTTTAATCTAGGAATAGCTGTTATCCATTTACTTGGGAATGACTGAATAGCTACACAAAGGCCGAAATATTTTTCAATGTCTTCATCTTCATTAATGTAGTAAAGATCATCTTTTTTAATTTGCCCCGGAACAATGGTTATTTTGTTCTTGCTTGTGTCGTTGCCGAAAGGAAAATTTTTTCCTGAAATTTGGGGATAAGTGTTTGATAGTTTGATTTTTTGTGACGACTCCGCTTTGCCAAACTGTTTTAATAGAGCTAGTCTATTATCGTAAATAATTTTAAGAAAAGTTGCTTTCCAAGCCGCTTTTTGTTTAAGCCAAAATTGAATTTTTTTTGATAGTAAATGGCTTTCTGTGTTCTCAAATTGTTCCTCTTTAGTGAGTTTATAAAATTTTTTTAGATCGTCATTGTCTAAGTCGACAATTCTTGGACTTCCCAGTTCATATTGATTAACTGCTAAGTAATAAAAATCTTTTTTAAATCTGTTTATGCCTTTAAAATTGTTGCTTTTAGGTTTTTTTTCAGTTATACCGCAAACAGCCTCAGTATTTGCTAGTCTTTTATAAAATTCTTCAAAAGTAAACTTTCTTTTCTCTTGGTCTATATAAAATTGGATATATACCCCACAAAGAAATAACCATGCAAATGCCTCTTCTAAGGCTACATTTTTTTTCGTTAAAAAATCTTTACTCTCTTTGCATAAAAGATTTTGATTAATTTCAATTTTTACTTGACGTTTAAAATCATTCCACATTCCCTTTTTGTTTAAAAAGAGTTGACTTGCTTGGTACTCGTTATAATAGGTTCTGCCTCCAATTTGCTCCAATATAGAAAAATTTTTTCTCTCAGAGGGATAGTCAATTATTTTTGCTTTAAGCAATAGATTTTCTAGTTCATTAGATTTTAATAAAGAGTTGTAAAACGAAAGGGACGTATGAGATAGATTGCCCAAAGATTCTACAAAATCGTTAATAGTCCATTCTTGCTTTTCAAAGTCTTTGCCAAATAATTTTCTTAGTCTTAATCCTTCAGAAAGAAGGATTTTTTCATCCTCGCTTCTTGTAATTGGCCTGGCTTGTAAAACGTATAAACGATTATTATTTATAGCAATTTCAATATCTGCTCCTTCGGCGAATATTTTTTCACTTTCGGTAACCAGTCTTTTTAATTCGACGCTAATTTTTATAGAGTAATTTTCTGCTTGCCAGCTGTTTTTTCTCTTATCAAAAGATAGGTTTATTTCTGTTTCATTGCCATCAGTAATGGCACGGGGTTTTGATGATAAACGCAATAGAGCTTGATTTCTGTCATAAGGAGATTGTGTAAATAAAACACCGTAAAATTCCGCTTCGATATATTCCTGAATAAATAACTTGAAAGGAATATCGCCTGCCTTTAATGCCAGTGCCTTATTTTCCTGCCAATAATTATTTATGGTTGATGCTGAAAGATCGTTTAGCTTGATTTCCGCGGAACTTTTAAAAACTCCCGCATTGCTTGTATCTTTTGAGTCTTCTATCATGCTGGCGCTACGTATAATAATACTCTTGTAGCCTTCTTTATGAAAATTATTCTTGAGGTTATTTAGTGAAGTTTCAATTTTATCAATATCTTCTTTCTCTATTACAATAAAATCTGGCACAAAAAAACCAATTTCCTTAAAAACCAAAAGATTGCTAATTTTTGGTGGCAAATTCTTATTCACTTTTTTTTGTTTCATTAATCCAATCATCCCACGTGCCTAATTTAAGCTGATTTTCGTTGATACCGTACTCTTTTTCTAATCGCGAAAAAAGTATCAATGCCGTAGAAATTTCATTATTTACTAATACAATTATTTTTTTATCATGACCTTCATTTATAAGTTTTGTTATTTTGGCATTATAATCATCCTCTTTTAAAAAGGGGATTATGATTTTTTCTAATTGCGGGTGAGAGCAGTTAAAAGTGCCGTCAACAACAATGGCTTTTTTACTAAGTCTTAGATTCTCAATTTCACTGGCTGATAGATACCGGTTACCTATTTCTGATCTATCTCGGTAAGGTCCCAACAATTTTGCATTGTTAAACGTCTTATCGTTAATAAAGTTCGCATATTCTATAATAACGCTTGATTTTTTGTTAATTATGTCGGAATTGGAACTATAAAAGAATTTGACATTATCTAACCCAATGTTTGCTGCTATCGGTGCACTCCTATTGCCTGTGTAGCAGTATAAAACTATTAGTGAATCATTTAGCCTTGAATCATCTAAAGAAAGTTTTTCTTTGATTTTTTCAATATTGATATCCGGGGCTCTAATATTAATTGCATTAGGAAAGTGATAAGACTCATATTCTTCTTTTTCTCTAACATCAATGAAATAGACTTTCTTTGATGATTTTGTGACTCCATCTAAGGTGATCGCATATCTGTTGTAACCTGTAGGATAGGTGGCTTCTTGGGTTTTACATTGAGAAGCTGCTAGGGTTTTATTCAGGATTTGCTTATTTTTATAAATATTGCTTATTTTATTAACGGTGAGCAAACAAATCAGAAAAAAAACAAAAAAAGCCATTAATAATATCTTTTTCTTTTTTTTGTAAAATAATTTAAAATACCTAATGCATACTACGAATCCGGAAAACATAAAACCAATAAATATTACTATGGATGTCGTGGAGTAATAAATTCCCTGGGCAATCAAATTTGGAGGAATAAAAGCTAGAGATTTCTCTGGTATAATTAATGCTACTAGAGTTAGTAATAAAAGGGTAAGTTTATATTTGAACTTCACTTATTATCCTCTTCTCTTCCCATGAAAAGCTTTGTGGACATCAAAGGCTATTGCTAGTCCTCTTTTTTGGATAGCTTAACTATCTTGTCAGGAAGTATATCTTCGACTTCTTTGTAATATTGATTTGCAAAATTGATAACCATTAAGGCTTCTTTTTCGGTGATAATGCCCTTTTTCTTATAGATAGTGGTATTCCTTTTCTTACGCATTCTTTGAAGGCGTTCCACTATCGGTTTGCGTTCTTTGGGTAAAGTCTCTTCAAGAAACTTAAAAGTGTTGACGTGCTTGGCTTCTTCGCGCGGTCTAAACCCCAAATGGTTCATCCAAGCATTTGTCAGCTGCAAAATTGAGTTGTAAGCAATTGCGAATGCCCAATCTAAATCGTAATCCTTTAGCCTTATGGCAGTTTTAATATCTCTTCTTGAGACTCTCAAAAGATCGGCGATTCCTTCATTTGAAATGCTCACAGGCTCGATAATTCTTGCTTTAAGCAAGTCGTCGTAACTCATCCTCATCTCCTAAAATAAATATTTTATTATTATTCAAAACATCCATCACAAAGGAATCATTTTTAGCAATTCTTTGCTTCCATTCACTTGGATCGAAAACTGTGAAATTAATTTCTCGTAGAAGCATTTTCTCGGCCTTTAGAACCGCATCGGTTAAGATATCCATATCAGGATCGCCGATAATCATAACGTCAATATCCGATTTGGCGTCTTCAAGATTTTTGGCCACAGAGCCGCAGATAAAGGCAATATTGATGAGAGCAATTTTATCAACCGCTTCTCTTAGGTTATCCGCTAAATTAGTGGTCTTGTAAATTATGCTTTTTAGTTCTGGATAAATGGTGAATTTCTTGTTGACCCAATAATAGCGGATACCTGCTTCTTTTGTTGTAAAAAGCAGTCCCATCTCAACAAATAGTTTCAGCTCTCTTTGAAGCAAACTGTGATGTATGGCAAGCCGCTTGTGTAGCTCAGTATAATAAAATCGGTCATCCGGGTTGGTGAGGAATAGTGTCAATAGTTTTATTTTTGCTTTAGATGTAATCAGTTTGTTTAGCATGGCGTTTCCTTATATCACTATTTGTGTGTAGATACACACTTATTATGATACATGGCTATTTTTTGTCAATACTTTTTTGCTGTACCATCCTCACTAATTTAAAGCAGGGGAGTAATTCTAACTGTTATCTCTGCACTTTATCGTTCAACATAATCGACATCAGGAATACAGAGCTTTCTGTTACTTTGGACCTTCTGGATCCCCGTTTTCACGGGGATGACTAGCAGTAGGCGTTGGTACGACGGAAGTGCTGGTGGCCCTTTTTGACATTTGACATTTGTAATTTTTAATTCCTACCGAAGGTAGGTTATCCTCTTCTCTTCCCATGAAAAGCTTTGTGCACGTCTCTTAGCTGTTGGTTGGTGATGTGGGTGTAAATTTGGGTGGTGGTAATTGACGAATGGCCCAGCATGGATTGAACCGACCTAATATCTGCTCCGTTTATAAGCAAATCCGTGGCGTAAGAATGGCGTAACGTATGAGGAGTGACGGTTTTTATGATGCCGGAAAGCTTTGTATAGTATTTAACTAATCTTTGGACGCTGCGGGCGGTAAGTCTAAAATATTCTCCGTCTTCTTCCTGGTATTTTCCCGTTAAAGCTCTAATAAAAAGAGGTTTATAGTCATCAGTTCTTAATTTTAAATATTCGTTTACCCAATGCTTAGCGTCTTCTGACATAAAAACAACCCGGTCCTTGGAGCCTTTACCTCTAACCATAAATTCTCCTCTGTCTAAGTTAACTTGGCTTATATTTAAGCCGACAAGTTCCGAAACGCGGAGGCCGGTGGAAAAAAGCATTTCCAAAATCGCTTTATCTCTGGTTTTTATAAGTTCGTTATCCTGTTTTTTATCCGAGAAAGGCGCGTCCATGAGTTTAACCACTTCGTCAAATTCTAGAAAATCAATTTGTTTTCTTTTGGCGTCGCCAAGTTCCAGTTTTTCGGCCGATAAGCTTTTAATGTCACGCTTGGCCAGATACTTAAGAAAAGATCGGAGGGCGATAATGTGATAGTTTTGCGTAATTTTTTTTAAATTATGGCCGTATTGGTCGGTATATCTATTTAAAAATAGACGATAAGAGCGTACTAAATCCAAATCAATTTTTTCCGGACCAAAATTATCGCCGGCCTTTTTTCCGGCAAACTCCAAGAAGCGCCTTAAATAATGTTCATAATTTAAGATCGTCAGTTCCGAATGGTTTTTTTCCAGCTCGCAATATTCCAAAAAATCGGTAACTAAATCGGCGGTGCTCATGGATACATTATACCTCAGGAATTAGGAATCAGGAAACAGTAAGGATATTGACGCTTATATTGTTGGCGAGTATATTATTTATATGGACATAAAAGATAAGAAAATAATCGAAGAGCTATTGACCAAACAGGTAGAGAATCTAGGTCAGGTTATAGATACCCGCCTCCAAGAACAGACTGAGAATTTAAATAAAGTGATGGATGTCCGTTTTCAAGAACAGTCCAAGCATTTTGGTCAGGTTATAGATACTCGTTTTCAAGAACAGTCCATGATTTTAGAAAGCAAAATGATAAATGTTTTTAATGAAGGCTTTGAGCAAATTGTTTTGCCTCATATTGTCCGCCATGATGATAAAATAGACGGCCTAGAAAAACGCTTCGATGGTTTAGAAAAAAAAGTAGACGATATAGGATATTCACAAGATAGAATGGAGAGAAAATTGAATGCGGTTGTTGATAGACAAGACAAGCAGGGTATAGAAATAAAAAAGATTAAGAAGTTTGTTAAAATGCCGGAAACGGTTTAAGACGAAGCCTTAATAAGGAGTTTTGCGCCCAAAGCTTCTTTTATGTTTGATATTTATTATTAAAAAAATCGCCTGCCCATTTCATTCAAGCATTTCGCACTTACTCCCTTCCCACTGTCTCATGATATTCTTTGAGCCCTTCGACTTTGCAGGACTTACGCAGTTGGGTTCATCCGCCCTGTCATTGCGAGAAGGCTGGAGGGCGAAGCAATCTCGTTCGTTTCAAGATTAAGATTGCCGCGTTCCTTTCAGTCGCTCGCAATGACCAACTGCGTAAATCCTGTTCACTCAGGATGAAACTAAATCCCTGGCTGTAAAGGACCGAAACGCGCAGGCGAGAAGTAGGGACTTCAAGCATGTTTTTTTGAAGGGTTCTCCACCCTCTTCGAGGAGTCGAACAATATTTAAAGTATGAAATGTGTATAATAATTCAACTAAACCGTATATAAAGGAATAATTTTAAATTTTTAACTGTCCGTTCTCCGTAGCACTGTGAAGGATGAATAATTTTGTCCGGCAGCTGCCGGATTGCTTTTTGCATTTTGAATTCTCTGAATTGTTTCGGTGCTATTTCATGGTAAATCATTGTTTTTCATGGTAAAATACTAGTATTATGAGCACCGTATTTACTCACGAATCTGTCATGCCTTACGAGGTTGTAAAATATTTAGGTCCCCAGCCCGGGGATATTATTGTAGATGGCACCCTTGGTGGTGGTGGCCATGCCGGTTTAATATTAGAAAGAATTTTGCCAAAAGGTATTTTAGTCGGTATTGATCAGGACAAAGAGGCAATAGAAGCGGCTGAAAAAAAGCTTTCCGGCTTCAAAAAGAACACTAAAGTAATTCAGGGTAACTTCAAAGATATTGGCAAAATTTTAACTGAATTAAAGATAGATCAGGTTGACGGCATTCTGTTGGATCTTGGCATCTCTATGCATCAAATTCTTACCCCTGAAAGAGGTTTTGGTTTTTATCCAAGTCCCGAAAATTTAAAGTCACCCTTGGATATGCGTATGAATACGGAGACCGGCATTACGGCGGCGGACATTTTGAATACATGGAAAGAAAGAGATCTTACCGAATTATTTTTTAAGTTAGGAGACGAAAAATATTCCAGAAGCATTGCCATGCAGATTGTAAGACGAAGGCCGCTTGAAACTGTTGGTGATTTATTGGAAGCCATAAAGGCCGGTACCCCACCTTCGTATAGGGCCAAAAGTTTAAAGAATAAATGGGCGGCAAATGTTTTTAGAGCGCTTAGAATGGAAGTAAATAATGAACTTGGAGTGATAAAAGAGGGAATAGAGGGCGGTCTTAAACTTTTACGTTCGGGCGGCAAAATGGTTGTTATTACTTTTCATTCCATTGAGGATAGGCTAGTGAAGGAAATATTTAAGGAATTAACTTTAACGGAAAATTATCAGCCCGGTTTTGGTTTGCCAAAAGAGCCAAGCGTCGCAGAACTTGTTACCAAAAAACCGGTTTCACCAACTGAAAGCGAGATAAGAAGAAATCCGGCCGCAAGAAGCGCCAAATTAAGGATAATAAAAAAATTATGAAAAAAATTTACGGTTACATTTTAGGACGCGAAGCAAAACTGTCGGTGGCAGAAATTGAGGCGGTTTATAGGGGCAATAATTGTCCATATCGAATATTATTTTATCAAAATGACATTTTAATAATCGAAAGCGATGAAGATTTTTTTGATTTACTGGGCGGTTCGGTTAAGCTTTTTGAAGTGAAATTAACTAATCAAGTTCTAAACGCTGCCGGCTTAAAGGGTCTAATTGACGTTGGTGGAAAAGTGGTTTTTGGTATTAGCATGTACGGACAGAATGCCAAGAAAAATATAGTGATAGAGCTTGGCAAGAAAATAAAGGTCGAGTTTAAGGAAGAAAAAATAAACAGCCGTTTTCTGTATCCCAAAAACACCAGTCTCTCCTCCGTCGAAATTGACAAAAACAAGGTTATAAAAAAGGGTGGTGAGATTATCATTGTCCAAGACGGGCCCTCAAATTTCATCGGAAAAACTTTAAAAGTTCAGGATTTTGAGACTTATTCTAAAATGGATTACGGACGTCCGGCCTCAGATGCTTTTTCCGGCATGATGCCGCCCAAGCTTTGCCAGATGATGATAAATCTGTCCGGCATAAAGCCCGATAAAAATATTAAATTTCTAGATCCATTTTGCGGAAGCGGAACCATGCTAATGATGGCGGCGTACCTGGGGTATAATAATATTTATGGCAGCGATATATCGGCAAAAGCCGTTGAAGCTAGCCTTAAAAATTTGGACTGGTATAAAAATGAATTTGATAAGGATTTTAGCTGCCAAATTGAAGAGAAAGATGTTTTAAGTTTCGAGGATGACGGCGGATTTGATTTAGTCGTTACAGAAGGGTATCTTGGTAGACCTAAGAATCAAAAAACGACTCAAGGTGAAATTGAAAAAGAGATTAGTGAGCTAAAAGATTTTTATAATAAGGTTTTCTTTAAGTTATTAAGAATTTTAAAACCTTCGGGTGTTATGGTTATTGCTATCCCGTTTTACTCACTTGGTTATAGAAAATTATTTTTAGATCCGCAAGTTCCGGAAAAACTTGAGCTTCTAGGAAAAGAAATATACAGAAGAGAAAACCAAATTGTTGGCAGGCAAATACTCATTCTAAAAAAGAGTGTATAATTAGGATATGGCCAAAAAGAAAAGGCGAATAAAAATTGACCCCAAGATGCGGAAAGTTTACGTGGCATCCATTGTCTTTCTTGCCGTAATTTATTTATTTTACGGCTATTTTAAAGGTCGAAGTAATTTGCAGTTCTCGGCTGATGTTTCGGCCATCATAAACGAATCGGCCAAAACTTGGACGGCTTCCACTTTTGTGAAGAGTGACGGCACAATTGATTTAGGCAAAGACCTTAATTTCTATCGCAAAATGAAGGATATATCGTCAAATTCAAAAGAGAAGGCCAGAAAATTGAGGCCGACGGTTGGCGGCATATATCTAAAGCAGAAAACAATTGATTATTATCGAATTTCCGAAAAAATTTCAACCAATTCAATTACTATTTCGGAATATGCTTTAAAAATAGATAAAGTAAAAAAGGACCTAGAGAGCCAAGAAATTCAAGCGGCCGATCCTCTTGGGGATTTTGCCAAATGGCGAGAAATGATGGCCAAAGACATTTCTGATTTAGAGAAGACAAAACCAATGCCGTCGTTTAGGGAATTTCATGAAAGCTTAATTGACAAACTTAAAGGTTTGTCGTCGATTATAGAAAACCTAACTAAAGCGGTTGAAGCGAAAGATACTGCCAAAATTGAAGCGGAAAAGAAAAAACTGGCTGATTTTAAAATAGAATCTCCCACTGTTCTGTCGGAGGATATTTTAAACGATATCGTCAGCGAGCAGGAACTGGAAAGATTAGTCAGTCTTGAAAAAGACATAAAAAAAATGACGGAAGATTTAAAGCACCGAAAAGTTGAATGGCTATAAAAATTTTAAGTCTTACAAGTCGTTGCCGGAGTAGGATAGGTTAAAACTCTTGTTGATTAGGGGGAAATCCGGTACGACATTGCCTTTTCCGGTGTAGCCAAGGACAGTCCAATTTAAAAATGATGGATCTCTAACATCTACTCTCGTAATATTACCGTTTCTATCAGTGGCAATAAAATAGACGATGTCGCCGCGCCAACCTTCAACAATGCCAATTGCATAGGCATCTTTTTTTAGTGAAGTATTTTGACTAGAGAACAATTCTTCATCATCAACCAATTTTTCAAGTGCTTCCACTAAGATTTTTATTGAAGAATATACTTCTTTTATTCTCACCTTAAATCTAGCGTTAACGTCGCCGGTTTCTTCTGTGGCGATTTCCAATTGAATTTTATCGTAAGCAGCATATGAATAATCAATTCTAGCATCTGTTTTGACACCAATAGCACGTCTGGCAACCCCAATAACGCCGTGATCTCTAGCAATCCGGGGATCTAAGGTGCCAGTGTCTTCAAGGCGGTTTAAAAGAGAGCTACTACTGTTTGCAATTTTCATGATTTCCGTAAAATCTATTTCTATTTTTTCCAAATCTTTTAAGAGCTTTGTTTTAAAGTCAGGTAAAATGTCTTTGGTAACGCCGCCTATGGTATTTACTCCCCTAAGGAAGCGACTACCAGTTAGCATTTCGTTCCATTGCATGATCATTTCTCTAAGCCTTTGGCCACTCAAGCCGCCAAAACTGTAGCCGGTATCTAACATAATAAAACCAATATCGCCAAAATGGTTTGCCAAGCGTTCCAGTTCGGCAAAAATGACACGTAACCATTTTGCTTTTTGCGGTATATTAACATCGGCAAGAGATTCCAAGGCTTGGCAAAAGGCAAGAGAATGGCTAAATGAGCTGTCTCCCGATACTCTTTCGGACAGCTTAATCTTTTTCTCTAGTGGCAGAGTTTCGAAAAGTTTTTCCGTTCCTTTGTGGGTATAGCCAAGCTTTGGTTCCAATAGGACAATTTCTTCTCCGGCTACACTAAACCTAAAATGACCCGGTTCTATAATGCCGGCATGGACAGGACCAACTGGAATTTCATAAATACCTTCTCCCTCAACCTTCGTAAATTCGTAGGTGTTGCTAGCTTCTTTAGGTCTGTCATTCCACTTAAAATCTTTTCTAAGGGGAAACTGATCCTCCGGCCAGTTTTTATGCAGAATAATTGGTCTTGGGTTCACATGTCCTTGAGGTAAAAGGCCGAAAAAAGTTTGAATTTTCCTCTCATAACCTGAAGTTTCGTGGATATCGTTAGCCAGCGAAGGGAATTCGGTTGTATTACTTAGTTTAATGTAAGGAATTAAAAAAATGTTTTCTTTTGGAACGCCAAAAACATATAGTATTTTGTAATTATTATGACCCTCGTCTATTGCGGTAATGGTTTTTAGATGAAGTTTGTGTTTAAAATAAAGGTCTTTGCAAACACTCAGAATATCGCTTGACGATACTTCGTAAGTGATTAAATTACCAAAGTTTTTAGGGTTAGCATTTTGCGGTATTAATTCTTTTATAATTTTTTCCATAATTTTAGTAAACCAAAGTTGCTTTGTTAAGTAATATTTTTAATGGCTCGGGCAAATAAAAGCCGAGAAGAATAAGGACAATAACTAATACAATTAAGGGTAAGGTATTCCAAACGCTGATCTCACCGACGGGAATTTCTTCCGGCTTGTCCCCAAAGACCATAGTCGTGATATGTTTTAAAAACCCGACAAAAACTAATACGAAAGCAAAAAGGACAATCACGGCTATTGCCGGATGATTAGTAATGCCGACAGCGAGGATAGAAAATTCTGTCAAAAACATACCAAAAGGCGGAATGCCGGTAATGGCTAAGAACCCGATAATAAATATCGCGCTTGTTATCGGAACAGCAAGAAAGGCGCCCCTAATTTTTTCTATTTTAGTCGAACTATATTTTAGGAAGATATTTCCGGAAGATAGGAAAAGAAGAGGTTTTGCCAGTGAATGGTAAATCATGTGTAAAAGCGCAGCAAATAAGGCGGCACCGCCAAACCCTACTCCTAAAGCAATAATGCCCATATGTTCGATTGTCGAGTAGGCAAGGAGACGCTTATAATTCTGTTGAAGATAAATAATAAAAGAAGATAGGAGGATAGAAATTAGACCAAAGTACATTAACAGACCCTCAGAAAAACTTGCGCCTACGACTGTGTCTGTAACTATTTTAAAACGTAGGATTGCAAAGAAGGAGATATTTAGTAAAACTCCGGAAAGAAGGCTGCTGATTGGTACGGGCGCTTTGCTATGAGTATCGGGTAGCCAGGTATGCATTGGAACTAGACCCATTTTTGTGCCATATCCAATTAAAATAAAAACAAAGGCAATCTTGGCAACTTCAGGATTAAAGAGGGCTGCGTTTGTGAGAAGATCATTCCAACTTATAAGATTATGGCTTGCAGAAATTGACATGGAAGAAGACATAAACAAGAGAGTTCCAAAGAAAGCTAAAAGCAGACCTACGGAATTTATAATCAGGTATTTCCAGGCCGCTTCCACCGAAGAAGATTTATTGTAAAAACTAATTAAGAACGCTGTAGATAGAGTTGTAGCCTCAATGGCAATCCAAGTTGTAATAGGACTAGTGGTTGCAACCGCAAAAAACATAGCCATTAAAAAAAGATTTAACAGTATGTAATATTGTTTAACTCGGGTAAATCCAATTATCTGTTTTTTAGTTTCCTCTCTTATATAGCCGATTGAATAAATAGATGCAATTAAACCGATAAACGAAATAAGCAGTAAAAGAATTATTCCAAGGGCATTCACGCTAAAATAAGGCACAAGCGAGTAAGTTTCATTGCTAATTACTTTATTTACTACAAAGATAGACGATATAAAACAAGTTGCTACTGAAAGCAACGTAAATAGCTCTAGCAATTGAACCCTTTTCTTTACTAATAAAGAAAGTGTAGCTGCTATTAGGGGGGTTAATATTATTATAGCGAGTATCATATATTCATCCTTTCAATCGAGACATTTCCGTAACATCTAGGGTTTTAAATTTTTTATAAACCATAGAAACAAAAACAGTAGCAATTATAATCCAGACAAAGATATCAAAAGTAATCCCAAGCTCTAGTCCCGGTTTTTGCTCCAGACCGGCAGTAAAGGCGAAGGATACGATTGAGTTTTCGAGTGATAATACCCCAATCATCTGAGACAAAGCACCTTTGCGGTTAATTATCATAAAAAGTGAAATAAGCATGGCAGCAATAGAAATTAGCAAGGTACTTTCGTTTGTTGGGTTAATCACGGTAAGGGGATGAAAAAATCTGGAGCGAGCAATGGCGGTAATTATAGTAATAGCAATAAGAGTCATGGGCATGTTTAAGTAACTGCTGGCCGAAAATTTTAATTCATTTTTTTTGATTAGTCGTAAAAAGAAACCCGGAGCAATTATAATCTTAACGGCAGTGATTAGCATTGTTACGGCAAGAACAAAAAAGGAATGTCTTACAAACGATGAATAAAGCAATAAAAGCGATATCATTGATGATTGAATGACATAAAAGTAAACAACGGAAATACTTTTTTTAATTAAATGCATAGCAATAACAGTTAGGAAAACTACTATCCCTGCAATAAATAAAAATTGTGGTGCAATTAGTTGTTCCATAATTAAATTATTATCCCTATGGCAATTACGCTAATAATAAAAGAAGTAAATAATAGATCCGGCAATCTGAAAAATCTGTATTTAGCCATGCCGGATTCTAAAACTGCAATGCTAACACTTAGTATTAATAACTTGATTAAAAATATGATAATGCCGGCAAAGACAGCTGTTATGGATAGCGAATTTGCGATTCCCCAAGGGAAAAATAAGTTAGCTCCCAGGGCAAGAAAAATAAGTTGCTTATTAGCTGCTGCCCATTCGATAACGGCAAGTCTTTTGCCGGAATATTCAAGGATCATTGCTTCGTGAATCATAGTTAGTTCTAGGTGAGTGGCCGGATTATCAAAGGGAAAACGTCCGGTTTCGGCAAGCAAAGCAATGAAAAATCCAATAAATGATAGGATAATCGGCATAAATGATCTTAGCGGTAAAGATGATATGGAGATCGCAATTTGGTTTAAATTTGTGGAATGAGCCACAATGGCAAGCGTCAACATTGAAAAAATCAGCCCGCCTTCTGCTAGGGCCGATATCGTCATTTCTCTGCTTGATCCAAATCCGCCAAAAGCACTTCCTGCGTCAATGCCTGCCAATGCCAAAAAGAAAGTGCCAAAAGCAAGAAGGTAAATAACAACCAAGAAATCACCCGTCAAATTAGTTTTAAGGAATGTTGTAAACATTGGCAGACTCAGCCCTACAATAAGAGTAGTGCCAAAAAGAATAAATGGCATATATTTAAAAATCCACGAGGCATCTTTGCTTATTACTTCATCCTTGCCAAAAAGTTTTCTTAAATCTCGGTAAGGTTGAAAAATACTAGCGCCTTTTCTATTTTGAAACCTAGCTTTAATTTTTCTAATTATACCCACAAAAAGCGGCGATAATACCGGGACTAAGATAATTTGGATTATCCAAGCGAAAAAGGTGATCATTACTTTATTACTCCCGATATAAGCAAAATAATTAAAACGATGAAGATATATAAAACATAAGCGTTAACATTCCCGCTTTGGACTTTTTTTACATACTGAGAGACTTTAATAATTAATTTATGGATTGGACTATAAAAATATTTCTTGTAGATATCCGTGGTTTCGAGATTTACAGTCCTAGTTTTTGGAAAGTATCTGGAGTTTGCATCGTGATATTCAATATCGGTTTGTTTTGTAGGTTGTAGTATGCCTCTAAAAATAGTAACGATAGAACGGCTAAAACCGGTGGCGGTAATTTCGGCTCGAGGTGAAGGTTTTGTCCCGCAATCCCAAGTAATGCCTGTAATTTCTTTTTGCTTTCTGGAAATAAAGTTAACAATTAAAACGGTTACAGTAATAATGATTAGCAAGCCAAGGAGTATTCCCGGCATCGAAACTGAAGCAAAGACGTTTTGTGTTGTCATGGATAAATTTTGTATAGTTGCGGCAACGCCGGATCCTTTAAGAGTATTAAGGCTTTCGGAAACCTTAGATAGGGAAGTCGCTACTGTTCCGGCAAGCACGCCAAACACCAATGTCAGAATTGAGAGTATCGCCATGCTTACTTTAAGAGAAATTGAGGATTCTGAGGCATGGCTTGCTTCTTCGCTTCTTGATCTTGCAAGGAAAGTAACGCCAAAAACTTTTACAAAGCATGCAGCTGCAAGTCCGCCGGTAAAAGCCAGGGAACCGGCAGCAATTACAAAGGACCACTCCGCAATCATATTAGAAGATTGAATTCCAGCAAAGAGAGACTGAAAGGTCAGCCACTCGCTGGCAAAGCCATTAAAAGGCGGAAGGGCAGATATGGCCATTGATCCTATAAGAAAGAAAAAGGCAGTATAAGGCATTAGTTTAATAAGTCCGCCATATTCTTCGATATTTCTGGTGTGGGTTTTTGAGATTACAGAGCCGGCACCCATAAACAACAAGGCTTTAAACACGGCATGGTTAAGAGTATGAAAAAGAGCCGCTATAAGCGCAACTATTGCTAATGAATTTAATCCTAGGGCAGTAAATGCAAGGGTGCTTCCAAGGCCAAGCAAAATGATTCCAATGTTTTCAATACTATGATAAGCAAGTAATTTTTTGATGTCATGTGCCGAGAGAGCGTACAACACGCCAAGTAATGAAGAGATTGAGCCAACAAGCAGCATTATAATTCCCCACCAAAGAGGCGTGTTCGGTAGTATATCTAAAAAGATTCTAATAAACATGTAAATGCCGGTTTTAATCATGACTCCGGACATTAGGGCCGAAACGTGAGAAGGTGCGGCCGGATGGGCACTGGGAAGCCAAATATGAAACGGGATAATTCCGGCTTTTGTACCGAATCCAATAAATGCCAAGACAAATACGATATCTTTTGTTAAAGGTGAAATTAGACCAGCGCTATTTTTAATTACTTCAAAGTCGAAAGAACCCGTCGATTTATATAATAGTAAAAAGGCTAAAATAATAAAGGCTGTGCCAATGTGCGTCATTATGAAATAAAGAGAACCGGCTTCAATGTTTTTTGGTTCATTTCTTTCAAAAATTACGAGGAAATAAGAAGCTAGCGTCATTATTTCCCAGACAATAAGAAAAAATAAGGCGTTATTGGCCGTAACCACCAGCAGCATACCGGCAATAAAGGCATTATAAAAAAATCCCAAAGAACCGATATCATATTTTCGGTAATAATGCTTTACATAGCCCATACCATAAACTGACGTGAGCAGAGCTATTAAAGAAATAACAAACACAAAGAAGGCCGAGAGGTAATCCATCTTAAAAGAAAACGATAAAATTGGAAAGGTAGATGGCAAACTAAAACTGAAAATATCATTCAAAAATAATGTGCGGGCTGCTGCCAAAAGTCCAAAAGCAGAACCGGCAGCGGCAAAGGTATTGCCCCAAATATTAGAAATGCTATCCTTCTTCCTAAAGGCTAAAGACCCTATTGATCCAATAGCAAGAAATATCAATGCAATTATAAAATTAGTTTGAGACGTTAGCATATTCAGCCTTTAATCAACCTTTCTTTCTTGGGTATCAATAGTTTCTAGTATATTCAGCAATGCGCAAAGAATGGTTTTGGGTGACGGAGGATCGCCGGGAATTTGATAATCAACCGGAATAACTTTATCTACGCCGTCTAAAACCGCATAAGATTCTTTAAAGATACCGCCGTCAATGGCGTCATCACCAACGGCAACTACTATTTTTGGATTTGGCATGGCTTCGTAAGTCTTAATTAAAGCGTCTTTCATATTCCTTGATACCGGTCCGGTTACCATTAACATATCGGCATGTTTTGGAGAAGCTACAAAATGGATCCCAAATCTTTCAACGTCATAGTAATTATTTGTAAGTGCGGTAAGTTCCTGTTCACAGGCGTTTGTAGATCCGGCATCAACTTCTCTAATAGCAAGAGATCCTTTAAATAGTTTCTTTGTTTTTGCCTTAACTTTATTTCCAATTTCAATTAGTTCCGTTTCTGAAGATAATTCTGCGGGCGAAATTAAAGTTTTTGGTGTAGAAAAGATTTTAGTGTAAAGATTAATCATTTTTATGTATTGTGCCAGTGTTTTTTTAGTAAAAGCATAAGCACCATATAGTATAACGATTTCTCTCAATAAATCAAGAAGAAGTCTTGTCTAATACAAGATCGGACTAAACTGACCCCTCATTCTAACGCAAGAATGGACTAAAAATGGTGCAGGATTCATACTAGATATGTGAGTATCATAATGAAAAACCTACACCTATTCAATTGTAACGAAATAAGAGAGTTTTTGGAAACAAATAAAGACTTTGCTTTTGAAATTAATGATAGAAGAGAAAAGTATAAACTGATAAGTGAAGTTTGGTTTGGAACAAAATACT
>MNYC01000041.1 GCA_001872945.1 bacterium CG2_30_37_16
AGGAAGGAAGTTGGGGGGAAGGAATTTTCGCCCGCCTGTTCTGCGCCGTAGGCGCAGTGGGGTGGGAAGCGTTTCCGCCGTTTGGCATTAAGACATTCCGCCAAATCGGCGGACAGGCGCCGCAAAATAATTTTCAAATCATTTTAAGAAAAATTTGGCGGGCGGGCGTTAAAAAATTGAAAGAAAATTGTTTTGCTTTGCTCGCCGAGTTTCGGCGGGCGGAAACGCGGAGCGGAGCTAATCAAGCATTTTCCGTTCAAAAAAGGTTCGAGCTTCGTTCAGTAATTGCGACCAGATTCGGTCACTTTGTGACCTCACTGTAAACTTAATAATGTTTTAATCTGGGGTTTAAGAGGATGAGAAGTTTATCCCGAATTTATTGAGGGAAATCCTGTCACCCCGACCAGTATTTAGAAAACACTTTTATGTAAAAAGGGAAATATGAAAAATGATAATCAAAATTCATTGGCAATTTTTGAAACCTATAAAATTCGTCGCATCTATGATGAATAAAAAGAAGTATGGTATTTTTCGGTAATTGATATTATTGCGGCGCTTACCGAACAAACGGATTTTAAAAAAACCAAAAGTTATTGGGCGACATTAAAAAATCGATTAAAAAATGAAGATAGTGAAGTGGTCACAAAATGTGACCAGTTGAAAATGTTGGCCCAAGATGGAAAAATGCGTGAAACTGATGCGGCAAATGTGGAAACTATTCTTCGTCTCATCCAATCAGTTCCATCCAAAAAAGCTGAACCGATTAAACTTTGGCTTGCCAAAGTTGGTTATGAGCGAATGCAAGAGATGGCTGATCCGGAAAAAGCTTTGAATCGATCAAGAAGTTATTGGCAGAAAATGGACAGAAGCGAAAAATGGATACAACAACGAATGATGGGGCAAGAAACAAGAAATAAACTTACGGATTATTGGAGTAAACATGAAGTGAAACAAGGCGATGAATATGCGATTTTGACCAATATCATTCATGAGGAATGGAGTGCTTTGTCAGTTAAACAGCACAAGCAGCTAAAAAATCTCAAGACAGAAAACTTGCGCGATCACATGGCCGAAGCGGAACTCATCTTTACTGCTTTGGCCGAACTTTCCACTCGTGCAATTGCTGAAAGTATAAAAAGTGAAGGATTGGAAGAAAATAAAATTCCATCAAAAAAGGGCGGACGGATTGCTAAAAATGCCAGATTAGAACTAGAGCAAAAAACCGGTAAAGAGGTTGTGAGCGGTGAGAATTATAAACTACCTGCTCAGAATAAGAAAAAGTTAAACGAATAGCAAATATTTAAGTTCCTATATCTCGCAGCCGTATTCTTTTAGGAGTTTTTTCTTTAAATCTTTAACGGGGGTTCTTTCTTGATTCATGCTGTCTCGGTCTCTTAGGGTTACGGTGTCGTTTTCTAGGGTATCAAAATCGATTGTGATGCAATATGGGGTACCAATTTCGTCTTGTCTTCTATATCTTTTGCCGATATTGCCGTTGTCGTCAAATTCGGTCATCATATTTTGCCTTAAATCTTCATAAACCTCTCGGGCTTTTTTGACAAGTTCGGGCTTATTTTTAAGAAGCGGGAAAACGGCAGCTTTAATTGGAGCCAGTTTTTTGTCAATTTTTAAAACTGTTCTTTTCTCGCCGTTTACTTCTTCTTCGGTATAGGCGTTATCCAAAAACATTAATAGAAGACGATTTAATCCAACAGAAGTTTCCATAATATGAGGGATAAACCTTTCCTTTGTTTCCTCGTCTAGAAAGTTTAGATCGACGCCGGAGAACTTGGAGTGTCTGGTTAAATCCCAATTGCCTCTGGCGTGAATTCCTTCCACTTCCTTAAAGCCTCCAAGACTGGCAAAATTATATTCGACGTCATGAGCTTCCGAGGCATAATGGACCAATTTTTCATGCTTAGCCCAGCGGATTTTATCAGCCGGTATTCCGTATTCGAGGTACCAATTCCAGCGGATTTCTTTCCACATTTCGTAATTTTTCTTCATGTCTTCCGGTTTTTGGAAATACTGCATTTCCATTTGTTCAAATTCCCGGGTTCTAAAAATAAATTGTCTGGCCACAATCTCGTTTCTGAAGGCTTTTCCAGCTTGTGCAACACCAAAAGGAAGTTTGGGGTGAAGCGTGGCTACGATATTTTTATATTCCAAATAAATTCCGCCGCAAGTTTCGGGCCTGAGATAAACCACATTTTTCTCGCTTAAAGCTTCGGTAGGGGAGCCAAGGTTGGATTTTACCATTAGGGAAAATCTTTTGGCTTTTGTAAGCTCAGTTGATCCGCAAGCAGAACATTTTAATTTACCCTGTTCTTTTAGCTCATCCAATTTTTGATTCACGAATTCAATTGTTTCTCTGTCGGCCATAATTCCGTGCTCTTCTAAAATATGGTCGGCCCGCATTCTTGCCTTACACTTTTTACAGTCAATTTGAGGGTCGTCAAAGCTTTCAACGTGGCCGGAAGCTACCCAAGTCTTCGGATTCATAAAAACAGCGCTGTCGAGGCCGTATACGTCTTCTCGAAGCTGTACCATATGCTTCCACCAGGCATTTTTTATATTGTCCTTGAGTAAGATACCGTAATGACCGTAATCGTAAATAGCCGACAAGCCGCCATAAATTTCAGATGACGGATAAACGAACGCTCTTCTTTTTGCAAAAGAAACAATTTTATCGTACATGTTACTTGTAATGATAGCATATTTTTTTAATTTTTAAAATTGACAAAAGTATAGTAAAATCAATGGATGAACGAAGTAGAATTATTGGAAATATTTACAGATGGGGGAGCCAGAGGAAACCCTGGGCCTGCCGGTATTGGCGTTGTTTTTCGTGTTAAAGGCACAACCATTGCCTCTTTTAAGGAATATATTGGCGAAACCACTAATAACCAGGCGGAATACAAAGCCGTTCTCTTGGCTTTAAAACATCTCAAAAATTTTCATTATAAAGCGGTTAATTTTTATTTGGATAGTTTGCTCATTGTAAATCAAGTAAATGGCCTCTATAAAGTTAAAAATGAGGACTTAAGGCCGTTGTATCAGCAAGTTAAAGACAGTTTATTCTTCGAAAATGTTAAATTTCAATATATCCCCAGAGAAAAAAATCAGGAAGCTGATAGATTAGTAAATCAGGCCATTGATGAATTTTTAAAAAATAAAGCTTAATCTTCTAATTTTCTTAAAGATTTATCATCAATATAGAATATTGTCATTCCCAATAATGAAGATGCTAAATAACTGAGTACTTGGTTGTTGGGGAACAAATATACGTCCATTAAACCCCATAAACCGCGCCAGAAAAGAATAAAACCGGCTCCCACTAATATTGAGTAGCCGTATCTTCTTTTCTTCTTAAGTGTTTTTATGCGACAGCGTATGCATTCCACTGGTTGATCAATTAAATTATTCATGTTTAGCCTCGATTTTATTATACCTTACTAATTATATCACAAGTTAATTTATCGCAAATCCCTCTCCTCTATCCGAGCCGGACGGAAAGGAAGTAATTCAATTTCGCGAAAAATAAATAAATTAACGATGGAGACGCGGCCGCATGTTTATAGGTAATTTAGTGATGAAAAATGAAGGTTCTTTGAAGGTGATTTTGCAAAATAATTTTTTAATACTCAGAACTCCGTTGAGTTGAGTTTTTTATTTTTCAATCAACGAATGTAGAGCTATCAAAAAACCGCCCGAGGCGGTTTTTTGATACTTAGTTGGTCTATAAGCCGGGTTCTGTTTTAATGGTCATCTATCTAGGACTAATGTTGCCATTAGCCTCATGCGGCCGGACCTCCTAAACCCCATCGAGCAGATAGTTAGTTCAATTGGTCCACCGGCCTTGCACCGGATGGGGTTTGCCACTCGTTCATGTCGCCATGACGAGAGAGGCGTCTTACTTCCTCACTTTTCACCCTTACCAGCCATTGCTACGCAATGAAAATTCTAAATCCTAATTACTAAACAATTTTTGAAATCCTAATTTCTAAATCTTAGAAGATTTTGGATTTATTATTTATTTAGTTTTTAGTGCTTAGAATTTAGTGCTTCCAATGCGAAGCATTGGCAGGCGGTTTTGTTTCTGTGGTACTTTCCCTAGGCTTCATTGCTTAAATTTGTCTTAAGAACAAATATAAACAATTTACTCCCGGTTCCCGTTAGGAACCATCCTGCTCTATAGTGCCCGGACTTTCCTCCCCAAAAACGGAGCGACCATCCAACCAACTAAGCTTAAATATAATACAACATAGAAATATTTTTGTCAAGTTTTTCGGGTTTTTGAGGCTGATTCGCGCACACCTTCAAAATTACTCTGAAACAAACTTTAAAACTGACGTTCCAAACTCGATTTGGAATTCATACTTTCTGGATTTCCGCCTTCGCCCGCTTTGGCGAGCACCAAACGAGACGGGCGGGAATGACGCAAAAAAAATGCAAGTGGTTGATTTTGATAGCTAATCAACTTAAAAACCACTCCCGAAGAGTGGTTTTTCTATGTTTACTGATTCCTGGTTTCTGACTTGTACTAAGCGAAGTCGAAGGATTCCTGCCCTAATGACATCCGCCGCAGCCACCACAACCGCCGTTTCCACAACTTGATCCCGCAGATCCGGAGGAAAATGAACTTACGGCCACTTTAGTAATTTTTTTACTGTTGCAGGCAGGGCAAGCTGGCTTATTCTCGGCATGAGGATGGACTAAAAGTTCAAAATCCGCTTCACATTCGTTGCAATGATATTCGTATAAAGGCATTACTTTTTAATTTCCTTAACAACCGATTCAAAGGCGTGAGGCTTTCTAATGGCAAGTTCGGCTAAAGTTTTTCTATCTAGCTTAATTTCCGCCTTTTTTAGGCCGTCAATAAATTTGCTGTAAGAAAGATCATAACCTGTTAAAGCCGCATTTATTCTGGTAATCCAAAGACTTCGAAAATCTCTTTTTCGTGTTTTTCGGTCTCTATATTGATATGTCCATTTTTTAAGTAGGGCTTCTTTGGCCTTTTTTACACTTGTTCTTCTAAGGCCCTTCATGCCCTTGGTGGCTTTTAAAATTTTCTTATGTTTTCGTTTGGTAACGATTCCGCGTTTAACTCTCATTAATTATACTCCTAACATTTTCTTTACATTTTTCTTGTCGCCGGCTGATAAATCTGAAGACATACCCAGTCTTCTTTTTCTAACGGCAGATTTCTTTTCTAAAAGATGACTCTTAAAGGGGCTTCTTTTAGTGATTTTTTTTCCGGTTATTTTAAATCTTTTTTTAGCGGCGCTTCGCACCTTTAATTTAGGCAACTGTACCTCCCATATTCAAAGCTTATGTATTATGACAAATTATTTTTTAGGTGTCAAGATTAAATTCATCTCGCGCCCTGCTGAACTAATGGGTCCTTCTTTGTCTCCCTGATCCTTAACCTTATCAAAGAATTTTTCCATGACCACGTTTCCGAGCTCTTTATGGACTATTTCTCGTCCCCTAAAAATTAAAGAGAGCTTAACCTTATTTCCTTTTTCTAAAAACTTAGATGCATGATTTGCTTTGGTTATTAGATCGTGTTCGCCAATTTTTAATCGCAGTCTAATGGTTTTTACCTCGGTGTTTTTCTGCTTTTTCTTTTGGCGTTCTTCCTGTTTTTTTATCTCGTAGCGGTATTTGTCCCAATCTATGAGTTTGGCAACCGGTGGTTTTGCGGTAGGCGAAACTTCGACTAAATCATAGCCTCTTTCTTCAGCAATTTGCAGTGCTTCCCTTGTCGCAATAATTCCTACTTGCTCGCCCTTTTCGTCAATAAGCCGCAGTTCGGGAACGTTGATATGGTTGTTTATTCGGATTCTTTTTATGAGGATGCTCCTTTAATTCTCATAGATTGTAGCAAAAAAAAGCCTTTTTGTAAACAAAATTAGACGATTGATCCTACTATAATTCTAATTCTTTTATCTGCAACCATAATTTCGGCCGGCGTAGTGCCAATATATTGGTCGTCGGCTGCCACTGAAATGTTGCTTGATTTAAGATAAATATGATTGCCGTAAAGCGTCGAACTATGATCCGATAAATAAGAAAGATCACCGGTTTTAATAAACTGAATTTTCTCAGCTTTTGGAACATTTTCTTGCAGGCTAATCATAAATGCTTGATCGCCTTTTTGAAAAGAAACGTTAGTAATATGAATGTTAACGCCCTTAAAATCTCCCTTAATGGATTTGTCTATTTCAAAGCGCATGGAAAACGGATTGAAACTTTTGGAGTTTTTTAAAATGCCTAAATTGTGCCTTACTTTAGACACAATTTGTTTTGGTGCTGCAGGGAAATTTTTCCTAATCTCAGCCTCAAGACCGATAGCAATTTTGTTTATAAAGTAGCGGTTACCTTCATTGGTGGTAATCTTGCCGATATTTACGCGGTGGGTTTTTCTGGCAGCCAGTATTTGGCAGGCTTCCATCCAGCCGGCAATCCCTAAAGAAGAAGCCAGTATATTAGTCTTGCCCACAGGAATTATGCCGAAAGCAGTTTTGTCGTTTGGCATATAATTTAAAACTTCATTGGCGGTGCTGTCGCCGCCTATAGCAACAATGGTGGAGTAACCTTTTTTAATGCCAATTTCGGTAAGTTTAGGAATGTCGCCTGGTCCGGTGCTTTTAACAAATTCGCCGGCAATCCCTAAGTTACTTAAAACTCCTTTAAGCTTTTCTTGAATTTTGTTTATTTTGCCGTTTCCGGCAGACGGATTGATGATGTAGTAGTACATTATTCAAAAAATGGTTTTATATCATTATCTTTATTTTGGACTTTGGTTACGGTCTTAAAAGGCGGCTCCTTGGTACCTTTCATGGAGCTTTGTCCCTCAAAGAAGGCGCCGGCGCCAATGGCGAGCGAAGCGGCTTTAATATTGCCTAGTACCTTGCCCGTTTGAGTTATTTCAACCGAGACTTCAGCGTCAATATCACCCTCAAGATTGCCGGATATTACGACGTTTTTGGCCTTAATGTTGGCGCTAACAATTGCTCCGTGTCCAATAGTGACGGTGCTTTCCGAGTCAATATCGCCGGTTAGTTCACCGTCAATAACAATATCGTGTTGGCTCTTTAAATTTCCTTTTAATTTTACCGTATGGCCGATTACAGTTTCCTGCGCTCCCATCTTAAAAAAATCATCTTTTTTTGCCATAGTTACCCCTTATTTTTTTCTTTAGTTGCTAATATTATAGCCTCTTTTTCTTCATCTGCTAAGTTGTATTTTGAATCGCCGCCCGAAATTGGTTTTGCATAAATTCTATCGCCGTCCCGACCGTGGATGCTGGTTACAACAAAGCCATCATTTTCCGTATTTAAAAGTGTGAGGGAAAATGATTGGTCTCCGCCGGTGTCGTTAAAGGGGTTAAATCTTAAAAGGCCGATCTTATAAAATCCGCTATTGGCAATTTTTGATGTTAATTTATGTTTTTTTTCAAGATCGGCATATTTTTTGTTAAGGCTGTCCAATTCTTTTAACGTCTCGTTTAAAATGGATACGACGTCTCCGCTTTTAACCTCGGAGAAAAGCCTTTTGTTCTTGGAGATTATGCTTTTAACCGTAATTTGAAGATAAGTTATCCAGGCAAGGAGCCCAAAAATAACTAAACCTAAAATTATTACCAAATTTGATTCTGTCATAGTATTATTATATAGACCCTAAATTACACTGTAAAGAAACTAAATGATAATGTATAATACCAAAAAATAAAGGAGTTTATTACAAATGGCTAAGAAGAAAAAAACAAAGAAGTATCATTTAGATCATTTAGTAAAAACAGTTGAGATCAAACCTCAAGTAGCAAAACCGGAAGGAAATAAAATCAAAAAAGAGATTGCTCCTGAAATTAAGAAACAATCCGATGGCCAGACTTATTTTAAAAAAGATTTAAAAAAAGTAATTATTGTCGGTAGCTCGTTTGTATTACTTATCGTTGCCTTAGATTTGGTAATAAGACATACTAATCTTTTAGACCCGGTGCTTAAATTATTTAAAATTAAATAATTCAGGAAATAGTAACCAGTAACCAGAAAACAAAGAGTAGTGTCCCGATGTGTCTATTCATCACACACCGGGTGTGTGATGAATAGATTGTAGCTTTTCTTGGGCGGAAACAATCATTTGTAGCAACTTTGCTGCATTTGTGCGTTTCCGCCTTTTTTTAAGATTTTGAATTTGTTTAGTATTTAGAAATTTGGATTTAGAACTTTATCCGCCTTGGTCAGTCTTGGCGCCTAGACAGGCTTCGCTCAAGCGAGACAGGTTTGACATTAATTTCATGGATTCCCGCCTCCGCGGGAATGACGTAAAAGATAAAGTTTGGAAAATTTAAGATTTAGGATTTGTTTAGAATTTGGTCCGCCTTGGCTTGACGCCAGTCGAGACAGGTGCTTAGAATTTAGGATTTAAATTGTTAGAGCTTTATTTGACATTTGTAATTTGAAATTTGGCATTTAGCGTTATTCATAACGCAGGGCTTCCAGCGGATTCAACTTTGAGGCTCTTCTGGCGGGCCAGATTCCGGCGAAGGTTGAAACTAGAAAGGCAAAGACTACCACGCCAATTGTAAAAATTGGCGGAGTGTAAAAAAGGTGTCCGGGCACTTGGTCTGCCGGCCCGGCTTTGGAAGCCAAAAAATTAATTATAACTTCAAGTAATCTGCCTATTCCCCAGCCACAGGTCATTCCAAAAGCTCCGCCCATCAGTCCGATTGTTGCTGCTTCGGCGGTGAATATGCGCGAGCAATCTTTGTCTCTGCCGCCAATAGCTTTCATAATTCCAATTTCATGGGTTCTTTCGAGTAAGGAAATGGTCATAGTGTTAAAAATGCCAATTGCGGCAACAAACAGGGCTACCATGCCAAATGCGCCAAGGAGTCCGTTTATAATTGCAAAAGCAAGATTAATAGCTCCTAATTGGTTTTTAATAACGCTGGTTGAAAAACCCATGGATTCGATTATTTTTTTGACTTCCGGTAGTAGTTCCTGATTTTTAACTTTAACTTTAATATTGTAGTAATTACTATTCGTGTCGGCAAAAACCTTAAAGGGCGAGTAGCCGATTTTACCCGGAGACTCATCATTTAAAACATCAACCACTTTTAATTCGACATCCATTGTTTTTGTCGAATCATCCTGGCTAATGCCGGTAATCTTGAATTTAAAAGATTTGCCAATTATTTGATTCTGATCCTCTTTAAGGTCATCTACTAATTTTTTATTGACAATAATTTCCTTGGCCGTTTCATTGGTAAATTGTTTGCCGTTCTTGGTTTTTAGGTCATAAACTTCGAAGTGGCCGGACTCAATAGCATAGATGGCCGGCGCCAGACCTTCATATCCATCGATCGAGGCAGAAAAATAGTAACTTGGAGTAACAACGTCCACGTTCGGGATATCTTGTAATTTCTGAACCAAAGTGGAATTAAGGTTTTTAGATTCTTCTTTATTTTTACTATTTAAGGTAATTACCTTCAAAGCTTCTAGGTTGGTGGTCTTTCTAATTACCAAGTTTTGAAGACCAAAACCCAAAGTAACTAAAAAAACGATAGTTGATATGCCGACAACAACACCGGAGACAGTAAGGAAGGTTCTTAGCTTGTTTCTCATTAAGTTTCCTACGGCAATTCTTAATACGTCGATAATTCTCAATTCTTTGCCTCTACTTCTTCCTCTTTATTCTCGCTTTCTCCGGTTGTATTTTCGGTATTTCCATTTTCCTCTGGGATGTCTGAAGCTGCTTTTGTTTCTTCGGTATTTGGCTTATCCGGAACTTCATCTTTTGTATCGTCATCTATGACAAAATCATCTTCTTTTGAAGCAGAAGAAGTAGCAGATTTACCTTTTTCGTTAAATGTGACGGCGTGGGCATTTGCTTCCACTTTTATAACCTTACCGTCTTGCATATAAAAAACCCTATCTGCAAATTGCAGATAATCCGGGTTGTGAGTGATTAGAATAACTGTCCTTTTAGATTTTCTATTTAAAGAGACTAAAAGACGCATAACATCATCGGCTGACTTAGAGTCCAAATTACCGGTTGGTTCGTCGGCAAGTATTATCCATGGGTTAGCAACAAGCGACCGAGCAATGGCAATTCTTTGCTGCTGACCGCCCGAAAGCTGGTTTGGTGCTCTGTTTTTATACTTGCTCATCCCAACAACTTCCAGTAAATTTTCGGCTCTTTTTATCCTTCTTCCTTTGCTGATTCTTGCAAAAGCTAAAGGAAGTGAAATATTTTCTATCACATTCATGGTTTGAATTAAATTAAAAGCCTGAAAAACCATGCCAATTTTGGTTCTTCGGTGTTGAGCTAATTCATTAGAATTAAGTTTAGCTAGATCTTCGCCGCGAATTAGGATGCTGCCGGTGGATGGCGGTTGCAAGCCGGCGATCATACTCATTAAGGTTGACTTGCCGCAGCCGGAGACCCCGAAAAAGACAATAAATTCGCCGGAATATATTTCCAGACTCACCGACTGTAATGCTTGAACCTCAACATCTCCAAGCATGAATTTCTTGGATAAATTATTTATTTTTATTACGGGTGCCTTGGCCATTAAAAGAAATACCCTCTCTTAATAATTATTATAGGGGAGAATGGTTTTGGTTGAAAGAGTTTTTTTGTCGATACTGAAGAGCTTCTAAAATATGCTTCTCAATTATATTCTCGCTATTTTCCAAATCAGCTATAGTTCTGGAAATTTTTATGATTCGATGATACGCCCTGGCCGAAAGTGCCATTTTTTCGGCTGCCATTTTGAGAGTATCTAAAGTTTTTTTATCCATTTGGCAATAGATTTTTAAATCTTCGTTTGTCATTTCGGAGTTTGTCAAAATTTTTTGCCCGGCAAATCTCTGAGTTTGCAAAAATCTAGCTCCTGACACTCTTTCTCTTACCGTTTTGGAATTTTCGCCCTCTTTTAAATTTTGCATTTCTTCGATGTTGATTCGAGGAACTTCCAAATGCAAATCTATGCGATCTAATAGCGGTCCGGAAATTTTACTTTGATACTTAATAACGGATGATTGGGCACAGCGGCATTCTTTCTTGGGGTCGCCAAGATTGCCGCAAGGGCAAGGATTGGTTGAGGCGACTAGAATAAATTTTGCCGGATATTTAATGGACCCTTGAGCTCTCGAAATTACAATACTGCCTTCTTCCAAGGGTTGTCTCAAAACCTCCAAAACGGTTCGTGGAAATTCAGCCAGCTCGTCTAAAAACAAAACACCTCGATGCGACATTGATATTTCTCCGGGTTTCGGATTTTTACCTCCGCCGATAAGGGAGATATTTGACGCTGTGTGGTGTGGAGATCTAAAAGGTCTAGTCTTTTTTAGGCCTTCGTTTTCTTCAAGTGTTCCGGCAACCGAATAGATTTTAGTAATTTCAATTGCCTCAGAGAGGCTAAGTTCGGGTAGAATTCCCGGCAAGCTTTTAGCTAGCATGGTTTTGCCGGATCCCGGAGGTCCAAAAAACAAAATATTATGACCACCGGCGGCGGCAATTTCTAGAGCTCTTTTCGCATGAAGTTGACCCTTTATAGCCGATATGTCTAAATAATGGCTTTCTATATGGCCGGAGAAAGGTTCAATTTTCGCCGGAATTAGCCTTTTTTCATTGTTTAGGTGGAAAATTAAATCTTTAAAATTTGTGAGTCCAAAAGTCTTCAGGCGGTTTTCCGGTATTTCCTTAACATTAGAGGATGGAACATAAACTTCGCTAACTTTTAGTTTCTCAGCTTCTAAAATGATCGGCAAAATTCCGTTAGTATGCCTAAGGCTGCCATCTAAAGAAAGTTCACCGAGAGCCAGAATTTCATTAAAATTTGCCTTAACTTGTCCGTAAGCGGCCATAATTCCAAGAGCAATTGGCAAATCATAGGCCGGCCCTTCTTTGGGAATGTCCGCCGGGGCTAAGTTCACGGTAATTCGGTTTTGAGGAAAGCGAAAACCACTGTTTTTAATGGCCGCTCTTACTCTTTCTTTAGCTTCTTCAACTGCTTTGTCCGGTAGTCCAACAATAATAAATGCAGGCAAACCATCTGAAAGATCAACTTCAATTTGCATTTTAATTATTTTAAGTCCCCAAGTGGTCGCCGATTTTATTTTCGCTAAGGCCATATACAAAGTATATACGCAAAAACAGGCGATGTTCAAGAGAAATGATGGTTGTCAAAGGAAGGTTCTTGTGATATTATCTAGTTTCTTCTTGCCAGTTTAAGGCCACTTGGCTTGTAAGGTTTTAAAAATATAACCAAAAAAGAAAGAGGGCGAAAGGGAATATGGGCAAAATCTGGGTTCCCAGCCTTTTTTGCGGCCGAACAACCAAATATCTGCATGGCCTGAATTGGCAAAAAATAACTCGAAACTTTCTTAAGCTTGTTTTAATATACTTTCTTTTGGAACCTATTTTAATCCCGACATTGGTTAGTCTTGAAGCTAATGCTAATGCAAAAAATAAACCAAAAATAATTAGAAGAATTCTGTCTGCCTACACGGTACATTCTCAATATGCCGATGCCAGTTTGCAAAATGCGGCCTATTTGCCTTCCGATGGCTATATTTGGCCGGTTAGAGGAGGTTTAACTCAATACTTTCATTACGGACATCCGGGCTTAGATATTGCGCTCCCATCAGGAAATCCTTGTCTTGCTTCAAAAAGCGGCATCGTAGAATATGCTGGCTGGAGCAAAGGATATGGCAACAATGTTGTTTTAATTCATCCCGATGGTTCAAAAACCAGATATGCGCATTTTTCGGCAATTTTGGTTAAAACCGGTCAGGGTGTTACCCAAGGACAGTCTGTTGGTAAAGTTGGCAGTACGGGTTGGAGCACTGGCCCCCACGTTCATTTTGAGATTTATGAAAAAGGAGTAGCAGTAAACCCTTTAGCAAGGCTAAAGTAGGACAGAATAATGAATTAAGAATTAAGTATGGGAATGTAGAATAAAAGAAAGAAAACTATATACTAACATTCTATATTCCCATTCTTGGGCTTTATACTATATTCTTTATTCTGTATTAGTTCTGTGCTAAACTAATCGGCATGAAATATTTTATTTTAGTTTTGGGCTGTCAAATGAATAATTCTGACGCCGAAAGAATAGAAACAGTTTTAAATGGACTTGGATATAAAAAAACGGGGAAAGAAAAAGATGCCGATTTGATTGTGGCAGTGGCTTGTTCTGTTCGTCAGGCGGCAATTGATAGAATCCATGGGAAAGTGCGAAATTGGCAAAGGGAAAAGCAAAAAAGAAAATTAGTAACCGTACTGACCGGTTGTGTATTGGCAACTGATAAGAAAAAATTTACAGAAAGTTTTGACTTAGTTTTTAATATAGAAAATTTAACTTTGCTACCCGAAATGCTTCATAGTATGAAGGAAACAGATGTTAGGGAAAGAGGGAAGTATCTAACGTTAAAGCCCATGCACAGTTCCGGCTTTCAAGCCCTTGTTCCCATAATGACGGGATGCAACAATTTTTGTGCTTATTGCGCCGTTCCTTTTACCCGCGGCCGGGAATATTCTCGTCCTGCCGAAGATATTATTTCTGAAGTAAAAGAACTTGTAGAAAATGGCTGTAAGGAAATAACCTTGCTTGGTCAAAATGTTAATTCTTACGGAAATGATAAAAAAGATTTGCCGAATTTTGCCGAACTTTTATCGAAAATCAATGATATTCCGGGCGATTTTTGGATTAGGTATATTACTTCGCATCCCAAGGATATGTCCCAAGATTTGATCAAAAAATTTGTTCAGTGTTCAAAGGTTTGCGGATATTTACATCTTCCACTTCAAGCGGGGAGTAGCGAAGTTCTAAAAAACATGAATCGAAATTATACGTATGAGCATTATAAGAATTTGATAGAAAGAGTCAGGGCTGTAAAACCTAATATTGCTATCTCGACAGACATAATTGTTGGTTTCCCGGGGGAGACAATTGAACAATTTGAGGATACGATGGAAGCTTTTAAGGATTTAAAATATGACATGGCCTACATTGCTCAGTATTCTCCGCGCTCCGGAACTAAAGCTGCTTCATTTGACGATAATGTAGATAAAAAAGAAAAAAAACGCAGACTAAAGGTCCTTACCGAAATTTTAGCGGGTACCGCATTGGAAAAAAATAAAAAATATGTCGGTCAAACGGAAAAAGTATTAGCGGAAAAATTTGAGAAAGGGTTATTATTTGGTCATACCGATTCTTTCAAGTTGGTCGCCATTTCCGGAGGAAGTAAGGAATACGTTGGTAATTTCGTTCAAGTAATAATAACCGATAATAATCCTTGGGCTTTGGAAGGAACTATGGTATAATTTTTTTATGATACCTTTTGACAGGGTACATATTAGACAATGTAAATCGGAAGGTTTTACCCTAATTGAAATGGCTGTTGTTGTAGCCATTATTGGTATTCTTGCTGTGGTAATTTCTATCAGATGGGCAAGTATAAAAATGGACAACGAATTGGATATCTCTGCCACGTTATTAGAATCTGCGTTGCAAGAAATGAAACAAAAAACACTTGCGCCAAAACCAAGCACAAGTATTTCGGAAGAATCTAATTTGAACGGATATGGAGTACGATTTCATTTGAGTGATAATGGTTTTAGCGGGTTTGCTGATATGGTTGATAATGGTGCTGATAAAATTTTTTGCGAGAACAAATATGTTAACCAAGGCTCTCCCTATTGTGAAAAAAAAGATGTTGTGGGGTCTTCCTCTTCCTTTAATAATTTCAGTATTTCAGATCAAGTAAAAATTATAAAAGTTGAGGGGATAGATTCGGGTGGTAACGCTTATGAAGATGCAAACGTTTTAAGTGGAGATGATGATTTAAGATATAAAAGTATTGTTATGACCGTAAACGAACTTCCTAGTAGCAATGTATTATGGTACGGAGATAGGTCTTGTGATTGTTGGGTTCCTTCGCGGGAGTATCAAAAAATCTCCATTATTATTGAGCATCAAGGCACCAAGAAAATCAAAAAAGTTACCATCGATTTTGTTAATAATCTTATTTATACTGAGTGATTTTCTTTTTTATGATTAATACATGTAATTTTTACTTTTTGTCATGTAGAATATGATCATGAAAAATCCTATTATTGTCATTATTGGTCCCACAGCAAGCGGGAAAACCGCGCTTTCTATTGACTTGGCAAAAAAATTTAACGGCGAAATCGTAAATGCGGATTCCCAAAATGTTTACCGGGAAATGGATATCGGTACGGCTAAACCAACTATAGAAGAGCAGCAGGAAGTGCCTCATCACATGCTAGATATTGTAGATCCAAGTCAGGAATTTAATGTTGCTATTTATAAAAGATTAGCATTAGAAGCAATTGCGGAGATTTCTAAGCGCAGAAAGATACCGTTTTTGGTTGGTGGCACCGGACTTTATATTGACGCTTTAATTTATAACTATCACATTCCGGAAGTAAAACCCGATGCCAAACTAAGGGCCGAACTTTCTTTAAAAGACAATGATGAATTAGCGGTAATTTTGGATGAGTTAGATACGGAGGCGGCCGGGATCATTGATCCGAATAATCGAAGGCGGGTAATTAGGGCGATAGAAATCATCCAAGCCTCGGGTCAGCCCTTGTTGGCAATGAGATCAAGAGAGGGTAAGCCGGAAAACGTTTTGATGTTGGGACTAGATTTTTTTAAGCGGGAAGAGCTTTATGAAAGAATAAACATGAGGGTGGATCAAATGTTTGAGGAAGGATTTTTGGAAGAAGTCAAAGAACTTATCGACAATTATCCTTGGGAGATACCGGGATTCAATGCCCTAGGTTATCGTCAGCTTGTTTTATATTTTAAGAAGGAAATTGACTTGCCCATGGCCATGGAGGCAATTAAAAAAGAAACCAGAAATTATGCCAAACGACAAATGACATGGTTTAAGAGGAATGGGGATATTAACTGGGTAACGGATGAGAGAGAAGCTGAGAGAAAAGTAAGAGAATTCTTAGCCGATGGCATTCCCAGTTAGGTTGAGGGTTTTAATGTCAAATATCAAATTAAAAATATCAAATAAAATCCTAATGACTAAATTTAAAAATTAGAATTTTGACATTCATTTGTAATTTGTAATTGGACATTTGACATTATTAAGCATGGCTTCCTCGCCACAGTCAATTCTAATCCAATAATCGGACTAAACGGAGTGTTTTGGTGCAGGAAAATTCTTACTAGAAATTCTCCTTTCTTTTCATTATTTTAAATAACTTTTCTTTCTCTTTTTGCATTACTTTGGCGGCCTCATTATCACTCGCTTGGTAGGCTGTTTTATCCAACTCCTCAAAGGTGTTACCATCCTTTAAATACTGGCT
>MNYC01000010.1 GCA_001872945.1 bacterium CG2_30_37_16
TCCAGTATTTTGTTCCAAACCAAACTTCACTTATCAGTTTATACTTTTCTCTTCTATCATTAATTTCAAAAGCAAAGTCTTTATTTGTTTCCAAAAACTCTCTTATTTCGTTACAATTGAATAGGTGTAGGTTTTTCATTATGATACTCACATATCTAGTATGAATCCTGCACCATTTTTAGTCCATTCTTGCGTTAGAATGAGGGGTCAGTTTAGTCCGATCTTGTATTAGACAAGACTCGAATTGACTTTTTTAGAAAGTTACGGTATAATTTCTCTTAAGTAAATTTTATAAATTATATCAATTAACCTTTTTGCTCTTCACATGGATGGAGGGCTCCGGTCTAAGGCTCATACGAGCAAATGCCGGGTCCGCGGGAAGGAGTTTTTTAATGCGGAAATACGAACTAGCTTATATTATTCATCCGGATCTAGAGAACACTTTAGATAAAGTAACGGATAAAATTAATAAGCTTATCAATGATCGCGGCAAAATTTTAAAAGAAGATGTCTGGGGCAAAAGAAAATTGGCCTATCCAATTAGAAAGCAGAATTTTGGTGTCTATGTAATTGCAAACATAGAAATTGAGCCAACAGCTGTACAGGATTTGGAAAGATTGCTACAACGAACCGAGGAAGTAATTCGGTTTATTGTGGTAACTCAGGAAAGTGTCAGTGGTTTAGCCCAAAAATCAGGCGATGAGGCAAAGGAAGCCAAAAGGGTAAGGAAAGAGAAAAATAAGGTTGAAGATTTGGCAGAAATTGAGGAAAATAAGGAAGAGGAAAAAGAAGTCGTTGAAGAAGTAGAAGAAGAAAAAGAAGAGGAAACGGCTACTGGAAAAGTGGAAGAAAAGGAAGAAAAACCAAAAAAAGCTGCGAAGAAGAAAGAAGACAAGCAGAAGTCAGAAGAAGAACGTCTTGAAGAATTAGACGAAAAATTAAAGAAAATTTTAGGGGAAGAGTAAAATAAGTTAAAAGGAGAAAGAAATGAGGGATTTTCAACAGGTAATATTACTAGGAAATTTAACCAGAGACCCAGAACTTAGATATACTCCGGGCGGTCAGCCAGTTTCATCCATGTCTGTAGCAACAAACAGATCTTGGGTTGACGGAACCGGCGAAAGAAAAGACGCAGTTGAATATCATGATGTTGTAATATGGGGCAAAATGGCTGAACTGTCTTCCCAATTTTTAACAAAAGGCAGAAAAGTGTTGGTTGTGGGTAGGCTTCAAACAAGATCATGGGAAGGTCAAGATGGCGCTAAAAGACAAAAAACTGAGATTGTGGCGACAGATATTAACTTTGTTGACAGGCCAAAAGAAGGCAGACCGCAAGCCACTAAAGAAGTTGATAAAAAAATCGCTGAAGCAGTTACCGAAGAAGAAATTAATATAGACGATATACCGTTTTAATCAATAAACAACAAACAAAGAACAATTAACAAATTATTACATGGCATAAAAGATTAACTATACTTGTTTATTGTTTCTTGCTAATTGTTTTTTACTGACGAAAGGAAGTTTTATGGCAAATTATATACCGAAGAAAAATTGTCGCTTTTGCGCTGATCAAATCGAAGTTATCGATTATAAAGACGTCAAAATGCTACAAAAGTATATTACCGGTTATGGAAAAATTGAATCAAGAAAAATGTCTGGCACTTGTCCGAGACATCAGCGAAAGCTGGCAAACGCCCTAAAGCGTTCTCGTATGATGGCGATGCTACCATTTACCACCCGATAAGTTGTCATAGGCCGCAAACTTATTTTGATTGGCTATTTTGACTAAATATTGATATTTGTAATGGAATTACGAATTTTGAATTAAGAATTATGAAATAATTAATAAATTAAATAATTAACTCAAAATTCAAAATATTTGAAAAATTAGGATTTGGTATTTGTTTAGAATTTAGATATTATTATTTAGAATTTGATTAAACGGAGTTTAATATGTACGGTATTAATGATTTAAAAAACGGCGTAACAATAGAAATAGATGGTGCTCCTCATGTTGTTTTGGATTACCAGCATATAAAAATGGGACGAGGCGGAGCAGTTTTAAAAGCAAAACTTAAAAATCTGCTTACCGGTTCTTCTTTCGAGACCAGTTTTAAAAGCGGTGAAAAAATCCAGCCGGCGAGGCTTGAAAGACGAAATGCTCAGTTCATGTATTCGGATGAAGAGGGTTATCATTTTATGGATAACCAAAGCTATGATCAGTTTACTTTATTCTCTGAAGATTTAGGGACCAATGTAAATTATCTAAAAGAGGGCGAGTCCGTTGATGTTTCTTATTTTAAAGATAGCCCCATTAATGTTCAGCTTCCAATAAAAATGGAATTCGAGGTAATTCTGGCCGAAAAAGGAGTGAAAGGCGATACGGCCACTTCAGCCTCAAAGCCGGTTACTATCGAAACCGGACAGGTTCTAAATGTTCCCTTATTTATAAATCAAGGTGATAAAATCCGCATCGACACAAGGACGGGGGGGTATGTGGAAAGAGCGAGATAACCACAGTGAAAAAACGAATTGATGAACTATTAGTAGTAAAAGGGCTATCAGATTCTAGGGAAAAGGCCAAACGGCTTGTTATGGCCGGACAGGTTTATATTGATGAAAAACAGGTTCAAAAACCGGCCGAACAAGTTGATTCCGAAGCTAATGTTTGGGTAAAAGAGCCGTTTCCTTATGTTTCAAGAGGAGCTTTAAAGTTAGAAAAAGCTTATCATGAATTTAATTTGGATTTTAAAGATAAAGTAATCTGTGATATTGGTGCTTCTACGGGAGGTTTTACGGATTTTGCCCTGCAGAATGGCGCTAAAAAAGTTTACGCAATTGATGTTGGTTACGGTCAGCTGGCACATAAACTGCGGCAGGAGCAGCGGGTTATTAATATGGAACGGACTCATTTTCTAGATGTACAGAGTTTACCGGAAAATATTGATGTTTTTGTTTGCGATGTTTCCTTCATTTCTTTAAAAAAAATCATTCCTCAAATTAAATTAATTGCTCAAGACCAAGTCCGGAAAGCGGATGTTATATGCTTGGTAAAGCCTCAATTTGAAGTTGGCAAACAAATTGCCGATAAATTTAAGGGCGTCATAACTGATCAAAAAATTAGAACGGATGCCCTAATCGATATTGTAAATCTTACACGAAGCCAAGGGTTTGAGATTTTAGGTCAAACAGAGTCCCCAATTGAAGGCGCCAAAGGCAATAAAGAGTTTTTGATTTATTTTAAATAAAAATAAAAAATGTTGGACTAAAGCCATATTTATGGTATAATTTAAAATCCGTTAAAACATGTAAACTTAAAAATTTATTTAGGAGGGGATTTTTGTGGCAAATTTGAAGATTGGCGATTCGACATTATTAACGACTGATGGGGTAGAGGTATTGTTCCTACCCTTAAAGGGTCACATTGACGTTTACACTTCACCAAAGTTAAAAGGTAAACTCATTGACTATGCTGGTGAAGGCAAATTTAGCATCATTTTAGACCTAAAAGATGTTGAGTTTCTCGACGCTTCTCCTCTTGGTATTATGGTTGGTGGGTTAAAAAGATTAAAATGTCACAATGGTATGCTTGGCATTGTGGGAACACATGAAAAATTATTGAAAATATTCCAGATTACCGGCTTAATAAAAGTCTTTCCCTTTTGGGAAATAGTGGATGGAGTAGTCACGGAAGGCAATGCTAGCGAGGGAGCTTTTAATAGTTTGCTCTCAAGCATTCTGCAACGCGCAGCCGTATTAAAATGTGTTCAAAAATACGCAAATCAAGATTGATCTTTATACAAGGCAATAACCTTTAACGGGCTATTGCTTTTTTTGTTACAAGATTATTCTTGAAATATTACATAAAATTTACCAGAGATTTCTTCATAAGAAGTATCAATTTGAATGATTCATTATTCTCCAACATCTGCTATTTTCAAGTTTGCAACTTAACAACTAAAGCGTTGGGGGTGAAAAATTGGAAGAAATCAAGATTGTACTTCATAATGCGGAGCGTGCTGATATACCGGTTACTTTTTTAAAAGTTTGGGGTGAAATTGATTTACGAACCGCTCCTAAACTTAAAGAAAAGGTAAGTGAATGTTCTCTGGCGCACAAAATAAGAGTTGTATTGGATTTTAGAAACGTCAGCTATTTTGATAGTGCGGCAATTAAAGTCATGATTTATGCTCTTAGCTTACTTCGGTTAGAAGAGGGAGGCGTCTTTCTAATTATTTCTGATAAAAATCATTATCGTGTCCTTTATATTACGGGGATTTCAAAATTAATACCCGTATATTGGGCGACAAATGAAAAAGCTAGGGAACTAAAAGGGGCAAAAGACGTAATTATTTCTTGGTTTGGCCAGGAGGAAAGACAAAAGATACTTGAAGTGGTTAATAATTATATCCTCACGCATAACTAGAAAATACACCCGGGGCAATTAGCTTTAAAGCAATTGCCTCATTTAATATAAAATCTAAATGATTATAAGCGCGTTAGAAAAATCAATATTCGTAGCTAAAATAATTCAAATCTACACTTTGTTTCATAAATGCAACGATCGTGTCAAAAGTGAAACAATGACTTGCAGTAATGAGTAATCATGGAAATTGATTATTCATATTTTGTCCATATTTTTCAATGCAGATTAAACATTGATTTTAGTTTGTCTTCACCCTTAACCGAATCACCGATTACATATTGAACATTTTTATCAATTTGAAGCTCGTAAATTATAACATCTAATTCTTCCGTAAAATCAAAAGGGCAAATCCACGCACTAATTTGATATTGCTTAAAACCTAACTCCTTAAGTTTTTTTCTTAATGAGTCTCTTTTAGAGCGATGCTTTTCAGGAATATCAAAAAATAATATTCTCCACTTACCATCCCATTGCATAGCTGTCTCATTTAAGTATTTATAGATTTTCATTTTGCCCTTTGGAGTTATTCGAATAGTTTTCTCTTTGTTTTTTGTCTCAACTTCCCTTAAATAACCTTTTTGCTTTGCTCGACAAATAGCAACTGCCGCCGTTCTGGCATTTAAATTGCTTTCTTTATTCTTTTCTAGTTCTAGTTGATTTATAAATTTTTCGGGGTGATAAATGAAATCACTGCCTTCTTTCGAAAAGGGCATAAGAGCAAGAAGAATTTGGTCCAAAATGGATTTATTTTGATGTCTCATATCTTAATTTAACAACAAATGTTTCATAAATGCAACGATCGTGTCAAAAGTGAAACATGAAAATAGATTTAATGTCAAAAATGGGGCCCTGAAAACGTTAAAAACTGCTATGCTAATGACAATATCAAGCGTTAATTAAAAAGAAGTTTGTTTGGGTTTTTCTGATCAGTAAGGAGCTAATTTAATCGACATTTTGAAATTTTATCCTACCTTCGCAATACCCATGGCGTAAGCCTTGGGATGAAGTGTTTCCAAAATCCTTAGGATTTTGGACAAGCTATGCTTGAATTAGGCTAATACCATGGGCGTAAGCCCATGGAAGTTTATTTACTCTAAAGGTGCCAGTTTTCGGTTTTGTATTTGTCTTCCTTTTTAAAAATCGAAATTTGTTTTTGGATTTCGGCGATATCTCGCTCGTTTAGGGGCCCGAAGCCCTCATAAAAGCCAGTTTTACGATCGGGAAGATAAACAGATTCGGGGAATGGTTGTTTTACCGCATTTTTGCTCGTCCAAGAAGATGAACCATTAAACCTACTGCTTGTTTATCTCGGGCTGGACTTCGGCCACGGTTTTAGCAGCAAATTTAATTAAGGACCTAATAAACTTAACAAATAGCTTTAATGGTCCATCTTCTTCTTGTTCCATTTTTTCTTCAAGCTCTTCTTTACTATTGCATGCTTTTATGATCTCTAGGACCTGCTTGTTTTGAATTGCTTGAAGTGTCAAAAAGGTATTTAGGGAATCCATTAAAATTAATTTAGCTTCTTGATTTAATCCATCAATGGAATCAAGAAGTTCTTCGTCTATCTTTCCTAAAATCTCCTCTAAGCTCGGCATATTTTTTTTGTTCTCAGACGCATTTTCTTTGGTTTTGGAATCTGTCCCTAAAATTTGTCGCAGCTCTTCTATTTTTTCTTGATCTTGAGTGGAGAGTTCAGTTTTAGTGGAAACATCGTTTTTATCTTCCGAAATATTTGGGACCGGACTTTCTATTACTTCTGCTTGTATTTCACTTGGCCTTACCGCTGTTTCGGACTTTGTGTCTTCGATTGGGACAGGTGAAGTTTCGGGAATATGGGACATAACTTCAGTCATAGCATCCTCCATTATTATTAATGTTTTTTAGATTATATTATTTACTTACATTAAATTTAAAAATCATCACGTCGCCGTCTTTTGCGACGTAGTCTCGGCCTTCTGCTCTTACTTTGCCTTTTTCTTTGGCGCCTTGCCAGCCAAATTCTACTAAATCTTTCCAATTTACAACGTCAGCCGAGATAAAGCCTTTTTCAAAATCGGTATGGATTTCGCCGGCGGCCCTTGGCGCGGTCCAGCCTTTTTTAATGGTCCATGCACGAGCTTCCATTTCGCCGGCTGTAAAGTAGGTTATTAGTCCTAAGATTTCATAAGTCTTTTTAATTAAACGGTTGAGGTCGGTATCCTCTATCCCGAGTTCCTGTAAATATTCCTTTTGTTCCGGGTCAGACAGATCTTGCAGGTCTTGTTCTAGCTTGGCCGAGAAGACGACAAAATCTTCCTTCATCTCCGGTAGTTTTGGTTTAGCCAAATCGGCTTCCGAAACATTAAAGGCATAGATATGTGGTTTTAAAGTTATTAAATTTAAAGGTTTTAAAATTTCCAGTTCCTTTTTGGTAAGACCCACTTTATTGTCATTTCCGGCTCCGACCGTGAATCCATGCTTTCTGGATTCCGCATCAAGTGCGGAATGACGAGGAGAGGGGTTGGCAAACAAAGCCCTTGCCGGTTTCCCATCTTCTAACCACTTCTGGATCTTCTTAAATACAGGCATTTGCAACGATGCTTCTTTAGGATCAGTTTTACCTAATTTTTCGGTCCTTTGGATGGTCTTTTCCATATTGGCCAGATCGGCAAAAATAAGTTCCATGGAAATGGTTTCCATGTCGGAGGTGGGGTTGATATTTCCGTCAACGTGAAGAACATTGGAATCCTCAAAAACCCTAACTACTTCCAAAATGGCGTCGGATTCGCGGATATGTGACAAGAATTTATTTCCCAAGCCCTCGCCCTTATGCGCGTTCTTAACAATTCCGGCAATATCCGTAAATTCCACTATGGCCGGAATGATCTTTTCGGTTTTGACGGCTTGCGCCAGGGGCTCCAAACGTTCATCGGGGACGCTAACAATACCAACATTTGGGTCAATAGTGCAAAACGGATAATTTTTGGCATCAACTTGATTTTTAGTTAAGGCATTAAATAATGTTGACTTCCCCACGTTAGGAAGACCGACAATGCCAATAGATAATTTCATGTCGTAAATTATCTCATAAAATTGGGAAAAATTCAATCCAAATTTAAGAAATCTAACCTTGTTATTGTCATTCCCGACTTGATCGGGAATTCAGTAGCTTTATTGCATTGCCAATCCTTCTGGATCCCCGTTTTCACGGGGATGACAACTAGACGAGGATGTTCAGCAAAAAAAAGCAGTATAAAAAAGAGAATAAAGTATTAATAATGGGAATATAGAATATTTGAATATGTTTTTTCTATTTCTATACTTAATTCATTATTCATTATTCAATTTGGAAAATGTCTCTCTTTGCTGTCATTCCCGTCTTCGACTCTGAGGGATGAGCTCTCAGCTCAGACTCAATGAGCGAAGGCGGGAATCTAGAAGGAATGGATTCTCCAATCGAGTTGAGGACGGGTTCTGAATCGAGTTCAGTGCCTGCCCTCGACCAGATCGGGGGATGATAAAATAAGTGAATACCAAATTTTTAAACATTCAATCATTTGCTATTCATTTGTAATTTGGTATTTGAAATTTGACATTTAATTTCTTATTCCACTTGATACCTTTATTGCTTTCTTGTATTCTAAATATGATAGGAGGGTTGCAGATTGGGTTTATTTAGTCGTTCAGATGAATTTTTTGGTCTAGATATAGGATCAACTACTCTTAAGTTGGTTCAGTTAAAGGCGTCTTCAGGTAAGCCGCTTTTAGTTACCTACGGGACGGCCAGTATTCCTATTGGCTTATCCCAGAGTGATAGCGATATCGATATCAGGCGTCTTTCCGAAGTTATAAGGCAGTTGGTTAAAGGTACAAGGGCAACCACCAAAAACGTATCCACGGCACTTCCGGAAAACCAGGTGTTTACTTTGGTTTTGCCTTTTCCGCAAATGTCGCCGGCAGACCTTAAAAAAGCCGTTCAATGGCAAGTGCAGCAGAATTTACCGATGAATATAGAAGATGTCCGCTACGACTGGCAAGTAATTAGCGTACCAAAAAACGCAAATGAGCAGGTTCAGGTTATGATTACGGCAGCACCAATTGAAAGAGTTAGAAGAATTAACCGCATTATAGCAGAAGCCGGGCTTAATTTGGTTGGTTTGGAGACAACCAACATTGCTCTGTCAAGGTCTCTAGCCACTTTCCCCGGCGCAAAAATTTTAATTGTGGATATCGGCGCCATGTCAACCGAACTTGCGATTGTGGAAAACCACATTGTTCTTCATTCCAGGAGCATATCTTTTGGCGGAGAGGCTTTTACTCGCGCCATTTCCAATACTTTAGGCCTAGATCTTGCCCAAGCCGACCAGTTTAAGTGTAAATTTGGCGTCACCCTAGAAAAACTTGAAGGCAGAGTGTATAAGGCAATTAAACCAATTTTAGCCACAATAGTGGACGAAATCATTAAATCGATGCAGTTTTTTGAAAATCAGTTTGGTTCTCGCGTAGATTTGTTTATAATAAGTGGAGGGTCCGCTAAAATGCCGGAAATAGGGACTTTCTTTGCAAAAACGTTTAATATGGATGTACAAATAGCGAACCCCTGGAAAAATATTGCCTATCCGGTTAGTGTCCAGGAGGATATAATAAATAATGCACCGGACTATTCAACAGTTATCGGTTTGGCACTAAGGGAGGTTAAATGAAAATAAATCTTATCCCGCAGGAAAAATCAACGGAGATAAAGGAGGGAAAAAGCAATTTCGTCGCGACGGCCGTGGCGATAGTGATTGTCGTGGGTGTCATTGGCACTTATCTAATCCTAAAAACGATGAACCTGACAAAATCTAAAGAAAATAACGATTATAAAACGCGTATTAAAGACTTAAAGGAAGCCTTAAATCAATCCGAATATCAGGATGTGGAAAAGAAAATGCTTACTGTCCAAAGCGGAGTTTCTATCATTGAAGAAAAAAGTGGAGCTCAATTCAAATGGAATCGCACTTTTCAGGAGTTCTCAAAGACTTTGCCGGACTATGTAGTGCTGCAGTCGTATAAAAGTGAGGGCAATGCAATCGAAGTAAGCTGTTTAATTCCAAACAAAAATACACTAACTACAACAGAAGACAAAAGAGTTGATGTGATGATCAAATTTATTCAGTCCTTAAGAACTTGGAAAACAGATATAATGATCTATCCGCCAAAAGAGGACGGGTCAAGAGATAAAGCTAATTTGTTTGTCAATATTGAAAACGAGGGCTACACAAAAGGGCAGGATAGTCTGGAGTTTTCATTTAAATTTGAAGCAGCTGGAGGTATCTTATGGAAGTAGAAAGCGGCCAAAATAATACTTACGGTATTCTAATTATCTTCATTAGTCTTATTTTTGCCTTGTTTATGATCTTTTCTCCCATCAAAAATCTAATAAATACGAATTCGAAACTTGATAGGGAAAAAAGCACCTTACTGGCGCAAGTTGACAAGTTTGAAACTAAAAAAGAAAACATAGAATCTTTTAAGGACGACAAAGCAATGATGTCGAAACTGGACGCATTAAATGTTGGTGTTTTAGAAATACTGCCGGATAAAGATGACAGAGCATCGCTTTATGCTCAATTGGAAGGCTTGATAAAAATAAGCGGCGTAAATAACACTGAAGTCAGCGCTCCTCTGGCTCAGGACAATACGACAGCTACGGCAGATCCAAATGCGGGCGGCGATTTGTCCTTGCATGAACTTAAAGTTGACCTGGACGCTAATAGCAAATATAGCGCACTCGATGGGAGTAATAAATTTCAAGGCCTCCTTGGATTTCTACTAAATTTAGAAAAAACTAAACGTTTGTTCAACGTGTCAAGCTTAGATGTTTCTGCTCAAACACAAGATGTTAAGGGGGCTATTCCGAAATATGATACTTTAAACACAAAAGCAACATTAAGTACTTATTATAAAGATGAGGTGCAAATTGAAAAACAATAATGGATCGAACCAAATCGTTTTTAACATCATTTTAATTGGATTTATCTGCGGCGCAGTTTTTATTCTTTATTATTTTTTAAAACCGAAAAAGAAAGCAGCAACAACCGTTGTCGAAAAACAGGAACTGCAAATTAATGCCGAAAATTTCCAAAAGGATTATCAGGATAAATATAATACTTATATTAAACTAGAAGATGGCTCCGAACGGTCTTTAATGGTAATGCCAACTCCAGATCCAAAAGAAAGTAAAAATAGAGATCCGTTTGATTCCGAGGAAATAAAAACTCCATAAAAAGGGGGCGAAATAGTTAAAAATGATAAAAAACTGGAGCAGGTACTTTTAGATCATAAGGTTTTAACGGCCGATCAGCTTGATATTGCCAAAATAGAAAGCGTCAAATTAGGCAAAGCTTTAGATGGAGTATTACTCGATGCGGGAACTCTTAACGAAGAGGATTTAACTAAAGCTAAAGCTATAGCAAACCAAACTCCTTACACTAACCTAATCAATCTAAAAATTGATGAAAAAACCTTAAACTTGCTGGAAAAAGAATATTGCGACAGATATCAGGTTCTGCCTTTTGGTGTTAATGGCAACAATTTGAATATGGCTATGGTGGATCCTTCCAATATACAGGTTATCGATTTTGTCGAGAAGAAAACCGGCCTCAAGGTTGTTCCTTTTATTACTTCAACCACAAGTATTAAAAGTGGAATTTCGCAGTTTAAGTCCTTTTCTAACGAAGCAAAAGACGTTATGAAGGGCATGGATGATTTGCCGGGAATCTCCGATTTGGGGGAAGATACAAATTCACCGGTTCCAAAAGAAGGCGAAGAAGAGGTTAGTATTTCTCAGGATGCGCCGGTTACTCGGGCTGTAAATACTATCTTAGAATACGCCATTAAGGGCAAGGCGTCCGATATCCATATAGAACCTCGGGAAAAATCCGTTAAGGTAAGGTATAGAATTGACGGTATTTTAAGCGAGGTTATGACTTTACCTAAGCATATTCACGCCGCCATTGTGTCGCGTATTAAAATTTTATCAAATTTAAAAATAGATGAGCATCGTCTTCCTCAAGACGGACGTTTTTCCATCAAAATTGGCGAAACTGACGTGGATCTTCGTATTTCAATATCGCCAATAGTATATGGCGAAAAAGTCGTTATTCGTATTTTAGATAAATCCGGTGGCGTTATAACTTTGGATAAATTGGGTATTAAGGGTCGGGCTTATCGTCTGATAGAAGAAGCTGCCGGGAAACCGCATGGCATGATTTTATCCACAGGTCCTACCGGTTCCGGTAAATCCACTACCCTTTATGCAGTTTTATCAAAAATAAATTCAGCCGAAATTAACATTATTACCTTGGAAGATCCGGTTGAGTATAATATTGAGGGCATAAATCAGATTCAAACAAATGCGGCTATTGGCCTGACGTTTGCAGCGGGTCTCAGATCCGTTTTGCGTCAGGATCCGGACGTTATAATGGTTGGTGAAATTAGAGATACCGAAACGGCTGATTTGGCCGTGCAGTCTGCTTTAACTGGACACGTAGTTCTTTCAACTTTGCATACCAATTCTGCTGCCGGCGTTTTGCCGCGTTTAAAAGACATGAAAGTAGAACCATTTTTAATTGCATCCACCGTTAATACCGTTGTTGGTCAAAGATTGGTTAGAAAAATTTGCGATAAATGCCGAGAGTCTTATGTTGCTTCAGAAGCAGAAACTGTTGCAATTAAAGAATCGCTAAAAGAAGTTTTGCCGGAATCGAGCGATCCTAAAGCTAAAGAAATAATTGCCGATTTCGGGATGCCAAACCTTCCATTTCGCGACACAGAGAAGTATAATTTATATAAGGGTAAGGGATGTGAGGAATGTCATAACAGCGGTTATTCAGGAAGAATGGGAATTTACGAGATATTTTCCGTATCGCAGGCTATGGAAAGGCTGCTACTGGCCGACGCCACAACTTCAGAAATTCAGGACGCGGCCGTTAAAGAAGGCATGGTAACCATGAAACAAGACGGTTACTTAAAGGCGTTATCGGGAATTACAACAATAAAAGAAGTAGCCCGCGTCGCTCAAGATTATTAATGCAAAGCACTAATAAAATGTCAAATGTTAAATTACAAATATCAAATAAAACCATAATTACTAAATGTCGAAAATAGTAGCAAAAAAAAGTTAAAACCGAATGGCAAAAATAAGTAGAAAATATAATAAAATGTTAAAAAAACATCAAATTAAGAAATTGTGGAAAGGAAATTGGTAAACATATAGCCCTTATCATTCCCATATTACCACCCCTTGTCATTCCCGTAACACCCCTTGTCATTCCCGTACCACCCCTTGTCATTCCCGCGGAGGCGGGAATCCAGTAACTATAAATATCAAATTTCAAATTAAAAATGTCAAATAAAATCTTAATTACTAAATGTCAAAAATAATGTAAGGAATAAAAAGTTAATAAACATGCAGATAAAAGAAGTCTTAAAAACTGAAGAAAAGACAAAAAATTTAAAGGTTTTTGATTTAGAAGAAAGAACTGTCAGATTTGGAGAAAATGTAATTATTTTTGCAAAAAAAATTCCGAAGACGCCCATAAATATCCCAATAATTACTCAAGTGGTGAAATCCGGGACTAGTTTGGGAGCTAATTATCATGAAACCGATAGTGCTGAATCTAAAAAAGACTTTGTTCATAAAATGGGGATATGCAAAAAAGAAGCAAAGGAAACAAAATACTGGTTTAGAATATTACAGACGGCAATATCTGAATATCCCGATTTGGTAACTGAAGCAAAAGTTTATTTAAAAGAAGCCCAAGAATTTATTTTGATCTTCTCAGCAATCATTAATAAAAGTAAAATAGGTAAAGAGGTTTAATAATTTAAGAATTTGGATTTCATTTGTCATTTGGCATTTTCCGCCCGAGGCGGATCAGTCTAGGGCTGAGAAATTAGAATTTAGGATTTAACTGGGAGGAAGTATGCCGACACAAACAATAAAAGTAGAACATTTGCTGGAAGAAGTTTTAAAACAGGATGCGTCCGATTTGCATTTATCGGTCGGGGTACCCCCGGTTTTAAGAGTTGACGGGCGGTTGGTGCCGCTTTCAGAATATGGACAACTAACGCCGGAACAGACTGAAGACATAGTGCATCAAGTGGTTGATGATAACCAGAAGGAAATTTTTGTTCGCGATAAAGAGGTGGACTTTTCTTTTGCTTTTGGCGATGTTGCCAGGTTTAGAGCTAACGCTTATCATCAAAGAGGTAACGCCGGACTTGCTTTAAGGCTTATTCCCACAAAGATTCGTTCCATAGAAGATTTGGGCCTTCCGAAGGTTTGCTTTGAACTTGCCAAACTTCCAAGAGGCTTGGTTTTGTTTACCGGTCCCACTGGTTCCGGTAAGTCAACCTCTCTCGCCGCCATGATCAATTACATAAACACCGAAAAGGCTTGTCATATAATTACGGTAGAGGACCCAATAGAGTATAACCACGTCAACAAAAAATCAATTCTGGAGCAAAGGGAAGTTCACTATGATACCAGGTCATTTGCGGCGGCCTTAAGGTCGGTTCTTCGTGAGGATCCGGATGTTGTGTTGGTTGGTGAGATGCGGGACCTGGAGACAATTGCGGCAGCCATAACCATTGCCGAAACCGGACACTTGGTCCTTGCCACGCTTCATACCAATAATGCCGCTCAGTCGGTTGACCGTATCGTGGACGTTTTTCCCCCGCACCAGCAACAGCAGGTTAGAGTTCAGCTTGCCGGCATGCTTCAGGGCATTGTGTCTCAAAGGCTTGTTCCAGCTATTGGCGGCGGCCGAATTGCCATTGCCGAAGTAATGATCGCCACAGCGGCGGTTAGAAATATTATTAGAGAAGGAAAAACCCATCAGTTAGAAGGGGTTATCCAAACCGGTACCGAACATGGTATGATAACTATGGACAGCGCTCTCGCAAACTTTGTTAAAGCCGGTAAAATAACATTGGACGAAGCCAAAAACTATTCAATTGACGTTCAGCAATTAGAAAGATATATAAGAGGTTAAATGGTATCATTTGTTTATACAGCTAAAAATGCTCAGGGCCAGCTAATCTCCGGTGTTTTAGAAGCGCCGGATGCTAATGCCGTGGCTAAAGCTCTTGTAGAAAAACAGCTTTATCCGGTAAAAATAGAGCAGAAAAAAAGTGGAAGCAGTCAAAAAGTAACGGCTAGTTTTTTCGACCGTATTTCCACCAAACAAAAAGCGCAAACTATTAGGCAATTTGCTACGTTAATTACCGCCGGCCTTCCTGTTGCCAAGGCTTTATCGGTTTTGGTAAAACAGTTGGACAAGCCTTACATAAAAAAAATATTTGCAAATATCTTAAAAGATATTGAAAATGGAGAAAGTTTATCAAAAGCATTTTCCAGGTTTCCGTCGGTTTTTTCAGTTACAGAAATTAGTTTGCTTCAAGCAGGTGAAGCTTCCGGCACATTGGATGGCGTTTTAACAAGGATGGCCAGGCAATTGGAAAAGGACTATTCGTTAAAGTCAAAAATTAGATCAGCTATGATTTATCCGTCTTTTGTACTTGTGGCGGTACTTGGAGTTATTGGTGTTATGTTTGTTTATGTTATACCAAAAATGCAAACTTTATATGATAGTTTCAAGGGAAAACTTCCGGCTGTAACATTACTGCTAATGAATATTAGTAAATTCATGGTTCAATATTGGTGGATGATTTTGGTTGGAATAATTGGAACAATTGTTGCTATTAAAGCTTTCATATCAACTCCGGGAGGCAGAATACTTTGGGATAAATTAAAAATTAACATTCCTGGCATTGGGGTCTTGGTAAAAATGGTTATTTTAGCCAGGTTTACAAGAACATTGGGAACATTAATGGGATCAGGCGTACCCGTTTTAGATTCATTAACAATTTCCTCCAATGCATGCGGTAATGTAATTTATAAGGAAAGAGTATTAAAAGTGGCCGAAGCAGTTAAGGGTGGCAAAAGCTTATCCGAGCCATTAGAAAATGATAAATATTTTCCGCCGGTTGTTTGCCAAATGATTGGAGTTGGCGAACAAACAGGGGAAATGGATAAAATGCTTGAGGGTCTTGCCAACTATTATGAGGAAGAAGTAGATACTTTAATAAAAGGCTTGTCAGCAATAATTGAGCCCGTTATAATTGTTGTATTAGGGCTTGTTGTTGGTGGAATTATGGTTGCCATAATGTTACCAATTTATAGATTATCAGACATAATGTATAAGAAATAATAATTGCCAAAAAGGAGGGCAAAATATGCAAAAAAAATTAAAACAAGGGTTTACTCTAATTGAGCTTTTGGTGGTTATGGCCATCATTGCCATTTTAGTGACGCTTATGATTTATGCCATTAATGCGGCCAGAATGCAGTCAAGAAACACGCAAAGAAGGGGTACGGCAAATAGTGCCAAGACTGCTTTAGAGTCATTTTTTGCTTCAAGAAAATGCTATCCAAGAGATGCAGCCGGTACTACTTTGTGTACAACTAATGGTTTGGGAGCCGCCATTCAATTAGACACTTTGCTTGGTGGAGCGGCACTTACAAGTTATATTTCTGCTAGTGCGAATGCTACAACTTTTAGTGATCCTATAGGCGAGCAGGGTCGGCAGTGCTATCAGCAAAATGGTCCGGGTAGATACTATATGTGGATTTTAGTTGAACCTGATGGTGCAGCGGCAACAAGTTGTGCTGCTATTCCTGCAGCCGGGACAGCTGGATTTGAAGATTTCTCATTATAAAATTTAACTGAATCGTTCTTAAAACCCCCTTTTCCTGGGGGTTTTGTTACCCTTAAAAACCACCAGCTTTTAGCTGGTGTGTGCGTTTTAAAGCGTAGCAGTTAATACGTATAATAAAATCACCCCAATATAGAAAGGAGGTGATTTTGTTTGAGTAACGGAAGATTGTACCAGCTTAATCATTGCACATATCTTTGCCAATACCACTTGGTTTGGACATCCAAGTATCGGGGCAAAGTCTTAGCTGATGTCTTCATTAAACAAGAGTTAAAGAGAATATTCAAGGTTATCTGCA
>MNYC01000003.1 GCA_001872945.1 bacterium CG2_30_37_16
AATCCTCAAGGGTAAATCATCAGCTTGGATAAAAAAGAAAACTACCCAATTCCCCAAAGGTTCCTTTTGGGCCAGAGGCTACTTTGTTGCCACAATAGGAATCAATGAGTATGCTATCAAAAAATACATTGAGAATCAAAAACACAATCAAGTAGAACTAGAGCAACCCCAATTTAAGTTCTAGCAGGCATAGGCCTGCATGATAAATACCGCCGGCATTACGCCGGCGGTAGATTATTTGGGATATTAACATTAATTGAACTTTATAAATAACCACTTTCCCTTTGCTATTAACCGTAAAATCCATTAGGATAGATGGGTATGAAAAATCCAGAATCTATTGAGTCTTCAAATATTGAACTTAACGACCAGTTTTTAAAAGCCTATAAGTTGATGGAAGAAAGCTCCAGAAATATTTTTATTACAGGAAAAGCTGGCACTGGGAAGTCAACTTTGCTGGATTATTTTAGAGGAAGTACCCAAAAGAAGGTGGTTGTTTTGGCGCCAACCGGAGTGGCCGCCATAAACGTGAAGGGGCAGACAATCCACTCATTTTTTAAATTTAAGCCGGATATTACTTTTGGTAAGGTAAAAAAGCTAAAGGAAAAAAAGAACGAGAAGGATAATCTTTATCGAAAAATTGATACTATAATTATTGATGAAATCTCCATGGTTAGGTCTGATCTTTTAGACTGTGTTGACAAGTTCTTGCGTCTTAATGGCAAATATGCCGGTCAACCATTTGGTGGCATTCAGATGATTTTTATTGGTGATCTTTATCAGCTTCCGCCGGTAGTAACAAGTAATGAAAAAGCTATTTTTGAAGGTAGTTATAAAAGCGAATACTTTTTTGACTCAAAGGTTTTTGAAGGCACCTTGCTTGCCCAGTCTTTTGACTTGGATTTTATTGAGCTGGAAAAAATATACCGTCAAAAAGATGAGGACTTTATTGGTTTGCTTGGCAGCATTCGCAACAACACGGCTACAGATGAGGATCTAGAAGTTTTGAACATGCGGCACAATCCTGCTTTCAAGCCGTCTTTCGATGACTATTATCTCTATCTTACTACCACCAACAAAATGGCTGCCGAAGTTAATGCAGAACGGTTAAGCCTACTTAGTGGGGAAAGTTATTATTTTGAAGGTGAAATAACAGGGAAATTTGATAATAAATATTTGCCCACAGATATAGGACTTAATATAAAAGTCAGTTCACAGGTAATGCTTCTTAATAATGATCCTGCGGGAAGATGGGTTAATGGAAGTATTGGCAAAGTTGTTGACATTTATGAAAATGATGATAGCGAAAATATTGTGAGGGTAGAGTTATCCACCGGAAAAGTGGTGGAAGTTACACTGTTTACTTGGGAAGTCTTCAATTTCGAATTTGATGATGCAAGCAATAGTTTGGTATCGCGTACTATGGGATCTTTTACCCAAGTACCGTTAAAGCTGGCATGGGCCATAACCATTCACAAAGCCCAAGGAAAAACGTTTGAAAAGATAATTATAGATATTGGCTGGGGTACTTTTGCGCATGGCCAAATGTACGTTGCTCTTAGTAGATGCACCAGTTTAGACGGAATAGTGTTAAAGAAACCAATTCAAAAAAAACATATTATTATGGATCAAAGGGTAGTGGATTTTGTCACAAGCAACAAACAGCGAATAAGTATCATATAAGTATTTACAGCTTGAAAAATTAGGGACGGCCTTGTAATATATTAGAGATTAGTTAAATGAGGATATTATGAAAAAATTTAGATTAACATCTGTTCTTTCGATCCTAATGACATTCTTTTTTGTCATGCCTGCTGGTGCGGTTAATGAAAAAACTTCCCATTCGGACCAAGCGTTACAAAAAATAACCTTTATTCATTACAAAAAAGGTTATTTAAGGGGGGAGGCTAAAAAACCGAGGAGCGGTGCTTCTGCCTGCTATGCTTTTTTGGGGAAGGGTGTTGTTTGGAAGACTCTCCCGCTAAATTATGTTATTGATCCGGATAATCCAAATAATTTAAGCGAAAGCTTTGTTGCCAATGCTATTTATCAGGCTTCTCAGGAATGGAATAAATATGCCGATAGACAAATTTTTAATACTTATTCTGTTGATTATAACTCCAGTTGGGATGACGTTAAGCCGGATGGAAGAAACGAGTTTGTTTTTGGTAATTATCCGAAAGGCGGTGTCATTGCTATTACCAATATTTGGGGTTATTTTGGGGGGCCTATAAATTCTAGGCAAATTATTGAATACGATGTAATGTTTGATACCGATTTTAATTGGGGCGATGGATCAGCAAACCCGGCGCTAATGGATCTTCAGAATATTGCTACACATGAAATTGGTCATGGCATTGGCTTAAGTGATCTTTATGAAACCGGATGTTCTACCGAAACAATGTTCGGCTATTCTTATGAAGGCGATTTAGCAAAAAGTACTCTAAATACCGGAGATATTTTAGGTATTAAACAACTGTATTAGTTATACTTCTTCTTTGCTTGGTTAAAAATTTGATGTAAAATTTAGTTAATGGCAAAGAAAACTAAGAAAAAACAAAAAAAGTTAATGTTTATCTTATTGGGAACTATTATACATAGTTTCTAGAAAATAATTCGACATAACAACTGTTTGGTAGGAAGAACATATTCTTTTAAGAAATCATGAGTTGCTTTTAGCTCCTCATAAAAGTTTTCATAATAGGCATTATGAGTAACTTTGTGTCTAAGTTCCTTCCAAACCCATTCTTGAGGATTTAAGTCTGGTGAGTAAACGGGCAAAAAGACAAATTCCAATCGTTCCATACTCGGTAACAGTTTTTCTTTAATAACTTTTGCATGATGAAAACGAACATTATCAAGTATCATAATAATTCTTTTACCCTGATTCTCTTCATAAATATATTTTAAAAAATCTGAAAAGGTTTCCGTATTCCTTCTACCTGCTATAGCTGAAAAATGACTGTCATCCGTTAAGCTAACAGCTCCGAATAAAGTGACTCTTTTTCTTTTGGCGGTATTTACATTAACCTTTGGTTGTATTCCCTTTAAAGCCCACATTCTGGTTGTTGCAGCGATAGAGATTAAAGCAGCTTCATCTTCTGCCAGTATGAGGATGTTTGGATCAGCTTTCGCTTTTCTTAATATTTTTTTTAAGTTTCTTTTTAAACTCTTTTTGTTCTTTGGGTCTTGAACCAAGTATCTTTTTAGTTGGTCTTTGCAGGGTAAAACCAATATCTTTTAACAAAACATAAACATTGGCTAGCTTGTATGTAATATTGTATTTTACTTGAAGATGCTCTTTTAATATTTTCCCTGTCCAAATATTTGAAGAAAAACCAAAATCTTTTGGAGATCTTAAAAGATCGTCTTTTAACCTATCTTTCTCACTACCTGCTAAACGAGATTTTAAACCTCTGCCATCTTTCTCATCAAAACCTTTTAAACCTTCCTTATTAACTTTCTGGACCCACAAAGGTAAAGAACTGCGATGACACTCTAGAAAGCAAGAGGTATCTTTAATCTTTTTCCCCTCCATAACTTTCAAGATGCCTAAAATACGAACCGCTTTTCGTTTTTCAGGAGAAGAATTTAATTCTTTCCTTAGACTTTCTACGGTTATTTCTGGATGAGTAATCCTCAACCGTTTCATAATATTAGCCCTCCTATTTATACTAATATTATGACGAATTATTTTTTAGAAAGCAAGTAGTTATTTTGGTATCGTCTGTTTCTGCTTATTTTCTCTTAAATCGTCCCGCTAAAAACAACTCAAGACAGCAAAATAATATTCAGAAAACTGCCGCACAGGAATCAAATAAAATTGATACAAGCAGTTGGAAAATATATAAAAACACAGCCCGGATCACATCATGAAGTCGTCATTTACACACTCCATAAAGAAAAAATATTTAGATTTTGGCCCAGATATGATTTAAGCCTGGCTTATTCAAAATTTAGATCGGGCGACACTGTGGATAGTTACACAAAAGTTCTTGATGTCATGGTGGAAAGTTTTAGATTTACGGATTAATCGGTCTTAGAGCCTGTTCAAAATCTCACCGCCAGTATAAGAAAAAACGGGCTTATCGGCTGAAATCTCATAATTTCGGCTGCAAATTGTTGATATCTCGTCAAAGTATCTTGATATTCTTCCTCAATTTCAAAAATTTTCGCTCGAAATTATGAAAATTTCAGCTCGACATGAGATTTTGAACAGGTTCTTAGAGCTCGGGTTCGTCTTCGGCATCGAATTGACCTTCCTCAACGGCCAAGATTTCTCCGGATTCTTCGAGTGTCGATTTATGCGTCGGCCCTTTCTTTAAAGGAATTTCCTTAATAAAGAAAGTGGCAATAAAGGTTACTCCCATTAGGATAGAGCCAATAAGGAATACATGGTCTATCGAAACGGCCAAGGCATCTTTAAATTTTCCTTCAATTCATATCCGGCCTGATCTGATCCAATGTAAATTTTCATCTTGTTCCTTTCTTAATAGGTGTTCCTTCACTGGCTTTTGCTTGTCATTTATTAAAGAACCGAATGATAGGCTTGTTATATCATAATTTCCTTATTTTTTCCAGAATTTGATAGTTCCTTGTCTATTAGACAAGGAACTATATAATAACTTCTATGGCTAATAAATGTGAAATGTGTGGACTTTGCTGTAAATTATTCCTCATTAACTTAAATGAGCAAGAATTTTATTCAGGGCAATATAAAACAATTTTTAATGATTTTGACAGTGTCTTAATCTTTGCTGAAGTTAAGAAATATGGACTAAATTTGCTGGCCCAAAAAGAAGACGGCAGCTGCATATATCTGGAAAATAATTCCTGCAGCATTCACGAGTGGCGGCCCAAAGTTTGCCGCGGATTCTTTTGCAGTTCTAAGGATAAACGATATCAAAATATGAAGAAAATGGTTAAAAGTAAACAAAAAGTAGTATTATAAAAGGGACATGATTAAAAAATTATTTAGTAAAAGAGACCTTGTTCTGCTGGGTGTTATTATCTTGTCTCTTGGTATTTCTGTCTATTTTTGGAAGTAATTTTAATTTACTTATCAATTAATCCGGTATCAAATTTGATGGAAAAAAGTTCTTTTGTATCAATAGGATTTATGTTTATTTCTTTATGGTATTTACTCTTTTCTCGACAATTATTCCGGCAGTATATTCCTATTATGTTTGGAAGGGTGACCCAAATAAAAAAGAACTTTTATAGTTATTAAGCTAGCTGCTATTTATAATTGTTTTGGCAGCATTTTTTTGTTAGTATATTCGAAATGGCTTAAAAAAGGAGAAGCATGGATCAGGAATTTGAAACCCATGTGCTTGAAATAAATGAAGAAGAAATTGCAAATAAATTGCGAAAATTGGGGGCCAAAGAAGATTCGGAGGTATTTCAAAAAAGATGGGTTTTTAATATAGGAAATACGGGGGAAAGTTGCAAGGGTGAATGGATTAGACTGCGTCAGGTTGGCGACAAAACAGAACTAACTTATAAAAATAAAAGTGGCAAGGGTATGTCCGAAACTGAAGAAATTGAGGTTGAGGTTAGTGATTTTGAAAAAACTGCTAAATTACTGTCTAAACTAAATTGCAATGGCTTGTATTATCAGGAGAATAAAAGGCGGATGTTTAAGTTAGATGGAATAGAATTTACTATCGATAGTTGGCCAATGATTCCGACATATTTAGAAGTCGAGGCTGATAACGAGGAAAAAGTAAAAGAAGGGATTAAACTATTAGGACTTGAAGGTAAGGATAGCGGCCATTTGGGAACACTTACCATCTATAAAAAATATGGCATCGATTTACATTCGATAAAAGAATTGAAATTTGAGTAAATTACGAATAAAATCTTGACAAAAGGTATTATTTAGCGTAGAATTATTAAGATATTAAGTGACTCTTTTTATCCGCCAAAAGGCGGATTTAGGTTTGTTTTTTAGAAAGGTATTTTTATGGATTTAAGAAATGTTGCTATTATTGCTCACGTGGACCATGGAAAAACCACTTTGGTAGATGGTTTACTTAAGCAATCTAAAACTTTTAGGGAAAACGAAGCCGCTTTTACCCAAACTCTTATAATGGATTCCAACGATCAGGAACGGGAAAGAGGAATTACCATTTTATCTAAAAATACGGCCGTCAAATATGGCGATACCAAAATTAATATAATTGATACTCCTGGTCACGCTGATTTTGGTGGGGAAGTTGAACGCATTTTAAATATGGCGGATGGTGCTATTTTAGTTATTGATGCTCAGGAAGGCCCAATGCCTCAGACGAAATTTGTTTTAAAAAAGGCGCTAGACTTAGGTTTAAAACCGATTGTAATTATAAACAAGATAGATAAAGCAAATTCTAGAATTGAAGAAGTTATTTCAAAAACCAATGATTTATTCTTGGATTTGGCCACTGATTCTGAACAGTTGGATTTCCCAATTTATTACGCTATTGGCAGAGATGGAAAAGCTTGGCAAGATATGCCGGAAAACTCAGATGAAGTTGCCGACCTTACTCCGGTTTTTGATGCTATTTTAAATCATGTTCCGGCACCGGACGTGGAAAGAGACGAACCGTTTCAGATGCTGGTTACTTCCCTAGATCGTGATAGTTTTCAGGGGAAACACGTAATTGGACGGATTAAGCGCGGTTCAATTAAGCCCGGCACCACAATTGTCTTAATGAAAAAAGATGGCACTACCGAACAATCCAGAATTGATAAAGTTTATGTTTCTCAAGGCTTAAAGAAGATCGAGGTAGAGGAAGCACATGCTGGGGAAATTGTATCTTTAACCGGTATAAAAAATGCCGGAATTGGTGAAACTATAGCCGATGTTAATAATCCGGAAGTATTGCCAATTATCGATATTGAAGAGCCAACATTAAAGATGTCCGTTGGGGCAAATACTTCGCCGTTTGCCGGCAAAGAAGGTCAATTTGTGACCAGTCGTCAGATTTTAGAAAGAATAGAGAAAGAACTTGAAACCAACGTTTCCTTAAAAATGGAAATGGGCGATGAGGGAGATTATATTTTATCCGGTAGAGGAGAGCTTCATTTATCAGTATTTATAGAAAATTTGCGTCGTGAAGGCTTTGAGCTTCAAGTGGGCAAACCTCATGTTATCACTAAAGAAATTGACGGTAAAACAAATGAACCAATTGAAGAATTGACTATTGACGTTGCGACTGAACATGTTGGAGCGGTAACTTCTGAAGTTGGAAGACGCAAAGGAAACCTGCTTTCCCAAGACGAAAATGCCGATGGCACAACGAGGTTGACTTTTGAAATTTCAACTAGGGGACTTTTAGGGCTTAGAAACCAGCTTCTAACTTTATCCCGCGGCACTGCCACCTTAAACTCCATGTTTCTTAGATATCAGCCAATTGGTGCTCCAATTCCGAAACTTAGAAATGGTGCTTTAATTGCTTCAGAATCCGGAAAGGCTGTAGCTTACGGCCTAAATAATACTCAAGCCAGAGGAACAGTTTTTATTAATCCTCAAGTGCAGGTTTATACCGGAATGATAGTTGGTTTAAACGCACGCGATGGTGATTTAGAAATTAATGTTTGTAAAGAAAAGAAACTTACCAACGTTCGGGCTGCCAGTTCCGATGATGCAATTAATTTAACACCGCCAACTATTTTATCCTTAGAACAGTCCCTAGATTTCTTAGAAGATGATGAGTTTCTAGAAGTAACGCCGAAAAATTTACGACTAAGAAAACGACTATTAAATGCAACAGCTAGAGTAAGAGCTAAAAAGTAACTGACTATAAAAAAAGGCCCCAGGAGGGGCCTTTTTAGTTTTAGTTGCCCCCTCACTTTATATGTTGTCATTACCGCGACTTGTCCGTCGTAGCCTTGAGCGAAGATGGAAGGCGGGAATCCAGAACGAATGGATTCCCCAATCGAGTTGAGGACAGGCTCTGAAACAAGTTTAGAGCCTGCCCTCGACCAGATCGAGGGATGACGAGAAATAGGCTCTTTTTACGAAGGGATTCAAAAAGTGCATGGGTCAATATCTGGTTGTTGGTTTTTAGCTAATTATGCCTTTTCTTATTCTGTCTATGATGCTGGATTTTATATATTATTTCCGGCAATATAACCGCTGGACCATGCCCATTGAAGGTTAAAACCGCCGGAATCGCCGTCTACATCCATAATTTCGCCGGCGAAATAAAGGTTTGGCACTATTTTAGATCCCATGGTAAGCGGATCAATTTCATTTGTATCAACTCCGCCGGCGGTAACCTGAGCTTCTTTTAATGGTCTTAAGCGTTTAACAGTAAGCTTTATGTTCTTAATATTTTCTACAATTAGATTTCTTTCTTTTTTGGAAATTTGCGCTGCCTTTTTATCCGAAACTATGCCTGCATTTTTTAAAATTAAGGGTATTAAATTTAATGGAATGATACCGGATAATGTATTTTTTACGTTTTTTGCTCCATTTAGGACAAAAATATTTTCGATTTTTTGGTCCAACAATTTTAACGTTTCTTCAGGAATGGGGTCAATTATGATTTCGGCAGGTATATTTTCTTTGAGACAAGGGCTAATTTCTCTCGAAATACCCATAACCGCAGGTCCGGAAACACCGAAATGGGTGAATAAAATATCTCCCGATTTTTGAACTATATCTTTGCCGTTTGCAATTAATTTAATAGTTCCTTCAAGCTTAATGCCTTGGATATCTTTTACCCATGTTTCGTTAGTCTCAATTGGAACTAGAGCTGGGTATGTTGGGATTATTTTGTGACCAAATTTTGTAGCCCAAAATAAGCCGTCGCCGGATGATCCGAATTGAGGTGCCGCCTTACCGCCGGTAGCAAGAATTAATTTATCGGCTAAGATAATGGAATCATTGTCTAGTTTTAAGGTCCAGCCATTATCTTTATCGACTCTTTTAACTAGAGACCCTAATTTTACAGTAATATTATTTTCTTTTAGCTCCAGATGCAGGGCGTCAACAACGCTAGAGGCCTGATTTGTTCTGGGAAAAAGTCGTCCGTTATCCTCTTCTTTGAAAAATATTCCTAGAGACTCAAAAAAATCGATTATCTGTTTTTCGGTGAAAGAATTTAGAACTTTAGAGATAAAATCTGAGTTACTACCATGATAACGGCTGATGCAAATATTTTTGTTTGTAATATTACATCTGCCGTTGCCAGTTGCTAGTATTTTTCTTCCGAGGTTATCATTTTTTTCCAACAGAATAACCGATTTTCCTCTTTTTGAGGCAAATATAGCGGCTATTATTCCTGCCGGTCCGGACCCTATTATTGCGACGTCATATTTAATCATAACTTTTGTTTCTTATTAATGATTAGCTATTATGATACAGATTTATTAGCCAACAAACGTTAATGCTTTACCAGATTTACCAGCTCTACCGGTTCGTCCAATACGGTGGATATAGTCGTCGTAATTTTCCGGTAAATCGTAGTTTATAACGTGAGACACATTGTTTATATCTAAACCTCTAGCAGCAACATCTGTTGCAACTAAAATATTTAATTCGTCCTGCTTGAACTGTCTTAAAGCTCTTTCTCTTTTGTTCTGAGGTTTATCGCCATGGATGGAGGAGGCTTTAAAACCACGTTTTTCTAATTCGTTGGAAAGCATGTCCACACCCCTTTTTGTCTTGCCAAAAATTAAGACTTTATCAAATTCCTCTTTAATTAAGAGTTCATGAAGTACTTCGAGCTTATTTTGATCTCTCGTAACTTTAATAATATCTTGCTCTATATTTTCCGGACTTACCGCAGATTTTACGGTAATTGTAACGGGATTATCCAAGAAACCTTTAATCAAATTACTAATTCTTGGAGAAATAGTTGCGGAGAAGAATAGAGATTGTCTGGAGTCGGGCAGAAAAGATAATATCTTTTGAATATCTTCTATAAAACCCATATCTAACATTCTATCTACTTCATCAAGGACAATATTTTGAAAACCCGATAATTTTAATCTTCCGCGCTTAATAAGATCATTTAATCTGCCGGGCGTACCAATTATAAAATTAGGGTTTCTATAAAGACTTGAAATTTGCTTGCCCATACTGGCTCCGCCAATAATTTGGGTAGAAAATATGCCCATTCCCTTAGAAAATTCTCGAAATTCAGCGTCAATTTGACTGGCAAGCTCTCTAGTTGGAGTAACTATTAAAATTTTTTGTCTCTTATCCTTATAAACTTTATCAATTAAAGGGACGATAAAAGCGCCGGTTTTTCCGGTTCCGGTATTTGCTAAACCAATAACATCTTTTCCGTCAAGAATATAAGGAATAGCTTGGTCCTGAATTGGGGTAGGTGTTTCGTAGCCTTTAGAAATGATATTACTTTTTAGAGCCTGATTTATATTAAAATCAGCAAACTTATTTTTTGGAGAATATTCATTTTGTTCGGTAACCGGAGATGCCTTTTTGATATATTGGGAATAATCATTAGAAGGACGAGAATAATTTCTTTTTGAACGAGAAAAATTATTACTTCTGCCATAAGGCTTATTAAACCTCCTGGAGCTACCAAAGGAACCTCTATCAAATGTCGAAAATGAGAATTGTCCTTTATTAGATCCTTCTTTATCGCCAAATTGATTTCTGTTGGCTGAGTTAGGGGAAGAAAATTGATATCTGCTTCCATTTTTGTTAGACGAGTTGAAACTGCCTTTTTGCCGTCCTTTTGACGGACTAAAAGATTTTTGATACATAAACACTCTTTCTTTCTTCTCACTTTTCAAGCGAGTCATTCTAGTCTGCCTTTATAAAACTAACAGCTAGATTTAATAATGATAGTCGCTTGTATGAAATTCCGAGTATATGTATTTAATTATCCTTTTAGTTATAAAAAGGCCCGCTTCCATAAAAACAACAAAAAAATTATATCATAAAACAATTATCTTGTCTAGTGGAAAATCAATATTAGTGCATCGGTATTTACAAAGCACTTAATTGATGCTATAATTTGATATTCGTAAATAATTTGTTCTTTTGCAAGTAAATAAAATTTGATGGTTTTAAGAGGAAGGGGAAAGTTTTGAGTTTCAATATGAGCGATGTCCAGTTAGTTTATCCGGTAATTGCCGCATTAAATTCAGCATCGAAGATTATTGGTTCGGACAATTGGGAAGAGAAGGGGTATAGTCAGCAAGAATTCTTAAGCGAACTTTATTATCCTTTAAAAAACGAGTTGGGGTTAATTCCGGAAATTGATGCTTTTGCAACCAGAAACCAAAGAGAGATGAATAATTTTTTAAATAAATATCATTTTAGAAAAAAAGTATCTCTTAACGGTGGAATTAGTCTTGCAAGTACAATAAACCTGCCGCTCGGTTTTCAAAAACCGGGAGAGGTTTGCGGGATTAGAATGGGCGGCGAACTGTGTACGGCCGTAAGACTTAGCGGAATGAAGAATAGCAATGACGAAATAATCCAAAATGTTCTTCAGCCAATTGCTTTAAAAGTGAATCAAAATGGAATTAGCAGTAAAAGCAAATATGATGGTGAATCTTTGAAAATTACAGACTCAAAAAAAATAAAGAGTCATTTAAAGATTAATAAACCATTTCTTTTATGGATTGAGAGAGCAGGACTTACACTCCCGATTTTTGCTGGATATATTAGCACAAATCATTGGAGAAGTCCCGGAAAACTACTCTAAAAACAACGAAGTCTGAGATCAATTGATCCTAGGCTTTTTTAATATAAAAAAGACCAAAGAGGCAGCATACAGCTACATTTGGTCTTGAAGTCGATTATCTCCTCTAGTTTTCTTTCAGAGACTTATCAGGGTGATTTTCCTTGGAAATCGAATTCGGTCTAAGGTAGATAACCTTTTCCTTTAACTTGTCGATATCTTATTCCTTTAGTTATCTAAAAATTCTTCACTGTTTTTGACGGCATCATATAGGGCGCCAAGAAGACTCTTAATATGCGGGTATTCAATAATCAGCGGCGGTTCTATCCTAATTACTTTAGGATTATTCAGCATATAAAGCGCCAAAAATCCCTGATTTTCCAGTTCTAAAATGATATTTCCCGCAATGCCTTCGTTGGCAAATTCTAGGCCAATTAGTAAGCCTCGGCCTCTAACGTCTGTTAGAATCTGGGGAAACTCCGCTTGTAAAAGTTTGAGACATCCAAGCAGTGCTTCACCTTTGGTCTTTGCTTTAAGGGCTAATTTTTCCTCGATAATAACGTCTATAGCGGCGCAAGCGGCGGCACATGCTAAGGGATTTCCGCCAAAGGTTGAAGAGTGAAGAGTCGGGTTTTCGGCAAAGGGCTGGAAAACTTCAGGTGTTGCAATAAATGCTCCAATTGGCATAACGCCGCCACCTAAAGCTTTGGCCATGCACATTATGTCCGGTGTTATCATTTCGTGGTTGCAGCCAAACATATAGCCGGTTCTGCCAAGTCCGGTTTGCACCTCGTCCATTATGAGTAGTGCGTCGTTTTTATCGCAAATTTCTCTAATGGCTTTTAGATAACCGTCCGGCGGCACAATTACTCCGCCTTCTCCTTGGATTGGTTCAATGATTACCGCGGCCGTGAATTCATCTACCGTCTTATCCATCGCCTCAATATTGTCATAAGGAACGTGCCAAAAACCTCGGATCATTGGCTTAAAAGGTTTCTTGTAAGCTCTTTTCCCCGAAGCTGCAAGTGCCCCAAAAGTTTTTCCATGAAATCCGTTTATTGTTGAAACTATCTTTTTTCGGCCGGTATAAATTCTGGCAAGCTTTAAGGCGCCTTCTACTGCCTCTGTTCCACTATTGCAGAGGAATGAATTAGTTAACTTTCCCGGTGAAATATGGGCAAGTTTTTCGAGTAACTTTACAACCGTCTCATTTAGCATTGATTTTGATGATGACATAGGAATTGAATATAACTGCTGAGTTACGGCAGCAATTACTTTAGGATGTCTGTAGCCCAAGCTATATGCGCCGTGACCACTTAAAAAATCAATATACTGCTTTCCATTTGAATCGGTCATTATGGCGCCTTCGGTGTATTTTTCAACTACTGCTCCCATCAGCTGCATTACGGTTGCCATACCCGGATTTCCGTATTTTTTATATTTTTCTAATAAATTGCTAACGTATGCATTGTCCATCTCGATTCACTCCTCTAGTTAGTAGTAAGGTATATTCATCTTTGCGGGTCCGGTAATAGTTACCTTGGTTATATATTCTCTTTTGCAGATATTGCAAGCACTATATGCTACGATTGCAGGCTGTTTACTTATTTCCCAAATGCCGTCCAAAACATCGTCTTTTTCCATTCTTGTAGATACCCACATTGGTTTGTGTATTCCTTTTCTAAGGTGAAAATATCTTTGGATTCCGTCGTGCATTAAAAAAAGCAAAAAGATTTCCAAACGATTGCAAATACAACAACTAGGCAGATAACCAGAATTTCAATTACATATTCCATGCTTAAACCCCCTTTATTTGTCAAAGTACGTCTCGGTATTATACAATTGATAATATAAGAAGGCAAATTTTAGCCTTGTCCAAATTTTAGAGGAGAAAAAATGAAGGAAATTGCATTTTTTGGTGATAAAGGCAGTTTTGATAACATGGTTAAGGTTTTTGGAGAGCTTGGATGTAACAAAGGAGTGCTTTGTATGAGAAATAGTGTTGTTTGCGATTATAAAAATATCGAATTTGCTTTAGTTGAAGTTCCGGGCCATAGCTATTTTTATGAAGCAGAAACGATGGTTGGGGAAAGTGACAACATAGGTATTATTCAAAATGATATGGCAAAGGTAATTAATGATTTAAGGCTTAGCATTTTTGGCGATGAAGAATATTTTTCTTATGTAAAAACACTAAACTTGGAAGCTAACGAGGTATTTGACTATTCGGCATACAGAGATAACTATTTTAAAAAACGATTTGGCATTTAATTACAGTAAATATTGTTCCTTTTATAAAATTAGTGCTGTATTATTAATACAAGAGGAGGGTTAATGGCACAGAAAAAAAGTTATTCCAAAAAAAGGCCGTCAAGGCCGCGGCCGAAATCTAGGCCAAAGTCTAGCTACAAGTCTAGTTCGAGGAAGAAGTCGTCCTATAAAGGAAAGAAAAAGTCTTCTTCGTCTTGTGTGGTTTTTGGGCTAGCGCTGCTTTCACCGATTATATATTTCTTAGTAAGTTAGTTCGCAATTACGGTCTAATGAACATTTTTGGGTGGCTAAAACAGCCACCTTTTGTTATTATGAAGCCTAAAACTCGCATATTTTTAACCTGAAAGATAAAAATGACAAAAAAAATGCCCGAAATGTGGTTCTGATAGTACTAAAAATGATGGGCATAAACGAGGTAAAAAACGATACCGCTGTAATAACTGTAAGCATGTCTTTCAGAACCAAAGAAGAGACTCTGGGGTCAAGGAAGAACTTTGGGAAGATTGGGCCGACCATAAACAAA
>MNYC01000011.1 GCA_001872945.1 bacterium CG2_30_37_16
GTGATTGAACATCAGCTTTTCTCTTTTATCTCGATCAACTGGCGGGCTAAACCGTTAACCTCACTATCAGTCATCCTGGAACTTATCTCTCACACTACTACCAAATCAGGACTAACCATAAAAGCGATGGCCGATACTAACAGCTATCAGACGGGGATTAAAGTGACGGATAAAGAAATGCAAGCCTTAAATATTAAGAGAGATGATTTTCATGGAGAATGGAACTATACCATTAGCCCACAAGTCGCTACCTAGATGGACACTTTATTTAAGAGAGTGCCCTAAGCAATTTGCGACAAAATCTGCATTTTTAACCGTTTCCAAAAGATTGTCGCCTCTTTTAAAATAAGAAACGTTCATATCGAAAGCTTCACATAATTTTCCGACTCTTGAACCGATATTACCTTTACCTAGAACCGTAACATTTTTTCCAGCCAACCCCGGAATATCTTCCATAAAATCCTTATCTGTAATTTCTTTGATACCGATATATTTTGTCAATTTTCTTGAAAGGCTAAGCATCATTGCCAAAATCCATTCGGAAACAGCTACCTTATTACAGCCGGGCGCATTGGCAACTTTAACATTATTCTCGGCAAGCCTATCTAAACCTAACCAACCGACACCAACAAATGGAAAAACGATTAGTTTGTCTTTAAGATCATAAATAACTTCAACAACCGGTTCGATTTCTCCGCAAATAATGTCTGCGTCTTTATGTCTTGCTAGCTTTTCTTCTTTTGACTTTGCCGGTTCTGCATAAAAAGTTACATCACCAAGACTTTTTAGGCGCTTAATTTGGCAGTTTGAAGTCCACAGATTTCAGCAACAACTATTTTCACAAAAATTCCTTCTTACTTTTTTAATTTAGTCATTAGGATTTTATTTGATATTTGACATTTTTAATTTGAAGTTAAGCCTATCTTTTCTTTTTCTTCTTCTTGGCTTTTTTGGCCTTTAGGGCTTTTGGTTTTACTTCAACGGCAGTCGATTCTATAATCTTTTCTTCTTTTTCGGCATCTGCCTTTACAACTATGTATTGCTCAGCAATTCCCACCCCGCTTAAGGCAATCCAGTATAATGAAAGAGCTAATGGCCAGCTATATCCGAACGCAATTACCATGGCCGGAAAGAAAACATTCATCCGCGCCATCAGTTTTTGCTGGTCATCTAAATTCTCTTTTGGCATCAGCATTTTTGTCTGATAATACTGCATGAAGGCTGCTACAACGGGAAAAATCATGAATATTAGTCCCGTCTTACCCGGCAAGGATATATTTAAGCCAAAAAATGATGGGTGAAATAATGAAGGATCGGAAATTGTTTTTTGTACATATGGCAAACTATGAATAAAACTGTACGTTTTTTCGCTTAAGTATTGGGGGTGTTTTAACCAAGACTGAAAAACAGTAAACAAGCCAAACAAAAAAGGAAGCTGGATGAACAAAGGCAGACATCCGCCGGTAAGTTGATTGACGCCTTTTTTCTTATTCATCTCCTGAACAAGCTGGTATTCCTTCATTTTATCACCGGCTGCTTTTTCTTTTATCTTTGCCATTTCCGGCTGCATATTTTGCATAGTCCTTCGATAATGAAGGCCTTTCTTCTCAACCGGCCAGATAATTAACTTTATGACAATCGTGGCAAATATGACCGCCAGTCCCATATCGTGATAAGGGAATATCGCCCAAAAGCCTATTAGCAAGTTATAAATAAATCTGTAAAGTTCTTCAAACATTTTTGCTCCTTAACCTTCAATATATTTTATCTTAATGTTTATATAATATTAAACCAATAAGTCTACTTTACCGGATCTTCTCCGCCTTTTGCCCATGGATGACACCTTAAAATCCTTAAGCCACCCTTAAAGCTTCCCTTTATTAAACCATATTTTGTAATTGCATCCTTGGTGTACTGCGAACAAGTCGGTTGATACCGGCAAGCCCCATTTGGAAAAAGACCTTTTAGGGGTCCGTGATCCGGCGAAAGGGTTTTTTGGTAAATATTAATTAGTGTTATTCCTATTTTTCTCATCATCTATTAGTTTAATTCTTTTTAGACCTTCTATCAAAGACTTTTCTATTTCCTGATATTTTTTGTTCGAAAGATCCATTTTAATTGTTATTACAACGTCAAACCGAGGTTTAATTTTTAAAAAGGCAAGTCTTATTATTTCCCTTGTCTGTCTTTTAACTCTATTTCTACTTACCGCCTTTTTGGTTCCTTTTTTCAAAACAACCACAGCAAATCTGGTATAAGATAAACGATTTGGCATGAAGCGAATGTTTATTCCGTCAATATTAAAGAATTTACCTTTCTGGTAAATCCTCTTGAAATCTTTTTCTGAAGTTATCCTATACTGCTTTTTTAACATTTAAACAGTTATTTTGGCGCGTCCCTTTGCCCTTCTTCTTTGTAGCACATTTCGGCCATTTTTTGTGCTCATTCTTTCTAAGAATCCGTGCACTCTGAATCTTCTTCGTTTTTTCGGCTGATAAGTTCGTTTCATGACTTTTCCTTTTTATATCATATTTGACCCACAAATTTTACACTATTTTTTGTCTTAAGTCAACAACGGCGACGAGTCAAAATTAAAAAGCAAAAATAAAAAACTTACGTATTTCAATTTTATTTGACATTTAAAGGCCTTCTTACAAACGATATCATTAAATATAATTCCGCTTCTAAAAAACATCAAAATATCAGCCATTAAAAGAGCTTGCTTTTTTGTGGATAATTGTCTAACATAAAGTTAACTTGTGGATAAGTTATTAATGTTCTCTAATGAGGTGGGAGAATGGACAATACAAACCTTTGGCAGGCTGTCTTGGGTCAGCTTGAAATCACGCTTTCGAAGGCTAATTTTGCTACGTGGTTTAAAAATACCTCCATTTTGTCGCAGGATGATGGCAAAATTGTGGTATCCGTTCCTAACGTCTATACTCAAGAATGGCTGGGGAAAAAGTATCACAAGGAAATTTTTGCCGCTTTTACGGATCTTTTAAACGGAAACGTCCAATTAATAGAATATAAGGTTGGCTCCGGAAAAGCTACCGTTTTTAAAAAGAACTCCTCTCAGCCGACAATTTCCATAGATGAAAAAATAAATGAATCGACTTCTGCGGAAACACCTTTAAGATCAACTAAAACTAATTTGAATCCGAAACTAACTTTTGAATCTTTTGTGGTTGGTGCTTCCAATCACCTAGCTTATGCTGCCGCCCAATCCGTTGCGGCAGACCCCGGAAACAACTACAATCCCCTATTTATCTACGGCGGAGTCGGGCTTGGCAAAACTCACCTTATGCAGGCTATCGGCAATGAAATATTAAAAAAATCCCCTAAAAAGAAAATTGAGTACACCACATCCGAAATTTTCACGAACGAGTTTATTGCTTCCCTTTCTAAAAAAACAACCAACCAGTTTAAGGAAAAATACAGGAGCGTCGATCTTTTACTTATTGACGACATGCAATTTATAGCCGGCAAAGAACAAACTCAGGAGGAATTTTTCCACACCTTCAATGCGCTTCATCAATCAAACAGGCAGATTATCCTTACTTCCGACCGTCCGCCTAAAGCTATTCCCACACTGGAAGAAAGGCTGCGCTCCAGATTTGAATGGGGAATGATTGCCGATATTCAACCGCCGGACCTTGAAACCAGAATAGCCATTTTGCAACGCAAGGCTCAAGCAAGAGGATTTGACATGCCTCTCGATATAATTGACTATATTGCTCGAAATGTTCAGCACAATATTAGGGAACTTGAAGGGGCGCTAACTAGGATTATAGCTTACTGTGAGCTTAACGGCACCTCTCCATCTGTGTCGGTTGCACATTCGTTACTCGGAAATATCATCGCAAATCCAAAGAAAAGAGCTCTTTCCCCTAAACAAGTTATTGAGCAAATTGCCGGCTTTTATGATTTACAGGTAGATGAAATAACCGGCCCCAAAAGAGATAAAGACATTGTTGTTCCCAGACAAATTTGCATGTACCTAATGAGAGAAGAGTTGGCACTATCTTATCCAAAGATTGCCCAATCCTTAGGAGGAAGAGACCACACAACCATAATGCACGGGTGCCATAAGATAGAAAAAGAAATTGATATAAATGAACACATAAGGCAGGAAATTAATTTGCTTAAAGAACGCTTGTATATGGCATAGGAAGAAAACAAATTTTCAATTTTCAAAATAACCCTTTCCCGTCATCCTGAACTTGATTCAGAGCCTATCCTCAACTCGATTGGGGAATCCATTCTTTCTAGATTCCCGTCTTCGCGGGAATGACAACTGAAACAAAAACATAAAAAAACATCTATCAGTAAGCCCGTCTAGATTGCAAAGAAAACCTAATTATTGTGTAAAACTGTGGATAAGCCTTGTTTTTTTGGGGAAATCCTTGGATAAACTGGGGGTAATTATTTCAAAAATTACTCACGCCCCTCATAAATTTCCGGCAAAAATGCAAATTTACTTATCCAGAGTTTATCCCTAGGAAATTAACAGTTTTTTAATACTTATCCATTTTTTATCAACTTAGTAATACTTATTTTTAGCCTTTGTAAAAATAAAAAACTAACTTATCCCTGTTGTTCACATACCTTACTATTACTATTACTAATTAATTAATAAATATCTTATAATAGATAGGACTGTGTAAAAAATAAAGGAAGGAAAAAATGAAAGTAAATGTTTTGAAAGAGAATTTGGCAAAGTCTCTAAACACTGTAGGAAGGATAGTGAGTACAAAAAATTCATTGCCGGTTTTATCTCATGTTTTAATTAAAACGGAAGACGGAAGATTAAAACTTGCAAGTACCAACCTGGAGATCGGTATTACATACAAAATCGGGGGGAAAGTGGAGGAAAATGGCAGTATAACCGTTCCGGCTCGACTTTTTACGGAATTGGTAAATTCTTTACCCGGCGATAAAGTTGAAATGAGTTTAAATGATTTAACTTTAAAAATTATGTCCGGCAATTTCAAAGCGGAAATAAAAGGAATAACTGCCGAAGACTTTCCTTTAATTCCGGATATTAAAGAAAGTAAAGTCTTAGCCATGGATAATAAAACTTTTAGGGATGCTTTAAAGTTGGTATCTTTTGCCGCGGCAGTGGACGATTCTCGCCCCGTTCTTTCCGGCGTATATATTGTGAAAGAGGGGAAAAAACTAACTTTTGCCGCAACGGATAGTTATCGTCTGGCTGAAAAAAATATTACTCTTTCAAAAGATTTAGGCACCGATTTCTCTGTTATTGTTCCCATAAGAACAATTAATGAAATTTTAAAAATTGTTTCGGATATTGATGGTGAAATTAATGTCTATTTAAGTGATAATCAAATTTCTTTTGAAGTTGACGGCGTTGAACTTATTTCCAGACTAATCGAGGGGCAATATCCAAATTATAGACAAATAATTCCCGAAGGATCCGAGACTAAGGCAAATATAAAATCGGCTGATTTCTTAAATATTTTGAAGGTAGCCGTATTATTTGCCAGAGAAAATGGAAATACATTAAGTATTAAGATTAATCCGAAGGGGAAGATAGAAGTTAATGTAATTGCAAGTCAGGTTGGCAGTAATGAATCATTCTTGGATGCTGATGTTACCGGTAAAGGAGGAGAAATATCTTTTAATGGCCGCTTTATAATGGATTATATTCAAAATGTGAATTCGAAGGAAATAAGTTTAGAAATAACCGGCGAATTAACGCCGGGCATTATGAGGACGGCTGAGATAAAAGATTATGTCTATATTATTATGCCACTACGCAGTTAAAAGAAGTATGAATAACGAATTAAGAATTAAGTATAAGAATGTAGAATAAGGAATAAAGCAAAGAAAACCTATATTCTAATATTCTATATTCTCATTCATAGGGCTTTATACTATATTCTTAATTTTTTTTCGTATTTTATCATTTTGCTTTTTAGTAACTTCGCTTATAATTAATATATGGCAGCAAACAACCCTAAAAAAACTAGTACTCAAAACTTCATGGAGATCGCGGAAGTTCATGACGGCGTTATTATTTTAAAAGATGGCTCTCTTCGGGCCGTCCTTTTAGTTTCCTCTATCAATTTTGCTTTAAAAAGCGAAGAAGAAAAAGATGGTATTATTTACAGTTTTCAAAATTTCTTGAATTATTTAAACTTTGACATTCAGGTTCTAATAAGATCAAGGAGATTGGATTTAAAAGGTTACCTGTTGAAGATGGACGAAGTGGCTTCAAAGCAAAAAAATGAGCTTTTAAGGGCTCAAACAGAGGATTATGTTGCTTTTATTCATTCTCTTTTAGAAGTTGCCAATATTATGGACAAGCAATTTTACGTCGTCATTCCTTTTTATCCTCCAATTACCCAAACAACAGGCAAGACTATAAATAGGATCAAAGGAAACCAAAATAAACCAACTTCTATGAGCGCCGAAGAATTTGAAGGAAACAGACTTCAGCTTATTCAAAGGGTAGATGTAATTTCAGGCCACTTAAGCGGTATGGGACTCAGGTGCGCTTCTTTAGACACACAAGAGTTAATTGAATTATTTTACCAAAGCTATAATCCGGAAACTGCTCAGTATCAACGTCTTACGGACATTAAGAACATAACCAACAATGTCATTCATTCCGGCGAAACCAGAAACAAAGGAACCGAAGAATTAGAAATTTAATGTCAAATATCAAATTAAAAATGCCAAATAAAATCTTAATGATTAAATTATAAAATTAGGATTTTGATATTCATTTGAAATTTGTAATTGGACATTTGACATTTATATTGCTTTCCCTCTTTGCCATTTGCGATTTTGTATTTATAATAGGTGTAGTCTCCATCAAATGAGGTCTTATGTCTTTTTTTAAAAAACAACCAGTTGAAGATCCGTTTGCTTCCATAAAGGAAGCTCAGCAGATTTACCGTGAAGGCGTTACTACTCTTCGCGATATTATTGCGCCGGAAGCAATGGAAATAACTTTCAATTATATTCGACTTGGCAATTATTTCATCCGGTCGTTTTTTGTCCTTTCTTATCCTCGTTATTTATATACGGAATGGTTAAGTCCGGTTATCAATTTTGATGTAACCATGGATACGTCTCTTTATATTTATCCCATAAATACTCAAGATGTGATGAAGAAATTAAAAACTCAGGTTGGAAGATTAGAATCCAGAGCGGCCATGGAAGCAGAAAAAGGAATGGTTAGAGATCCCCAGCTAGAAACCGCCTACGAGGATATTGAAACATTAAGAGACTTACTGCAAAAAGGCGAGTCAAAGCTATTTCATTTTGCCCTGTATTTTACCGTTTACGCTAAATCCAAAGAAGAATTAGAGGAAAACACTAAAAGACTGGAAAGCGCCTTAAATTCTCAATTGGTTTATGTTAAGCAATCAAATTTACAGCAGGAACAGGGTTTTGATTCTTGTTTGCCAATGGCCAAGGACAAATTAAAAATAACTCACAATATGGATACGGGAGCCTTATCTACCTGCTTTCCCTTTATAAGTTCCGAGCTCACTTCAAATAGCGGCATTCTTTACGGAATCAACCGTCATAATAATGGGCTTATCCTTTTTGACCGTTTTGAACTTGAAAACGCTAACTCGGTGGTACTGGCCAAGTCCGGCGCCGGTAAATCTTATGCGGTCAAGCTGGAAATTCTGCGCAGTTTGATGTTCGGTACCGAAGTGATTGTAATTGACCCGGAGAACGAATATGAACAGCTTTGCAAGGCTGTTGGCGGCTCTTACCTTAGTATTTCTTTAAATTCCCCAAAACGTATCAATCCTTTTGATTTGCCGGTTCTTTCAAACAAAGAGGAAGGCAGGGACGCTTTAAGAAGCAACGTTATTACGCTTCATGGATTAATGAGCCTGATTTTGGGTAAAATGAATGCCAAAGACGACGACGTTATGGACAAGGCTTTAATTGAAACATATGCTTCAAAAGGAATTACGGCCGATCCGGCCACCCATCATTTAAAACCGCCAACCATGGAAGATTTGCAAAAAGTTTTAATGTCAATTACCGGCGGAGAAGAATTGGCTATGGAAATTAGAAAGTTTACCACAGGATCTTTTGCCGGACTTTTCAACGAACAAACCAATATCGAATTAAATAAGCAAATGATTGTTTTTTCCACCAGAGATTTAGAGGAAGAACTGCGGCCCATTGCCATGTACATAATCCTTAACTACATTTGGAATAAAGTAAAATCGGATATCAGAAGAAGGATTTTGGTTATTGACGAGTCGTGGTATTTCTTAAAATATCCCGATTCTGCCCAGTTTATTTTTAGCATTGCAAAAAGATCTAGAAAATATTATTTGGGACTAACTACCATAAGCCAAGACGTGGAAGACTTTTTGGGCTCTCCTTACGGCAAGGCCATTGTTACCAACTCATCTTTATCTCTTTTACTTAAGCAGCATCCGGCCGCGGTGGATATGGTGGCAAAAACCTTTAATTTAACGGAAGCCGAAAAATACCTGCTACTTAATGCCGAAGTCGGGGAAGGGTTGTTCTTTGCCGGTTTAAACCACGTTGCCATCGCTACAGTGCCTTCCTACTCCGAAGACATGTTAGTTACTACCAACCCCAAGCAGTTAGAAGAAATGGCCAAAGATGAAGCCGAAGAAGATTAATCAAAAAGGATTCTTGCCCATAATTGCCATAGGATGCGCTTTCTTGTTGGTCGTTTTGCTTTTAATGGTAGTTACCGCTGCCTCTCCGTTTGGTTTTGGGGGAGGAGATAGCGGAGGTGCCGGTTCCGCAGGAGATTATACTGCTCCCGGTGATTATACAGGCAACTTAAGTGAACCCCCGGCAGACGCTGATACTGAATTTTGGGTAACCAGATATGATCCGGCAAAGGGAGGGATAAACGGAAAAGACTGTGGCGGAGCCGCCGCAGATATTGGGCTTGTATCCAATACTAAAAGCACCTGTCTTACAGCTGACGAAAGAAATCTTTTTGCCGAAAGCCCTACCGGCTATGTAACAAAAAAAGACGGAGTAATTTTAGATACGGCAGCAATCGCTGTTCCACAAGTAAATGACGGTGTCCCTGTCCCATTAATTCATAATAAAGTAGCAGAGCAAGCCAGGATCTTAATTCCCGGATATAATGCTAATAATCCCGCAATAGTAGCAGATCATTTTGCTTCAACGGTAACTAAAAAAAATAGATTGGATTTAGTATGCACTGCTACTAAATGGCAAGACGTTGCTAATTATTGGAATAAATATAAACTAGCCTTAGATTCCGCAGCAGGTTTAAATGGTGGTACAAAAATTATGAGCAAAATTGTAGGAACGGTAATAAGGAATTAAATATGATAAACACTAACAAAACCGTGAAAATAATTATCATACTGTCGGCTATTGCCGGTATTGTGGCTATAATTCTTTACTTTATTTTTAGAACGCCGGCTTTAGCTGTCAAAAAATTTCCAATAAATAATAGAGAATTTCAAAATCAAATGGATGCCGTCAAAGACGCCGGAAATTCCATAAAGTTTATTACATTCAGAGGAACAGCGGTTGCCGAACTTAAGAATGGCGGTCAAAACTTTTCTCTACTTTCAGAGCAGGTTTTGCCGGGAGAAATAATTGAAGATTATTCTTGGAATAAAAAACTTGATTATATTACATTAAAATTAACAAATGATAAGTTTATCTTGACGGATTACGAAACATATAAAGATAATGGCCAACCGAGTATATATGCGCTTTACAAAATAGGTGATAGCAACTTAACATTCTACCCAGAATATAGAAAATTATGGTTTTATAATGATATATTGCTTTCAATAGATAAAAGCAATACCATTAACCAATACATAAAAGTTGATGCCACACAAAATACGGCTTATATTGGCGGGTCATTTCTGCAAACAAAAATCAAATCTAGTTCTGAAAACATAGTAATTTCCAAGGGAAATGGTGCATTTGGAGTGTTAAACAATAAAGAGGTTACTCCTTATAACGAATCTTTGGAAAAGAAAGAGGCCGTTAAACTAAAAGAAGGTGTTAAAGAAAGAATACGCTTTTTTGACAACGGTTATGTTGCAGAACTTACCAAAAATAACGATTTGTTTGTGTATAACGGCCAGAAAACGATTTTCAAGAAAAATATGCCGAATACTGAAAATTTACTTTTTGGCGAAAATATTTTTATTTTTACAGAGAAAGATAATCTCTTTGCCTATATGCCTTTGAAAAATAAAAAGTATCTGCTTCAAAATTTACCGGCGCCTAAAACAATAACTTTTTTAAGCATTTTTGGCCTTAGCGAAAAAAGCGCATTTTATCCGGACGAAAAAAGTAATAATATATACATGTGGAAATTTTAAATTATGAATGAAGAAGAAGACAAACAAATAGTAGAAGACGACCCGCTAACTTCGGATCAGGAGGAAGAATTTGAGGACTCCGGATGGGAAGATGGGGGCAATGGTGAGGGTGATGAAGATTTTGATGACTCCGGTTATGAGGATGGCGATTATGGTGACGGCTATGATGAGGATTATTCAGGCGGAGATGATCCTATTAATGAGGAAAATGAAAGAGGATCAGAGGGACATTCGAGGTTAAGGGAGAAAGCTGATCAGGCCAAAGAAGAACTTGAAGACAGGGCCAAACAAGCAGTCAAGCAGGGAGCAAAAAAGGGATTAGAGCGGTTAGGAATGGCTTCTATTGGTGCATGGGGGCCTTGGGCTTTAGCTGCAGCTGGTGTATTAATGCTCATTATTCTTGTAGGCTTTGCAATTTTTGGCTTAGGTAGTGCTAGTGATAGTGGCGATGATATTACGGGACCAGTAGATGACAATCCAATTCAAGGCCCTGATAACTTAATAGGGCTGCAAGCGAGAATTGTCGAAATAGCTCTAAGTCAACTTGGAGTAAAAGAGGTCGGCACAAACAAGGGTTCCGAAGTATGTATGTACTTAAATACAGGAGGATGTAATTGCCCAAATCCATGGTGTGCTGGTTTTGTAAGTTGGGTTTATCAACAAGCTGGGGCAACTGGAATCAGAAGTTGTGGAGCTACCAATTTAATAAATCAATTTAATATTTCCCCCCATCAAAAACTTGATATCGATACAAATATGCCTCAGCCCGGAGATGTTATATATAGATCAAGCCCAAGTACTCATGTGGGTATAGTTTATAAAGTTGATTCAAATGGAACTTTATACACCATAGAAGGAAATACGGGATCAGGCGTTGTTAAAACAAACAAATACAGTAGTTATGGTCGAAATAATTGGTCATATTTAGGAAGATATTAATGGATTTAAATTTTATTTATAATCGAAATTTACGCAAATGGTTAATAGTAATAATCGTCTTATTTGTCATCGCAGGCCTTTCTTTTTATATAAAATTCCTTTTTACCAGCCCAGAAGTAGAATCCATAACTCCAAAAAATGAAGCTGTTAACGTTTCAATAAACGAAACCATTATAGTTCGATTTAATCGGAGAGTGTCTAAAAAACAATTAAATGAGTTTAGTATTATTTGTGCAGACATTAAACCGCAAGGAAAGACAATAATTTCTGGAAATTATTTAAAATTCATTCCAGATCAAGAAATAACCTTTCTACCTAGTACAACCTATAAAATAAAAATTACACCCATTAGTAGCCTAGGAAGAAAAGGAAAGACGATTGAATCAACTTTCACAACAGCCTTTGTCAGTGATAACAGATTAACTAGTAAATTAAAAGAGCAAATGCTTGCCTCTACTAATACTTTAGAAGACGGTTTGTCCCCCGGCCAAGCAGTAATTAAGCTTTTACCTTATAGCACGTCCGATTTCTCAATTGATTACGAGGTTTTAAGGAATGGAGCCGTTATTTTAAATATTAAAATAAAAGGAAATGATAAGGAATCATCAAAACAAAAAGCTCTTAAATGGATTACTGATAGCGGTTCCGAATTAAATAAATTTGAAATAAGATATATAAACTAAAAACTAAGTTTAATTTCGTCAACTTCTTCTACATCTCGAAGTAATTTCTCTTTTTTCAAAAACAGCTCTTGGCCCCAGATGCTGTTGGCGGTTTTTACTTTTAACGTTCCTTTGTTAAAGGATATCGCTTCAATATTTCTTGCGCCGTCGTCGCCCAATATTTTTTTAACAGCTGCGTTAAATTCCTCACAAACCAAAGCAGATTCAACTTGTCTTTTAATGCCCATTTTTCTAAGTCTTTTTTCAAATAATTTTTTATCTATTTTTTCCATTTATAGCTCCGGGAATAATATAAACTTTTTTCTTCTGTCATTCCAAACTTGATTTGGAATCCATTTCATCATTTAACATCAGGCTTTTTGGATCCCAGATCAAGTCTGGGATGACAAGATGTTGTTATTCTACCTTCGCAATACCCATGGCGTAAGCCTTGGGATGAAGTGTTTCCAAAATCCCTAGGATTTTGGACAAGCTATGCTTGAATTAGGCTAATACCATGGGCGTAAGCCCATGGAAGTTTATTTTATTATATCAGAATATAAGTCTTTCCAATCTGGATTTTCTTTTTTTATTAATTCAATTTTCCATGCCCTATTCCAACTTTTGAGTTGTTTTTCTCTTTTGATTGCAGTTTCGAGTGAACCAAAAATTTCAAAATAGACTAGCTTATGTACTTCGTATTTTTTAGTAAAACCTTTTACGAAATCATTCTTATGTTCAAATACTCTTTTTATTAAATTGGAAGTAACTCCTACATACAGAGTTCCATTCTTCTTGTTTGCCATAATGTAGATGTAATAATTTTTGATCATGGGTTATTTATATTTTGGATCCCAGATCAAGTCTGGGATGACGAAGCAAGTTACCTTTTATATCCCCGCCAGATCCTTACCTGAAAATTGAATAATTGTAAATTGATTGCGTGCCCGGCCAGGGGAAATTGCAAAATTGATAATTAAAACTTGTCATTCCAAGCCCTGTGCTAAACCTGATTTAGTATCGATTTGGAATCTATGTCTCATGGATTCCCGATCAGGTCGGGAATGACACAGAAAAGTGCGTGGTTCAGGGTTTTAAGCTTTCTTTATCTCATGATTCTCTATCTTAAATATCTTTGCTTTTTCAAGTAGCTCGGGGCTTAGATGTTCTAGATCTGTGCTGGTTATAACTGTTTGATAATTGGTGATTAAAGTATATAAAGCTTCTCTTCTTTTAATATCAAGTTCCGAAAAAACATCATCAAGCAAAAAGATGGGTTTGTTATCGGTTTTATTTTCCAAGTATTTTATTTCGGCAAGTTTTAAAGCAAGAACCGCACTTCTAAATTCTCCTCTGGATCCAATGCTTTCCATGCTCTTATCATTCAAATAAAAAGAAAAATCATCTCTATGCGGGCCAATGGTTGTGCGGGCGCTAATGATATCAATGCTTTCAAACTCTTTAAGGCGTCTTTTAAAAAACCCCTCGCTGTTGTCAACCGAATAAATATATTTCAGCCATAATTTATCGTCGGAAAAAAACTGGTATGAATTAAAAAGCAAAGACTCAAAATCGGTAAAAAAATCAAACCTTTTCTTTATTATATAAATCCCTTTTTGGACTAATTGGTCCGACCAAACCTCAAGTTCTCGTAAGCTTCCGGAACCCTCCCGGATTCGCAAAAGTAGGGAATTGCGCTGTTTTAAAATTTTCTTGTAACCAATTAAATGGTAGAGATATTTTTTATCAACCTGAGAAATAACCATATCCAAATATCTTCTTTTCTTATCCGGAGATGAAGCAATGAGGTTGATATCTTCCGGCGTGAAAACAACTGCTAAATTAAAGCCAAAAAGTTCCGACTGTTTTTTTGGCTTGCTGGCAATTTTTAGAACTTTTTTAGGCGGCTCCGGACTATAGAATATTTCAATTTTTTTGTTGTCATTTCGTTTAGCCTCTATTCGAAAATACTCCTCGCCCCATTTAACCAGATCTTTGTCCTGACTTCTAAAGGACTTTCCGAAAGTAAGATAAGCTACTGCTTCTAAAAGATTGGTTTTTCCTTCAGTATTGCCGCCAATTAAAACATTAATATCCCCTATCTCCAGTTCGGCCTTGTCGTAGGTTCTGTAATTTTGAATTTTAAGGCTTTTTAAGGACATGCTCCCAGCTTATTTAAGTGGATATATTATATCACGCATTACGTCTTTTATGCATCAATAGTCTTGTCTAATACAAGATCGGACTAAACTGACCCCTCATTCTAACGCAAGAATGGACTAAAAATGGTGCAGGATTCATACTAGATATGTGAGTATCATAATGAAAAACCTACACCTATTCAATTGTAACGAAATAAGAGAGTTTTTGGAAACAAATAAAGACTTTGCTTTTGAAATTAATGATAGAAGAGAAAAGTATAAACTGATAAGTGAAGTTTGGTTTGGAACAAAATACTGGA
>MNYC01000040.1 GCA_001872945.1 bacterium CG2_30_37_16
AATTTCAAAACAAATTAAAAAGGCGGAAGAGTTACATGAATCTGAAAAACTTGACAAATTACTCCAAGAATTTAACCAATGTTCCAAATCGCTCTGCGATTTAGAGCAAACGTTATATGAAAAAAAAGAAAGTTAAAAAAAATAAACGTTTGAAGAAAAAAAAGAGGGCGTTGAAGAAAAAAAAAGCGGCCGGAGGCAAAAATAAAAAGAAAGTTAAGAAAAGAAAGGCCGCAAAGCCGCGTTTGGCTCGGAAAGTTTATCTCAAAAAGAAGAAGAAAAAGAAAAGAATTTCGCGAAAAAAGAAAATTAAAATTTCTCGCCGCCGCCCCCCCAAAATTTTTTTAACGGAAAAAATTCAACAGCTGATTGAAAAAGGCAAAGAACGCGATTTTGTTACCGTGGCTGAAATTTTATATTTTTTTCCGGAAATAGAAAAAGATATAAAAGGGTTGGAATTCCTTTATGAAACCCTGGAAAAGGAAGGAATTGAGGTTAAAGAAGCCAGAGAATTTTTAAATGTAGAGGAAAAAACGGAAAAGATTTCAAAAAGAGTCACAGAAACAAGGCTTGATTCTATTCAAATGTATCTGAGAGAAATCGGAAAAATTCCCCGCTTAACTGCAGAAGGAGAAAAGGAATTGGCTAAGAGAATTGAAAAAGGAGATAAAGAAGCAAGAAAGCAGTTAGCGCGCTGCAACTTGAAATTGGTCGTGGCTTTTGCTAAAAAATACGTTGGTCGCTCTCCTAACTTGACCTTGCTGGATTTAATTCAGGAAGGAAATCTGGGACTTTTCCGCGCCGTGGAAAAATTTGACTGGAGAAGAGGTTATAAGTTTTCCACTTATGCCACTTGGTGGATAAGGCAGGCAATAACGCGCGCCTTAGCCGACCAGGCAAGAACCATCAGAATTCCCGTCCATATGGTGGAAACCATCTCAAAATACGCCCAGACAAAAAGAAGATTGCTCCAGGACCTTGGCCGGGAGCCTCTGCCGGAAGAAATTGCATCCGAAATGGGCATTGAGGTAGCCAAGGTTCATCATATAATGAAAATTTCCCAGTACACCGTTTCTTTGGAAACGCCCGTAGGCGAAGACGAAGAAGACAGCGTTCTGGCTGAATTTATTGAAGACGAAAAAACGATTGCCCCTTCTTTGGAGGCAGGCAGAACTTTACTTAAAGAAAGATTGAAAGAAATTTTGGTTGACCTGACTCCGCGAGAACAGAAAATAGTTTCAATGAGATTCGGCTTAGACGATGGTATTACTCACACCTTAGAAGAAGTGGGTAATGAATTTGGCGTCACCCGAGAAAGAATTCGTCAGATTGAAGCGAAAGCCTTGGAAAGAATTAGAGGGCACCAGGGATTAAAAAAGTTGAAAGGTTATTAAAAATATAGTACAATTAGAACATTCCCACCAAAATTTCTCTCCGGTGTAGCTCAATGGTAGAGCGACGCTCTGTTAAAGCGTGGGTTGTAGGTTCGAGTCCTACCACCGGAGCGAAGCGTTGGTGGGAGATAGGTTGTAGGCTCGCCCCGTAGTGAAGCGAAGCTTCTACTACTGGGGTTCGAGTCCTGCCTCCGGAGCAACTTCGGACTTTGAGAGTATAAAAGCCTCAAATTCCGTTCATTTTCGCCATTTTTAGAGGTTCGAACCTTGTTATGAATGGCTCTGACCTCGGGAACCATCCCCTTTATCTGAATAAGGGGATTTTCTATTGAAATTGTGAGTATTTTGTCTTTTGTGGGGAATTTCAACCTCTTTTTTCATAGTAATTTTCATTTACATTTCTATTCTGACAGATTTTGTCAGTTTCCTATTTGACTTCTGTTTTGTAATCTAATATAATCTTATATAGTTAAAGTATAAGATAATTTATGGCAAAAAACAAGCGATTTGACCAGCGGCTGGCTCAAATTCCAGCTGACATCTGGTCAAAAATAACACAAATTGATGAGTTAAAAGGGCAATGGATTGCCGGGGCGCGATTAAGCCCTCAAGTCTTGGGCCGTCTCAAGCGGTCAGTTTTGATTACTTCCACTGGCGCTTCTACTCGTATTGAAGGCGCTCGTCTTTCTGATGAGGACGTAGAAAAAATGATGCGTGGCATTGATATTCAAAAATTCACTGACCGCGACAAACAAGAGGTGAAGGGTTATTTTGAGTTGCTTGAAAATGTTTTTGATTCTTGGAGATCACTTAAGTTTTCAGAAAGCACTATTAAACATTTTCACAAAGAGCTTTTAAAGCATGTAAAGAAAAACGAACTTCACAGGGGCGATTACAAAAAAGAAGAGAATAAAGTGCAGATGATTGATGCGGTCGGCAAATCCGTTGGTGTTCTCTTTGATACCACTCCAGCGTATCTTACCCCGAAAGAAATGCAGGAATTAGTTGAGTGGACTCAACAAGCTCTTGCTGAAAGAAAATATCATCCGCTTCTGGTTATCGGTAGTTTTCTAGTTGAATTTTTACAAATACATCCATTCAAAGACGGCAATGGCCGGCTTTCTCGCGTTTTAACCAATCTTCTTTTATTAAAAGAGGGCTATTTGTATATGCCTTATATTTCCCACGAGAAATTGGTTGAAGATAATAAACCAGATTATTACATGGCTCTGCGAAGAAGCCAGAAGACTTTTAAGACCGAACACGAAAATATTATCCCGTGGCTTGATTTCTTTTTGACCATTTTTCTTAAACAATCGCAAATGGCTGTTGAATTGTTATCTAAAGAAAACATAGAAAAACTTCTTTCAAAGAAGCAACTTGCGGTATGGCAGTATTTACAAGAAGTGGAAGAGGCAACTCCTGGCGAGATTGCCAAAAAAGCAAAGGTTGTCCGTCCAACGGTTAATCAGGCCCTAGATAGGCTTTTGCGCCTCAAAAAAGTCGAACGCATCGGGCTTGGCCGAAGCACGAGGTATAGAAAACTATAAAAATATGAAATCGCCAATCCTTAATTCGCCATATCTTGAACCGAGTCGTCATTTTAAGTCGGATGAACGTGGTTTAACGGAAGAAATAATTGATAGTCGGCGCCTCAGCAGTTTTTATATTCCAGTGCCGCGAGCAAAAAACAAAAAAAAGCAAGCGGAATTGAATTTATCTGAGGGTGCTTTTGGCAGCGAATTGCAAAAGGAAAATGAATTTATAAACAAGGTTCGTGACAAAATAAAACAATGGCTAGAAAGTGGCTATTCTGGAATTACCAAAACATCGCGTGATCTCCTTTCTTATTGGTGCGATAAAACTAGAGAGAACAAGCTGTTCTTCTGTCAGATAGAAGCGCTTGAGACATTAATGTATATAAATGAAGTTGCAGAAAAAGTTGGCGACAATTGGATATTAAATGAATTAAAGAAATCTAATACAGATGCAAACCCTGGTCTTTATCGTTTAGCATTCAAAATGGCTACTGGTTCTGGCAAGACCGTAGTAATGGCAATGATCATTGCCTACAATACTTTAAATAAAATTCGCTACCCGCAAGATACTCGTTTTACCGATGCCTTTGTAATAATCACGCCCGGTATTACTATTCGTGACCGTCTTAATGTATTAAAACCCAACGAAACCCAAAATAATTATTACCGCCAGCATAATATCGTTTCTTATCAAGATTTTGATTTATTACAGCAAGCGACCGTCTTTATAACTAATTTCCACCAACTTGAACTTAGACAAAACCCTCGTTTTCAGGTAGGAGCAGTTATGAAAGCAGCTGGCATCTTAAAAAATGAGGCTGTCAAAGAAACTCCGAATGCCATGATAAATCGGGCTTTTAAAAGCATATTAAACAAACCGCGCGTGGTGGTGATTAACGACGAAGCCCATCATTGTTATCGGGAAAAACCAACTCAAGAAAGGCTATCAGGTGAAGATAGACAAGAAGCAGACGAAAATAATAAAGCAGCGCGAGTATGGATTAATGGTTTAGAATCCTTAACTAAGAAAATTGCCGTCAATGCGATTATAGATCTTTCCGCAACACCATATTTCCTTAGCGGTTCAGGTTATCAAGAGGGCACAATGTTCCCCTGGGTTGTTTATGATTTTTCTCTTTTAGACGCGTTAGAGTGCGGAGTTGTTAAAATACCAAGACTTCCAACTGAATCTGACACAATTTCAATTGATGATGTGCCTGAATTTCGCAATCTTTGGTTATATGTTCGAGATGATTTACCTAAAAAAGGATTAAAAACTGGCGGAAAAGATTATCTATCTGTTAATATTTTGCCCACTAAACTTCAGGAAGCTCTAGAATCTCTTTACGGCAATTACGAAAAGAAATATTACCAGCCGTATTTAGATAATAAAAAACAAAATCAAAATGTTATGCCTCCTGTTATGATAATTGTTTGTAATAACACTGCTGTTTCGGAATTAGTTTATCGCTGGATAGCAGGATATGAACGGGAAATAGCGAGCGGGAAAATTAAAATTGAAAAAGGTAATTTGGAAGTATTTCGTAATGAAGACGGAGTTCAATTTTATGATCGGCCGAACACTTTGATTATTGATAGCGCTCAACTGGAAAGCGGAGAAAAAATTAGCGATGAATTTAAAAAAGTCTTCGCTAACGAAATTGAAGATTTCCACCAAGATTATAAACGCCGTTTCCCCGGCCGTGATGAACCAACGGACGAAGAATTATTGCGAGAGGTAATGAACACCGTTGGCAAACCAGGTAAACTTGGAGAAAATATCAAATGCGTTGTGTCTGTTTCTATGCTTACCGAAGGTTGGGATGTAAATACCGTTACTCATATTCTTGGAGTGCGCGCTTTTTCTACCCAGCTCCTTTGTGAACAGGTTGTTGGCCGTGCTCTGCGCCGCGTTGATTACAACACTGACGATTCAACGGGACTAATGCATGAAGAGTACGCAGAGGTATATGGCGTGCCATTTAGCTTCTTAAAGGTAACCGGCGTTACCCCACCCCAACCACCAAGAGTAATCCATAGAGTGCGCGCCTTGCCGGAACGTGAGGAACAATATGAAATCACTTTTCCGCGCGTTGAAGGCTATCGTTATGAAATAGATGAAGCAAAATTATCAGCCCGATTTACCGAAGAATCAAAAACAATTATTGAGAATGAGCCTACCGAGGTTACGCTCGGCGGATTTATCGGCGAAGAAGAAAAAGAAACATTGGAAAAAATTAAAGAACGTCGCGAAGGAGAAATCATTATACGGCTCACGCAAGCGCTTCTTAAACGTTATTACACGGATGCCGAAGGAAATGAAAAATACTGGCTTACTCCTCAACTCAGAAAAATCGCCGAAGAGTATGTTAAAAATTATGTTGTGCTAAAAGACCGAATGGTAATTGGTTATCTTTCTGTGGGAGAATATTTTTCAGGCGCCTTGACTAAAATTCAACAGGCTATAATTACTGAGAATTTAGAACATCAGAAAGATAAGAAAATTCTGCCGATTCTTGCGCCCTATGATACAATTGGCTCTACCAGATATGTTGATTTTCTGACTACTAAAGATGTGCGGGAAACAATAAAAAGCCATGTCAATTATGTTGTTGCCGACACCGAAGAGTGGGAACAAGGCGTTGCCAAGAAACTTGAGCAGATGCCAGAAGTATTATCTTATGTTAAAAACCAAAGCCTTGGATTTTATATTTCGTACGAACACCAGGGCGCATTTCACCAATATGTGCCGGATTTTATCGCTGTGATTGAAACGCCAGATAAAACTAAGCTCAATCTTATAATTGAAGTCACCGGCAAAAAAGACGATAGAAAAACGATGAAGATTAAAACCACGCGGGATTTCTGGGTACCAGCAGTTAATAATCTTGGTAAATATGGAAAATGGGCGATCCTTGAAGTGCAGGATATTTATGAGACTCAAAATTTAATCAGAGCCGGTATTACAAAAGGTTTTGATAATTTATCGCCGGATAATTTATTTACAAAAAATAATTTATGAGAAGGAAAAAAATAATACAACCAACTACCGCCGCGCCGGTTGCCTCGTATAAACACGATAGCAAGCGCGTACGCATTCCTACACAAGAGGAATCGGTTAAACTTTCTCCTCGTCAGAAGCAGCCGGTGAAAAAGAAATACGATTATGATCCTTCACTTGACCCGCAATTGTTTTGGGCTGGTAAAAAAGAACAGGGCGTGGAATTAGCTGTGCCAACTGTGCCAATTTATGTGCAGGAAAAAATCGCGCCAGAAGCTATTATCGCTCGTTTAAAAATGGGAGCAGAAGACATTCAGCAAATGATGCTTTTTGGAGAAACAGCCGAACAGCAATTCGGCAAAGCGGTGGAGTTTTATAAGCACGAAGATAATTGGCAAAACAGAATGATTTTGGGAGATTCGCTAATCGTTATGAACTCTCTTTTAGAAAAAGAAGGTATGCGCGGAAAGATTCAAACAATTTATATAGATCCTCCTTATGGGATTAAATTCGGTTCCAATTGGCAGGTTTCTACTCGTAGGCGTGATATAAAAGATAACAAATTAGAAGATTTTATCCGTCAACCAGAACAAGTTAAGGCGTTCCGCGACACTTGGGAGCTCGGCATTCATTCTTATCTTTCGTATCTACGCGACCGACTTATTGTGGCGCGTGAACTTTTAACCGAAAGCGGAAGTTGTTTCGTGCAGATAAATGATGAGAATGTTCATCTAGTTAGGAGTATTATGGATGAGATATTCGGTCCCGATAATTTTATAACAGAAATAATTATCAAAAAACTGGCGGTTTATCACAAATAGGTCTACCTCGAGTTCAGGATTATATCTGTTGGTATGCCAAAAATAAATCTGAGTTCAAATTCCGTTCTCTGTATATCAGAAAGCAAATCGATGATGAAGTTGGATCTCAATACTCCTGGATAGAACTTAGTAATGGTGAACGCAGAAGATTAGGAAGAAATGATAACCTAGCCCAGCTATTAAATTCGGGAGTAAAATTGTTCAAGCCTGATAATCCAACATCACAAGGAAATCCAGTTAAAGAATTTAAGCTTGATAGTAAGAAATACTTTGGCGGATGGAAAACAACTCTTGATGGAATGAAGAAATTAGCAGAAAAAAAGCGATTAATAAAGGTTGGTTCAGGTATCTGGTATGTAAGATTTTTTGAAGATTTCCCCGTTTATCCCTTAACCAATCTTTGGTCCGATACAGGTAGTAGCTTTCAGGCTAAATTATATGTAGTTCAGACAGTAACTGAAATTGTTAAACGTTGTATTTTAATGACCACTGATCCAGGGGATATAGTTCTTGATCCGACTTGCGGTTCTGGTACTTCTGCTTATGTTGCCGAGCAATGGGGTAGGAGATGGATTACAATTGATACTTCTCGAGTGGCTCTTGCTTTAGCAAGAACGCGGCTGATGGCTGCCAAATATCCATATTATAAACTCAAAGACGAAAAATTTGTCAGTGCCGGATTTGAATATGAAATCGTGCCTCACGTTACTTTGAAATCTCTTGCCAACGATGAGGAGCCAGAACAAGAAATTTTATATGACCAACCGCATGAAGTTAAAAATGTTGTCCGTGTGGCCGGCCCTTTTACGGTTGAATCGCTTTCGCCGCATAGGGTTTCTGACGCGCAAGAAATGATTTCTTCAGAGCGATTTACCGAAACAATCGTGGCGAATCTTCTCAAGGCCGGCATTCAGACTGGCAGAAAAGGCGGCCGGGTAGAGTTCGTAAATTTGGATATTTTGCCGAGCGGCCCCGAAATTCAGGCTATAGGCGAATATAAAACAGACCATACATTTAAAAAGGCTGCAGTTGCTATTGGGCCGGAATTCGGCAGCGTTGACGACGATTTTATTCGTAATGCCGCGACAGTTGCCAAAAAATTCGCTGATTTACTTGTAGTTGCAGCGACTTCTTTCGATGCTTCTGCGTTCTCTGAACCATCGCAAGTTAATGGTCTACAAGTAATGAAAGTAAAAATTAATCCCGACTTATCAATGGGTGACCTTTTGAAAAAAACTGGTTCTGGCAATTTGTTCCTTGCTTTCGGAGAACCAGACGTGAAAGTTAAAAAAACAAAAGACGGAATTATAGTAGAAATTGCGGGGATAGACGTTTACGACCCCGTAAAAAGTGAGATCCGTTCCAGCGGTTCTGGCGATACGGAACACGAAATCGCCGCTTGGTTTATTGATACAAATTACAATGGTGAGGCGTTCTTTGTAACCCACGCTTATTTTCTTGGCGCCGATAAGCCGTACGAAAAACTAAAGAAAGCACTCAAGGCCGATATCAACGAGAATGTTTGGAATGAACTATATTCTACAATTTCCCGTCCGTTTCCAAAACCTAAAACTGGCAAAATCGCCGTCAAAGTAATCAATCACTACGGCGACGAAGTAATGAAAATTATCGAGATAAAATAGAAAAGAAAATGACGAGTTGGTTAAGAAATTATTTGAAATTAAACCATAAACAGCCTGTTTATAGAATTCGGCTGGTAATAAATTTTAATGAATAAAAAGAATCTTTTATCTATCAAAAAATCCCTAGAACTTTTAATAATTTCTATTGATAAAAAGGAGATAGAAGCTTTCTTAGCGCTAGAAACAATCAGAGGCTTCAGGATTCTTATTTATAAAGAATTAAGTGGCGATGAATTAGAAATTTTTAAAAAAGCAGTTCCATATTATAATCCTTCAGATATGGTAAGTTATGAGGCGGAAGATTTATACGAAAAAGCAAAATACACCGCCAGTCAATTGATTCTTCAAATAAGTTCTCGTTTAGAGGATTGGGAGAATAAAATTGAGGATTTGAGTAGAAACAATAAAAAGTTGAGGAGGAGGATTGAAGAACTTGAAAAGAAACAAAAATTATTTATCGATACTATAAATCAAATTAAGTCGGAAAACCATTTTGATATTTCTTCCGACATAACCAAACTTTTAAATAAAGAAAATCTCCTTTGGTTCTTGGAGGCAGTACAATGTTTCAAGTTTAGTGCGTTTATTGCTTGCGTAGCAATGTGTAGGGTTCTTTTTGAAAATTTAATAGATGAGAAATGCAAAGAAAATAGTATAGATATATCTAAAGGGCTACAATTCAAATTCGAGGAATTAAAAAAGTTAAATTTAATAACTGGTGGTTATGAAAAAATAAGTGCTTTAGTTAAAGATTTTGGCGATGATGCTTCCCATCCTAATATCGGGAAAATCGATAAAGATAAAGCAAATTTTGTATTAAATGGAGTATTAATACTCATTAAAGAACTGTTTAAAAAATAAACCCCTATTTAGGAGTTTATTTCAAAAGTTTATCTATTTAGTTAGCTATTATTTTTCTTTTGGTGGTTGAGGTTGAGGTCGTTGTGGCGGTATTGGCGGTGATCCTTGGAAAACTATCTGGGGTTGAGGGATGTTTTTCATTAAAGAAGTACCGTAGGCATTTTCATATAATTTCACCGCCGCGCTTCTATCAAAAAATAATTCTATAGCGCAATATAATTTCCACACCCTATCTCTTAGTTCTTTATTGTCCCGCATATCTTCTATAACTAATCCCCATTCTTTTGCTTTTGAAATTGTAATTGGTCGTGCGTGAGATTTATGGTCATCGTGGGCTAAAAACTTCGCCGAAATTTCCTGTGCCAGTGTTTCTTTGTTGGATTTATCGCTCAACATATATTTTATCAGCCATTCTTTAACAAGATCATCTGCTAACTTTAGTGATGTTTCGCATATTTCAAGAAGGTGTAAGTCATATTTGTTAATCATTGGCAAATAAGCAGGGAGAATATCGGCTCCTTGTTTTTCAATAATCTCTTTCGCTTTTTCAAAACCATTTAAAACTGCCTTTGCAGGAACAAACATTATTCCGCCGGGCACTGGAATAATTACTTGAGGATCAGTTGGCCCAAGTTCCGACCTGTCATCCATTAAAATTTTATTACCAGAAAGTGCGAACATCGTGGCAGCACTTTTTGCCATTCTTGGAATAATAAAACGAATATCCTTAAAATTCTCCCGTAGCATTGATACCAACTGTTCAGTTGCTTCCGCAGATCCTCCTGGACTATGAATGAAGATGTCGATTTTATCGTCCTTTATATTTTCAATTAAATCCGAAAACGCCGTCAAATCTAATTGATTGATAGAATTAGGAACTGCTGGATGGTTTTTATTGAAATCTACTGCGTAGACAATTAGTTTTCTTTTTGTAATACCTTCGATTTCTTTTATTAAACCAATTCGCAGTTCGTGATGTTGTTTAGGGTCTTTAATACCCTCTACCAGTTCCTGAAACGTAGACATTGTAATTGCCTTTAGTTGATACCGAATTAGAACCTTTCGGTTTTGATTTTGTGGTATAGCTCATCGACGCGACAGATTCTTCATATTTTTTCTGCGCTTTTTCAAACACTTCCATCGCTTTTTTTACTTTTTCGTTGCCCTGAACGAAATCTTTGATTGTATTAAAAGGATTATTAGGCATAGAATTATTGATATTTTACTATTTTTACTTTACCACCTATTGTGAATTTTATCAACAATCGGGATGTCTTGCAAATCAATTAAGTTAAATCTCCATCAAATAGGTTCTAACAGCCGCCAGTCCGCGGAGCAGGTAACATTTTTTATCAGACCTACCGAGAGGCCTAGATTTTACGGGAGTTTTCTATGTCCCAGTTCAAGTTCTAAATGCGTCATCCCGTTAGGACACGAAAATTTAAGACCGAGAAGTATGCATTCCGGGGTAACTCTCGTAGGCCCTCCTTGATATTTTGTGAATAACCCTTATACTAAAAATATACTACAATAGTGAAATGCAACTTCAACTGTGGTAAATTCGGCAAGAAAACCAGTTTTTATTTAAGTTCGTTAATAAAAGAAAAAAAAGATGAAAGGACTGAACTAGAGGTAGTTAATCTTAAAGGTTCTGGCCTCTGATATTTATCTAAAACTATAACGAGTTTAGGAGGTGCCTTATGAATAAGAAGTTTTTGATGGGAATCATGCTTGTGATTATTCTGGTATTTAGTGGTTGTGTCGGGTATGTAGGTTATAGGTATCCAGACTACCCATATGATTATGGGTATTACGATTATTATGGGTATTACCCGTATCACGATTATTACTATCCATCCTATCTCTATGGATATTACGGGTGGTACGGTCATTATGGGTATTATGGCTATAGGGATTATCATGGTTGGGGCCACCCTGGCAGAGGCTACCATGGAGGAGGTCATCCAAGAGGAGGACACCTTGGAGGAGGTCACCCTAGAGGAGGTCACTACCGGTAATCAAGATGACTTTGAGTTGATGAACGTGAAATAACCGACATTCGGTCCTTTTTAACACGGCCCTCGCGCAACACAAGCACAGGGGCCATTTTCTTTTTTTAAAAATCAATCAGTTTATAATGGGCGGGGCTCCGCTTTTTGATGAAAAAACAGGACAAAGTATTGATAAATATGAATATATTTTAAAAAATCATCCGGATAGGCCTTGGCTAAGATAAAAGGGTCAGTTTGTTCTTCAAGCTAACCCTTTTTTATTCGAGAAATTCTCTAAGTTTTTGGTTTTCCTCTGAATCACGAAGTTTTTGAAGGGCTTTCTTTTCAATCTGGCGGATTCTTTCTCTGGTTAGTTTGAATTCTCGGCCTATCTCTTCTAAAGTTTCTTCTTTTTCTTTCCTGATTCCAAAACGTCTTTTGAGAATCTCCTCCTCTCTATGAGTAAGAGTAGAAAGAGCTTTAACTACTATCTCTTTTAGGTTTTGCTCAATAGCTGCTTCTTCAGGATTAACTGCTTTTTCATCAGCGATAAAATCTTCTAAATCTCCTATAAGATCAGATCCTGGCGGGTCATTTCCTCCTACAGGTGTATCTAAAGAAAAGGTCTGTCTGGATACTTGAAGGAGTTTTTCTAATTTTGTGACTGGAATATTCACTTTCTGGGCAATTTCTTCCAGATGAGGTTCCCGTCCCTTTTCTTTAGAAAGACATTTTTCAACCTGCTTTAAAAGATTCAGTTTCTCTCCAAGATAAGCTGGAATGCGAATTGTCCGTGGCTGATCAGCAAAAGCCCGGATAATAGCTGCTCTAATCCACCAGTTGGCATAGGTAGAAAAATTCACTCCCCTTTCAGGCTCAAATTTTTCTATCGCTCTAATTAAACCAAAATTTCCTTCTTCGATCAGATCCCCCAGTTCCAAGCCACCATGCTGATATCTTTTGGCTATTGAAACAACCAGACGGAGGTTTGCTTTTATGAGCTCCTTTTTAGCCAATTGATTACCCTTTTTTACTAACCGAAAGAGTGAATTTGTTTCTTGGCGAGGCAATAAAGGAATAGACCTTATTTCTTGAAGGTAAATGCCTAAAAGATTTCCATTCTTATCTAACTTCATCTCTTACTCACCTCCTTTATAATTTAATGTGCTTTTTTCTATTTTACCTATTTTTACCAATAAATTCAATTAAGCTTTTTATTTGTCGCTGGTCTGTTTATAGTATTGACAGTATGCCAGGTAGTGAAACTTCGACTTGAGTTTTCCTACGAAAACTTTTTTAAAGTAATTTGTCGAAGTTCTACTACATGGTATAATAAAAGAAAGGTGAAAACAGAAGGAGATATAGCTCTTTAATTAATTTAAATATTCTTTCTAAAAGGAGGGTTAAAATGCCAAGGCAAAAGAAAGTTATAGAAATTGTCTGTTTTTATTGTGAAAAGAAATTCAAATATATCGTAAGCAGTTATTGTCAGATTAACCGAGCTTATTGTGGCGGATGTGAAAAAACTCACCTTGGTAATAAATACCATGGAGAATTAGGCTACAGAGAATACCTTGAATACTTGAATCAAATAAGAAGCCGGTTCGGCCGAAGCAGAAAAGCAGTGGAGGGAGACGAAATAAATCTTTACACCAAAAAGGGTAGACTTTTTAAAGGGGGGATTGATCTGGGTAGAATAGTGGCTAGCGATAAATTATTTATTTATGTCCAAAAATATCCACTCTCTGGATCTATCTGTTCCTATCAAAGAAAATTTATCGAAAAACTTTAGCGGACTTTAGTCCGCTTTTTTGTTTTCTCAAATCTGGTATATAAACAAATCGAGATGAAGTGTAGAAATCAGACTTCTACAACGTCTAATGCCTTCGGACAACTCTTCGAATCCTGCCGCCGGAGCCAATGTGAACGAACAGAGGCGAGAGCCTCTGTTTTTGTTTTGTTCATCGGCATTTTCGCTGGTTCTAACATTAGGTATTCTTTTTCTAATGCAGGATAGCTATTTTTGATGGGAACAAACCACTCATTTGACTCAATAAATAGCTTTTTGTCTCTTATTATCGGTATTTTTCCTAATGCCAATAAAATTTCTTTTTTTAGTTCTAACCCTTCTTTGCCTTTAGCGTTAATAAACGCTTTACGGGCATAAGTTGCAAAACTAAATGTTTTCTCGGTAAGTTCAAGCCATCGTTCGGCTCGTGTTTCTGTTTCTCGTAAGTTTTCTTTAAATTGTGTAATTTTGCCCTGAAGTATATTTTTTTCATTGATAAAAGTTTCGTCATCAATAAGCTGGCGGTATCTCATTTTGGTAAGTTCGTCCAATTCCTTTTGAGCCTGCAATAATGCTTTTTGTTGCATTTCATAAACTTTCGTCCTGTCTTCAATCTCGGTATCGTTTTTTTTATTTAATCCTTCTAATGCCCATTGTAAAAATTCTGGCAAGATGGTGTATTTTTCTATTTCCTTCCCAATTAATAGCTCTAAATCTTCCACTGCTATGTTTTTTCTTTGATTGTCCTTACTTCCAGTGGACAATTTGTTTATTTGGCTCGATTCGGCAAGGGGT
>MNYC01000012.1 GCA_001872945.1 bacterium CG2_30_37_16
TTATTGGATGTTGTGATAAAATTCCGTCTTTTTAAATTTTAGAGCCTGTTCAAAATCTCATGTCGAGCTGAAATTTTCATAATTTCGAGCGAAAATTTTTGAAATTGAGGAAGAATATCAAGATACTTTGACGAGATTTCTACAATTTGCAGCCGAAATTATGAGATTTCAGCCGATAAGCCCGTTATTTCTTATACTGGCGGTGAGATTATGAACAGGCTCTTAGAAAACAAGTGCTTGCAAAAATACCTTTTTTGGTGTACTTTCTTTGTATAATTATTCATTACATTTATATTAATTATTTGGTATGGTGTTCTAGAATTATTAATATAAACAATTATATTGACAAGTATTTAAATTCATGCTATAGTTTAACAATCAATAACAGGAGAGGGTAAATTCCTGTTTTTTATTTAACGAAAGGTAAAAAATGAACAAATTAAAAAGAAAAAAGACTTTCATCGACAAACTGTTCTATATGTTTGTTGGTTTGTCGCTTTTATCCGTATCATTAGTGCCGTCATTTGCGACCACTAATTCACCGAGAGATTATGATAATAATTCGGTAATGTACGGCGGCGCATACACTAAAGATGAATTCACCAGCAAAATGAATAAAGGCGACAGTAAACACACTGACCTTAAGCAAATTTATATCAATGAGTTCGGTTTAAATACCGACCAAATTAATTCTTGGGTTGACGGATATGTTACCAAAACCGGCACCGTTGTTTATAATAACGAAGTTGTCGGTAAAAATGTTCTTTCAGCCGGAAGATCAAACATGACTGGTTCTGTAAGAATAGGGTCATTGTATTGGAGACCGCCAAGCGTTTCCTTTGTTTCCTCTTCTATTCCTGCCTTTATCAGGCTTGATGTAAACGGAAATGCCTCATATGCTATCGTAAAATCTTGCGGAAACCCAATTAAGGTTAGGGAATGGGAAAAAGGTTCTATAAAAATCGAAAAATTTAATGACGTCAACGGTAATGGAAAATGGGACACCGGCGAACAGAAATTGGGCAAACCATTTCTAATGAAATTATCAAACGGCAAAAGCGTTTATATCGGCACCAACGGAGAAGCGTGGTTCCACGGTGTTAAAGAAGGTAATTATCAGGTTACTGAAGGCGATGAAAAAAGCTGGGTTGCAACAACCAGAAATCCGGTTCCCGTACATGTTGACGCCAATAAAACTACTACTATCCAATTCGGCAATAAAGCCAAAACAGTGCCTCAACAACTTGGAAAAGTGAAAGTAATTAAATTCGAAGATAAAGACGGCGACGGCACAAAAGACTCGAATGAAAACGTTTTAGGTTTGCCGTTTGTTATGAATTTATCCGGTACAAATTACGATAAATCTAACGGAATTAATTCAAATGGCGAAGCTTTATTCGAAAATGTTCCGGTTGGAAGTTATAAAGTAATTGAAGTAGTTGAAAAAGGTTGGGACGCTACCACTCCTATCGTAAAATTAGAAGTTAAGTGTAATGAGCAAACAGTCGTATACTATGGCAACAAGAAAAAAGAGAAAGCGCCCACTCCAACTCCTACACCTACACCAACTCCAACATGTACCCCTACTCCTACACCAACTTGTACACCCACTCCAACTCCAACATGTACCCCTACTCCTACACCAACACCTACTCCCACCCCGACACCAACTCCATGTCCTTCTCCAACTCCTACTCCAACACCAACCCCGCCTCCACTTCCACAAGCCGGCGGCGAAACAGCGATATTATTCAGCTTCACAGGTTTAGGAATCACCGGTTACTTAAAAAGGAAAACCAAACTAGACTTACTAAAATCACTAAAGAAATACTAAGAATTCAAGAAAAAAACAGGCCCCTTATAAAGAGGCCTGTTTCTTGATATAATGTTTAAACTATGGAAGAAACAAAAGAAATTTTATATGACTTAAAGACCCGAGTTGATCAAGGTTTTTCAATTCTAAAGATTGACGATAAAAGAGATGAAATTGAAAAACTGGAAAAAGAAACCTTGAACCCCCATTTTTGGGACGACGAAGACGCCTCCACAAAAATGAAAAAATTGGGGAACCTAAAAAAATTTGTCTCCGAGTGGCTTAGTATCAAAAATGATATTGCGGACCTGCTTGAATTGCTTCCAATGGTCAAGCCTTCCGATGTCAATTTAGATAAAGAAATACAAGATAAAACAATTGACCTACAAAACAAATTTGAGGAAATGGAATTTCAAATGCTTTTATCCGGTGAATATGATGATAACAGTGCCATTTTGTCCATTTACGCCGGTGCAGGAGGAACAGAGGCTCAAGATTGGGCGGAGATGCTTCTTAGAATGTATAAAAGATTTGCTGATACTCATGAGTTTGATACTAAAATTACCTCTATATCACCCGGAGAAGAAGCGGGAATCAAAAGCACGACTTTAGAAATTAAGGGTCCGTTTGCTTACGGCTATTTAAAATCTGAAGCCGGAGTACACCGCTTAGTTCGTATTTCGCCATTTGACGCCGATAAGGCTAGGCATACTTCCTTTGCCTTAGTTGATGTACTGCCGGAAATTGAGGATATTGATACAAATATTAACGAGGATGATTTAAGGATTGACACGTTCAGATCAGGCGGTCATGGGGGACAGGGTGTAAATACCACCGATTCAGCCGTCCGCATTACTCATATTCCGACCGGCCTTTCAGTTTCTGTGCAAAATGAAAGATCCCAACTGCAAAACAAGCAAACTGCCTTAAAAATTTTGCATTCAAGGCTAATTGCTTTTGAGAATAAGAAACAAAAAGAAAAGATTTCGGAAATTAGAGGGGAAGCTATTTCGGCAGAATGGGGGAATCAGATCAGATCATATGTTATGCAACCTTACACAAAAGTTAAAGATCATCGTACTAATTTTGAGACATCTAATGTACAATTAGTATTGGATGGGGGAATAGATGAGTTCATTGAAGCTTATTTAAAAAAAGAAGCTTCCAAAAATAACGTATAAAGGTATTGACCTTTATAAAACCACCATTTATAATTTTCACCGTTAATAAATTTTGGGAGGAAAAGACCAAAATATGATATATTTTGAAAAAGTAACTAGAGAATATCCAAACGGCACAACCGCCTTAAAAGATATTAATTTACATATAAAACCGAAGGAATTCGTAACAATTGTGGGCACTTCCGGTGCCGGCAAGTCAACTTTGTTAAAATGCATCTACATGGACGATAAACCTACTCACGGGAAAATATTTGTGGGCGGGGTTGATTTGACAAATTTGAAAAAATCGGACATCCCATATCTTCGAAGAAAAATCGGCGTTGTATTTCAAGACTATAAACTGCTGCCGCAAAAAACAATTTACGAAAATGCCGCTTTTGCTCTTGAAGCTGCCGGTATGCCAACCAAGGAAATAAAAAATAGGGTGCCAAAAATATTGCAACTAGTAGGATTATCTTCAAAAGCGGAGAGTTTTCCAAACGAATTATCGGGAGGCGAGCAACAGCGGGTAGGTATTGCAAGAGCGGTTATCGGACAACCAAAAATACTAATTGCGGACGAACCTACTGGCAACTTGGATCCAAAAAATGCTTGGGAAATTATAGAACTACTGCTTAAAATAAATCAATACGGCACAACAGTTGTCATGACAACACATAACAGGGAAATTGTTAATGCCATCAAGAAAAGAGTTATTACAATTAATCAGGGTCGAGTCGCAAAAGATCAGGAAATTGGCCGATACGCCATATAGGAGGAATTTTGTTTTTCGTAGATTTATCAAGAATAGTTAGATCGGGACTAAGAAGTTTTGCCAGAAACGGCTGGTTAACAGTCGCCGCTATCGGCATGATGGTTATCACTTTAATGATCATTTCCTTCTTTGCAATTTTGTCACTGCTAATCGCCGAGGGCTCCGATATTGTTAAGAAAAAAGCCGACATGTCTATTTATTTTAAAGCAACCGTAACCAGTGAACAGATTGTCCAATTCGAAGATGCCCTTAAAAACGATTCCAGCGTCTTTAAGATAACTTTTACTTCTAGCGAAAAGGCTATTGCAGACTATAGAGAGATGTATAAATTCCGCCCAAAGCTTTTGGAAGCACTTGAAAATTCAGGCTCGAACTCATTGCCTTCCAGCGTTCAGGTAGACTTTTACGATCCGGAGAAACAAGGCAACATAGCTTCAGTAATTGATGAATTTAAAACGAAGAATATTGTTGACCACCCTTCCTATGAAGGACAGAAAAAAGCAGTTGTTGATAAAATTGTCAAAGTGGCCGGCATCACCAAAAAAGCTGGTTGGGTCTTAGCTTCCGTTTTTGCCGGTATTTCCTTAATCATAATTTTTAATACTGTCCGACTTGCAATTTTTGCCAGAAGGGAAGAGATTGAAATTATGCAACTGGTAGGCGCTACTAATTGGTTTATCAGGGGTCCTTTCGTCTTTGAGGGCGCTATATATGGCTTTATTGGCACAATTGTATCCATCGCCATTACGTATCCCTTGTTTTCGCTTTCTGGGACTTCTATCAGTCAGTTTTTTGGAATCTCCAACATTTTTAATTTCTTAAGATTAAACTTATGGTCCGTAATTCTGGCGGAATTTTTATTGGGAACATTAATTGGCATTTTAAGCTCTTTCTTTGCCATTAGAAAATATTTGCGACTCGCTTGAAAAAACGCAAGGTTTTAGGTTTTTAACCACTTCCTTGCTTTTTTAAAATCATAATGCTTATGTTTAGGGGGAATTTATGTCTAGAAATAGAAGACTTTTATTAAAGGTCATTTTGGGTTTTTTAATCTTTACCGTGGCCATTCCGGCAAACGCTTCAACGCTGGACAATAAAAAAAATGAATTAAGCCAGATTCAAAATCAAATAAAAACTTTGGAAAACGGCCTGCGGGAAAAAAAATCCAAAATTAATACCTTAAATGACCAAATTGCTTACTTTGACACCGAAATTTCAACCGTCACCGAAGAAATTGATCTAACCATTTCGCAAATTAACAAATTACAAAGCGAAATAAAATCTTTAAACGCAGAGATCAAGAAAACTGAAAAAAAACTTAAAGAGGCTCAAGAACTTCTTAAAGACTACTTAACCGAGATTTATTCACAGGGGAAGACTTCTGCCCTGGAAATGATTGTTAGTTCTAACAATATCTCTGAATACATGAACCAAATGGAATATACCGAAACACTGCAAGAAAAAGTTAACAATCAGGTTACAACAATTAAAGATATTAAAGCTAATTTAGATAAGAATAAATCTAGAGCAGAACAAGAAAATAAAAAATTAAACGAAACAAAAACCCAGTTGACGGCAAAAAAGACAAGTCTTGATAATACAAAGGCCGAGAAGCAAAAATTATTGGACATGACTTTTGGGGAAGAACAAAGATTTCAAGATTTATTGACCGCATCAAGGAACAAGGAAGCCGCCGCTGAAAGGGAAATCCAAAACATTGTTTCTTCTCTTTATAACCGAGGATCAACAAGCGGTGGGCAAGTATCTACCGGAGCAATTATTGGATATCAAGGCAACACCGGCTATTCTACCGGCACCCACCTGCACTTTACGGTCTTTAAAAACGGGGTAGCCGTTGATCCATTACCGCTTCTAAATAATGGTACTTTTAATTGGCCTCTTAGCGGATTCATTATTACTCAATATTATGGTAAGCCAAATTGGAATGCCGCCTATTCTTTTCACAACGGCATAGACTTAAGTGCCGGATATGGAGCACCTATTCATGCCGCTGCTCCGGGCACCGTTGTTACGGATGGCTGGATGCCTAACGGATATGGCCATTATAAGGTCGTTGATCACGGTAATGGCTATATGACTTTATACGGACACATGAAGCAATAGTTTAACAGGCTAGCCCTGTTGACAAAATATGCTATAATAGAATTGAATCATTAATTTGCAAAGGTAATGAAAAAAACATTAGGCATCAATTTAATACTCGCGGTCTTCGTCCTCTCGCTAGGTTTTATTCCTGTAAGAAAGGTTGACGCTTCATTTACCGATGACAAAAAAAGCGAAATCGATCAATTGCAGAAACAAATTGACAATCTTCAAAGCTCAATAACTCAAAAAAAGAATGATGCAAAAACCCTTAAAGATGAAGTATCTGTAATGGATGACCAAATTGACATGGTAGAGCAACAGATTAATTTACTAGCCCAAAAAGTCGCCGCCACTAACGCAGCAATGGACGAAACAACAAATAAAATAACCGAAACCGAAAAAGAAATAAAGGCGGAGCAGATAATTTTAAGGGAATATTTGATTGAACTATATTCCAATGGCAGCACGACAACTTTGGAAATGATTGCCAGCTCAAATTCCTTTTCGGAATATTTAAACAAGATGGAATATGTTGAAGCAATTCAGGAAAAAGTTAACGATGATTTAAACAAGATTAAAATTCTAAAAACCGAACTTGAAAATAAAAGAATTCAACTTAAAAAAGATAAAGAAACCCTCGAATCACTCAAAGCGGAGCAAGATCAAAAGAAAAAGGTCTTAGATATCCAAAGACAAAATAAACAGGTGCTACTAGACCAAACAAGGGGCATAGAATCGGCCTATCAAAGCCAGCTGGCCAGTGCCAGAGAGAAGCAAGCTGAAGCGTGGGCCGCCTATGAATCGGCAATAGCAAGTGCTACTGGTAATTACGCTTCCACCTACCAGGGAGGTAGCGGCAATGGATATTTAAAATGGCCGTCGGCTGGAATTCTAAGTCAAGGCTACGGATGCACGTCCTTTGCCGAATGCGGCAATCCCAGTGGCCCATATCGCGGAAATATCCACAACGGTATAGACATCTACATGGGTTACCCGGGGCCAATTAAGGCCGCAGCTGATGGTATGATTTTAGATATCGGAAGATCATATAATTCACAAGGCTGGGGAAACTGGATAGCCATAAAGCATCCTAACGGTTTAGTTACTTTTTATGGTCACCTAAGTGGGTTTGCCGTTTCTCAGGGTCAAGCTGTAAGCCAGGGACAAACTATCGGTTACGAAGGCAGCACCGGTTTTTCTACCGAATCTCACTTGCACTTCAGTGCATGGACAGAATTCGTATTATATAATGAACCTAATTATCATGGTCCAAAATATAGTGGCACCGCTAATCCGTTTATTTTTCTTTAATGAAGTTACATAACAGAATCTTTTATAAAATAGTAACCAATAATAACTTTTTTTGGAGTATTTTGGTTTTGTTATTTATTGTCTCCAGACTTGCCACTTGGTTTTACCCATATGACTCAGACCATTGGATTTTTTATTACGTCGGGAAGATGTTTGCTGAGGGCGGCGTTCTCTACATTAGCGCTTGGGATCATAAACCGCCAATTATTTTTGTCATCAATGCAATTATGCACCTAATCTTAAGCGACAATATCATTTTTCACCGAATCTTATTTACTTTGTTCGCCATTTTTGATTGCTTTCTATTTTATAGGCTCGCCCTAATTATCACCAAAAAAATTAATACCAAGGAATTCACCTATCTTTCCAGAATATCTTTACTTTTTTATGTCTTTTTTCGAAATTTATCGCAATTTACCTCAAGCGGAAACAACACGGAAAATTTTGGTCTTACTTTTTTATTGTTGATGGTCTTATCTTATTTTAGTTACTTAAATAACAAAAAAAGCCGTTACCTTTTGGCAAGCGGTTTCTGTTTTTCCATACTTTTTTTCCTAAAAGGTAATTTTGCTTTATTTTCCTTGCCAATAATATTAAATATAATCATTTCAAATCTAAAAACGTTAAAACGAATTATCAGGCAGCTTTTTTTATATGGCCTGCCACTCGCATTTCATACCTTAATTTGGCTTCTATATTTTTATAAAAATGATGCCATAAATGATTTTTTTACCGCCTCGTTTATTTTTAGCTCAAAATACATGAAAAGCGCTTGGGCAGGGCACGTATCTCCGCAGGGCATTTTCATAGTAGTTTTATTATCCTTTGTGCTGCCATTTTTTCTTTATTCCTTAACTTTAATTAAAAACCTAAGAAAGAATATAGAACCGGAACTTACGATACTTTCTTATTTTTCTATCATTTCTTTTGTCTTTATAATTATGCTCGGATCTTTTTACCCTTATTATCTTTTAATAACTTTTCCCGTCATGATTTTGGGATTTATATATTTTTGGGAGAACGCAAAACCCATAACGTTTAAAATTGGCGTATCAATACTAATTCTCTCCTCACTACTTGCATGGACAACGTCTATGAAGCAATTTTATAACTTTTTTGGCGGACCCGTGGCAGCAGAAGCCAAGGAGAATAAAGATATTTCAGAATATATAAAATCGGTTACAAGTGAAAACGATAAAATAGTAGCCTATACTTACGGTGCCACTTTTTATGAACTCACAAACAGAAAATCCGGTTCACGTTTCATTTCGGCAAGCGTTCTGCTACTAGACGAGAGGGAGAAATATGGTTTTGGTTTTTCTGACATCTATATTAAAGATATGGAAGCTTCAAAGCCCAAATACGTGATCTATCCGGCAGGGAACGATAGCTTATATTTTCAGAATAAAAAACTGGTAGAATATTTCAAAAGTTATTACTCTGAAAATAAATCCTTTGAAGACTATATAATCTTGCAAAGAAATCCTAATGAGACCGTTGAATAACTCACCAAAAACGTCATTGCGAGCGACTGGAAGGAGTGCGGCAATCTTGTTTCGAGCGTAAAGAGATTGCTTCGTTCCTCGCAATGACACTCTCCCTAATTAGGGTTTATTTTATTGCCGATTTTTATTATACTAAGTCAAAGGGGAAATTTTTGTATGAATTTTGTAAATAGGTATAGGAAAGTACTTCAATTTTTATCAGTAGGCCTACTTTGTTTTATGTGCTATGGCGTCGGCTGGGTTTCGGGACAAGAACGATTGCACGTAAGCCGTGGATTTATACCAAAAATATCCCTTAGCCCCATAGAAACCGATTTTAGTATGTTCTGGAAGGTATATGATGACCTTGAAAGCAAATACGACGGAAAAATAGACAAACAAAAACTTCTATACGGCGCTATATCCGGTATGGTTAGCGCAGCTGGTGATCAGTACACATATTTTATGACACCCGTAGAATCAAAGCAGTTCGAGGACGAGTTTGCCGGATCCATTTCAGGGATTGGCGCCGAGGTTGGCATGAAAGACAAGCGAATTAGCGTTATTGCCCCCCTCCCAGAATCTCCCGCCAAAAAAGCGGGCCTACGACCAAATGACATAATTGACGCCATAAACGACGAGGAAACAGCTGGAATGACAGTAGATCAAGCTGTGGAAAAAATAAGAGGCCAAGAAGGAACTAAGGTTAAACTTAAAATTATTAGAGGCTCGGAGAATTTAACCTTCAATATTACAAGGGAAAGAATTGAAATAAAATCCGTATCATGGGAAATAAAAGGAAACGGCATTGGATATCTCCATATAAAGAAGTTTTCTGACGATACGGCAAGATTGACCGATGAAGGACTGGACTTTTTTAGATTAAAAAACGTTAAAGGCATTGTTATCGACATGAGGAATAATCCCGGCGGCCTTTTGGATAAATCCATTGATGTTGTGTCTCAGTTTATTAAAAATGGCGATATTTTGATTGAAAAGAATGATGGCAAAATTGTCACTTCTCATAAAGCAAGTGGGCTCGGCAAATTTACCGACCCACGTGTCCCAATAGTTGTTCTAGTTAATGAGGGCTCAGCATCAGCGGCCGAAATTGTAGCCGGTGCATTATCCGACCATAAAAGAGCAACTCTAATGGGCAAAAAAACTTTTGGCAAGGGCTCTGTTCAAGAGCTTATAACCTACGGTGATTCGTCCATTCTAAGAATAACAACCGCTCACTGGTATACTCCAAACGATAAATCAATAAATGAGAAGGGACTATCGCCAGACATAGACATTACTGGCGACGATGCCACTATTTTTGAAGAAAATGATCCGGTAATAAAAAAAGCTCTTGAGTTTATAAAGACCAAATTATAAACTGTTGAGGAGGTGGAAATGATAAATAAAGATACAAAATTTATTTTTGTTACGGGCGGGGTATTATCCGGGCTTGGAAAGGGAATTGCTGCCGCTTCTATTGGGACTATCCTTAAGGCTCGCGGATTTTTGGTTAACCTGCAAAAACTTGACCGGTATTTAAACTTTGATGCCGGAACATTAAACCCCGGTGAACACGGGGAAGTTTTTGTTACAGACGATGGCGCCGAAACAGATTTAGATATCGGCCATTATGAAAGATTTATAAACGTCAGTCTTACTAAGAAATCCAGCATCATGAGCGGCCAAATCTATAACAATATTTTAAATGCCGAACGAGAGGGAAAATATTTAGGAAAAACCGTACAGGTTATTCCACACGTAACTCAAGAATGTCAAAGAGTTATTTTTGAAGCTACCAAGGGGTTTGATATTTTAATAGTGGAGCTCGGTGGTACTATTGGGGATTATGAAGGTGTTCATTTTATAGAAGCTATCAGACAAATGAAAAGAATTGTCGGCAAAGAAAATGTTTTTTATGCACATCTAGTATTCTTACCTTACCTGGCAACATCTGGCGAGTTAAAAACAAAACCGGCTCAAAACAGCGTGAAAGAATTAAAACAAGAGGGAATTCAACCCGATATGCTGATGGTAAGAGCCGATTATCCTATGGAGAATGGCATGTTTGAAAAGTTATCACTTTTTACGGACGTCCCAACCGAAGCCATCATTCCACTGCCCACTATCGACACCGTCTACAGGATACCCTTAAACTTAGAAAAAGCCGGGGTTGGAGAATACATTACTGATAAACTCGGCTTACCCAAAAGAAAAGCGGATCTCAAAAGCTGGGAAAACCTAGTGGACAACATTAATTCTGCTCAAAAAGAAATTACCATTGGCATTATTGCAAAATATATGGCCAATTGGGACACTTATGCCTCCGTTACAGAAGCCTTAAAAGCAGCCTGCTGGAAGAATGGCTTTAAGGCAAAAATTAAATGGGTTGACGCCGAGCTATTAGAGAAAAAGAATCCGGAAATTTTGCTCGAGAATTTGGATGGAGTCGTAATTCCAGGCGGCTTTGGGCATCGTGGCATTGAGGGTAAAATTTTAGCCGCCCAATATGCAAGGGAGCACAAGATACCTTACCTTGGACTTTGCTTAGGAATGCAGATTATGGTAATTGAATTTGCCAGAAATGTCTTGAGGCTAAAAGATGCAAACTCCACGGAATTTGACGAAAAGACCAAGCATCCCGTAATTCATATTATGGAAGATCAAAAATTTGTTACAAAAAAAGGCGGAACAATGAGGCTCGGAGCTTGGCCGTGCCATGTGAATAAAAAGTCAAAAACTTTTAAACTTTATGGCCAGGAAAAAATATCCGAAAGGCACCGCCACCGCTTTGAGTTTAATAATGATTATAAAAAACAAATTGAAAATAATGGAATGCAAGTTGCAGGAGTATCGCCGGATCAAACTTTAGTCGAGATTACCGAAATAAGCGATCATCCTTTTATGATTGGTGTTCAGTTTCATCCCGAATTCAAGTCCAGGCCGCAATTTCCACATCCGCTATTTAATGGGTTCGTAAAAAGCATAATTAAAATAAAAGAGAGGGTTAAAGAGGAGGCAAAATGAAAGTTATCGTATTAAAATCAATTGGGAATCTAAGACATGGGGAAATTGAAAATGTCGCTGATGGATATGCAAAAAATTTTCTCATTAAAAACGGTTATGCAAAAATTGCGAGCGAGGAAAACGTTAAAAATTTACAAAAGGAAATGGATAAAATCAAAAAAGAAGAGGAGCAAATCACCGCCAAAACCCAAAGTTTAGCCGATAAAATAAGCGGAATTAAACTTGAAATACAGGTGAAAACGGGCGAAAACGATAAATTATTTGGTTCTATTACCGCCAAAGATATTCACAAAGCATTGGAAACGAAAGGATTTGACATCGACAAGCACGATATAGATACCCCTCACTTAAAGGAACTCGGAGAACATGAGATAGAAGTCAAGCTTGGCCATGGAATTACCGCAAATATCTCCGTAAATATCATTAAGGAATAATATGCCACAGAAATTAAGACCCGACATAGATGAATATTTTCTTAAAATTGCCAAAGTGGTTTCAGAAAGATCAACTTGTATTAGACGAAAAATTGGTGCCGTTGCAGTTAAGGAAAAGCATATTCTGACTACCGGCTATAATGGTGCCGCCTCAGGTATAAAAGATTGTCTTGAGCTTGGTTGTTTAAGGGATCAAAATAACATTCCTTCCGGATCCTTGACCAGTGTCTGCCGAGCAATTCACGCCGAAGAAAACATAATTATCCAGGCTGCTTTAAGTGGAACTAGCATAAATGGCGCGACTATTTATTGCACAACTTCTCCCTGCTCTCACTGTGCTAGGCTTTTAGTTAATGCAAAAATTAAAAGGTTCGTTTGTTTCTTAAGTTATACCAATATCGAAGCACAAGAAATATTTAGACAAGCGGGCATCGAAATAGATATCCTACCCGAACCTACCTTTGATCCCGAGAAGATTAAAGAAAGAGTCCTCGCAATCGATGACATTACTTTTAGGCAGGCTGGTTTTTTTACGGGCTTTAAAGATACAAACGTTAATTCTTTTTACAGAAAGATAAGAAGTTCAGTAAGGTATATAGATAGAGACGATGCCGAGATAAACGAAGAATGGAAACAAATTATCCCCTATGTCTTAGTCCACAAAAAAGACAAGTATCTAGTTTTAAAAAGGCTTCCCAAGGGTAAGGAAAAGAGGCTTTACGAAGCCTATACCTTTGGCGTTGGGGGTCACATAAACCCCTTGGATTCAGGCACAGGAGATAGAGGAAAAGACGTTATTGAAAGAGGAATGCATAGAGAAATAGAGGAAGAAATTGACACATCGAAACTTAAATTTAAAAACATAAAACTTGTTGGTTTTATTTATGATGAAAGTCAAGAAGTATCAAGACACCATATCGGCCTTCTCTATGACGCCGAAATTGAAAATAACAGAGTGGGTGTAAGGGAAACTAAATTTTTAGAGCCTTTTATGGTTTCCAAAAAAGACTTGCCCAATTATTTGGACGGTAAAGAAAACTGGGCCGAAATCGTGTATCATAGTTATATAAACAAGAAATAAAAAAACTCCCTACTTGAAGACTTAAAAAATCTTTAGGGAGTTTTTTATTTTGTTTCGTCAATGTTTACAAAGGTAGTTTTCTCGCCCTTACCATTAAACTTAGTCACATTTTTTTTCTGAAATCTAACGATACCGGAAATTTTTGCAAATAAAGTATAGTCTTTACCAACTAAGACATTATTACCGGCCCTGTATTTAGTTCCTCTTTGTCTGATAATAATATTGCCGGCTTTTGCTATCTCGCCTCCAAATAATTTAACTCCTAAACGCTTCGATTCTGAATCTCGTCCAAGCCTCGTCGAACCGCCCGCTTTTGTATGCGCCATTTTTTAGCTCCATTAATACTAAAGAATAATAGCTCATAAATTCGTTTTTGTCAATAACCTTAAAAAGAGACCGTTGAAAAACTCCCCAAAATCCTTACTTTTTTAAAATTTCTTGAAAAAAAGCTGTCTAAAAAACATAAAAAAAGGCTCATTAAATAACTTAGAAAGCGCCCCTAAAATGATTGACATTTTGGCCTTAGGAAGCTAAAATATAAATAAGTTAGTTATTAATTTTGGAGGGTTAGATGGCTTTTAAAAAACATTCCACCGATTCATTTTTTGGAGACTTCCTTTATGATAGTATTATTCCTAAGAATCATTTTTTA
>MNYC01000006.1 GCA_001872945.1 bacterium CG2_30_37_16
GTATAATGACTATATGCCTCCTTACGAGAAACTGAAATCTCTTCCTAATGCCAGCCAGTATTTAAAGGATGGTAACACCTTTGAGGAGTTGGATAAAACAGCCTACCAAGCGAGTGATAATGAGGCCGCCAAAGTAATGCAAAAAGAGAAAGAAAAGTTATTTAAAATAATGAAAAGAAAGGAGAATTTCTAGTAAGAATTTTCCTGCACCAAAACACTCCGTTTAGTCCGATTATTGGATTAGAATTGACTGTCTTAATAAATATTTTGTCACAACAATTTATGTCACAACAATTTATTGATCAAAAAGCGAATTTGTGCTGGAATCGGGGCCAGTTCATTAAAAATTTATAAGAGGTGGGCCTTTTGTCTTTTCCGTTTTTACCTTTGTTTGATTTTCTATCAAAAATTCCTCATTCAAATGATTTTCATTTTGGATCAGGGGCAATTATTCTGATAAGTGGAATTTTTACGTGGTTAACATTTATAATTGTAGTTGGATCCAGTTCCATTTTTAAAAGAGAATCGGAATTGACTAAGCAGGCATGGAACTGCCTATGGTTTGGTTTTTTTGGTGGAATATTTGGCGGTTACTTATCCGCGCTCTTAATTATCTTCATGGTTGGTTTTATAATTTGGCGCATAGTCAGGTATTTTTATTGCCTGTACAGGACATAAAGCAAGTTATCTTTTTAAGGAGGAGATACGGTGAAAAATGGAAAACCGGTAGTGTTAGTGGTTGAAGATCATGGCGGATTGCAAGCAGAATACAAGTATCGTCTTGAAACCATCGGTTGTGAAGTTTTGCAGGCTTATGATGTGAGTCAAACATACGAGATATTTGAAAGCAGAAAAGACATTGACATCATTGTTACAGAGGGATGTCTTGTGCATGAACTTGATACGGACGTTTTTTTATGATTAAGTACCTTAGAAGTCATTTTGCAGGGCCGATTATTGCAAATTCAGCTTTCTATGTGGATGATCTTATTAAAGCTGGTTGTAGCCATAGATGTGGAAAGGAGCAATTAGTGTCCACCGTCATACAGGTGCTAAAAGAAATACACAAGCTCGGTGGGACTGAAAATCTATGAAAAGGATATATGGTTTAATTAAAGGCAAATATTCGTTTAGGATTTCGGCATCTGAGGGAATTTCAATTTTCTTTGAATGGCATTTAAAAGTAGAATCAAGCGAAAAAACTGAGGAAGCAATTGCCAGTTGTGTTAAAAAGAAAAGAATAGGGATTTACGTCATATAATTTAAGCTGCATGGAAAAATAACCATGCGGTTTTTTAATTAAAAAAAGGTGACAATATTGGCTTAATGTATAAACCAAGTTCTGCTGCTTTACTTGTTCTCTAGCAACCGTTCAATAACGAATGCTATTAGCATATTTATTAGTAGAGCTTTCGACATCCCGAATCTGTTTGTTCAGTCTTTTAATTCGAAATTGTCTAAAAAATGAAGTTTTTGAAATACTTTTAAATTTCTTTTGTAATTCATCTTTGAACCGCTGATTTGATCGTAAGTTATTTTTGTAATCCACAATATTGTCGTCAATGTAAAAAAGAACTTCATTAAGCGCTTGTTCTAAATCCATTTCTCCTCCTTTGTCAAAGTACTCAGGTTAGTTATTCTACCGAAAAATGCATTAAAAATCAATTTCAAATTTGCTATAAATCGGTATAATGTTGTTAAAACTTATTTTATAGGACAAAAATGAAACTAAGAAAAGTCTTGAAATCTAAAATTCATCGTGCGGTTGTAATGGATAAAAATGTTGAGTATGAAGGATCCATTATCATTTGCCGAGAGTTAATGGAAGCGGCCGATCTTTGGGCGGGCGAAAAAGTTTTAATTGCCAATATAAATAACGGAAATAGGTTTGAAACATATGTAATGGAAGGAAATGGAAAAGAAATTATAGTAAACGGTGCCGCCGCTCATTTGGTGGAAAAAGGAGATATTATTATCATAATGGCCTTTGCCATGACAGATGAGGAGATAACGCCTAAGATAGTTTATTTTTGAGTAAACAGATAGCAGTTAACAAAAGAATTAATGTCAAATTTCAAATACCAAATGTCAAATGAAATCTTAATGATTAAATTAAAAAATTAGGATTTGGTCATTCATTTGTAATTTGTAATTGGACATTTGACATTTTCTCGGTCCTTCTCTGTTATAATGTTCTCATGATTCGAATTAGAGTTAAAATTATCGGGGTTGTTCAAGGTGTGGGTTTTAGGCCGGAGGTTTATAATTTGGCAAATAAACTTAAACTTACCGGTTTTATTTTTAATGATCTTAACGGTGTTACTATTGAAATTCAGGGACAAAAGAAAATTACTGATGAATTTATCGAAAGTTTAAAGAAAAATCCACCAAGAGCAGCTAGAATTGACGCTATAATCTTCAAGGAAATTAAGACAAAAAAAGAAAAGGAATTTTTAATAAAACCCAGTAAATATGAAGGTGTCAGGCAGTCGCTTTCTCCAGATATTAGCATTTGCCCGGATTGCCAAAAAGAGCTTTTTGATCCTAAAAACAGGCGTTATTTATATCCGTTTATAAATTGTTACAGTTGCGGTCCCAGATTTACCTTCATCAAAAAAATGCCTTATGATCGCAGGAATACCACGATGTCAGGTTTTAAAATGTGCTTAGAATGTGCAGCGGAATATAATGATCCCAAAAACCGGCGCTTTCATGCCGAGCCCATTGCCTGTTCAAAATGCGGCCCGGCCCTTAAATTAATAGACAAAAAAGGCAAAGAAATCTCAAAAGATTCCATAAGGGAGGCGGTTAAGCTAATAAAAAAGGGCAAAATAATTGCCGTTAAGGGTCTCGGCGGTTATCAGCTAATTTGCGATGCGGGAAATAAAGAAGCAGTAAATTATTTAAGGGAAGCTAAAAATAGACCGCATAAGCCGCTGGCGATTATGGTAGATGAGGGAACTTTAAAAAAAATTGCCCAGGTAAGCGCGGAAGAAATTGCTTTACTAAAATCTGCATCATCGCCAATAGTTTTAGTTAAAAAGAAAAAAAATAATATAGTGGCCGAAAATGTGGCTTCGGGTGTCAACGAATACGGCGTTATGCTGCCATATACGCCCCTTCATCAACTTTTAATTAAAGAAGCGGGGGAAAAGGTGCTGGTAGTCACGTCCGGCAACTTAAGCGGTCATTCTATTATTTTTAAAGATCAGGAGGCATTAAAAAGCCTTTCAAAAATTGCCGATTACTTTTTAATGCATAATCGAGAGATTACAGTAGGCTATGATGACTCTGTAGCCAGAATCGTAAATAAAGAACCTTTGGTAATAAGAGCTTCTAGGGGAGTGTCGCCATTATTTTTTAAAAGAGATAAGGATTTAATTCCGGCCTTAGCAATGGGGGCAGATCTTAAAAACAGCTTTGCGCTTTCTTCAGGTAAGGACATTATTTTAAGCCAATATATTGGTGATATGGGAAGTGCAAGCGTAAAAAAGCGCTGGCTTGATGTTCGTAATTTATACGAAGAACTTTTTAATATTAGTCCTCAGGTTGTAGTAGCCGACCTTCATCCGGGTTACGAAACTACAAAAATAGCGGAAAATTTGGGCTTGCCGGTTTATCAATTTCAGCATCATAAAGCCCATATTGCCAGTGTTGCTTTTGAACATAGTTTAAGCGAACCGGTAATTGGGGTGGCTTTCGATGGGTTAGGTTATGGCGAAGACGGTAATTTTTGGGGAGGAGAGTTTTTTTCAGGTGATCCATGTAATTTAAACAGGGAACATCATCTTGCTTACTTTCCTTTACTGGGTGGCGACATAGCTTCAGTGGAGCCTGTGCGTGCGGCGCTTAGCCTTGTTTTAGAGTCCAAAATTAACTCGGAAAGAATAAAGAAAATATTCGGTGATGAAACGAATGATAAAATTTTTAACTTAAAAACAATGTATGAAAAAAAAATAAATTCACCGCTTACTTCCAGCATGGGAAGGCTGTTTGATGCGGCATCATATTTTATTGGATTTCGAGGTCAAAATACTTACGAAGGAGAGGCGGCTTGTTACTTGGAAAGTATGGCCGAAGAGGCTGAGGAGAAGTATAGGTATTCAGTAGAAAATCGAACAATTTTGGTGTTCAAGATAATTGAAGGCATGATAAAAGATTTAGAAAGCGGTGTTAAAAAAGAAAAAATTGCCGGAAAATTTCAGCGAACAGTTTTAGAAATTATAGTTAGTGAAACCCTAAAAATTTCCAAAGAAACCGGAATTAGGACGGTTTGCTTGTCCGGAGGAGTGTTTCAAAACCGTTATCTTTTGGAAAATACCTTAAAAAAATTAAGTAAAAAGGGTTTTAACGTGTATTATAATAAGATGGTTCCAATTTCCGACGGCGGAATTGCCTTAGGGCAGTTGTATCTATTAAATTGCAAGGGTCCGACCCTAACAAAGGAGACGATTAATGTGTCTTGCCATCCCCGGTCAGATAAAAAAAATAAATAAAGATAAAGCGGAAGTTGATTTTTCAGGTATTAGAAGAGAAATCAGTTTAATTTTGGTAACCGGTGCTAAAGTGGGGGATTTTGTCTTGGCGCATGCCGGAATTGCCATTGCTAAAGTTGATAAAAAAGACGCCAAAGAAATTATCAAAATGGCAGGTGGATTATGACCACCAAAAACCTTAAAAAAGGGTCCGACCCTTGCAAGGGTCGGACCCTAACAATGAAAATAATGGAGGTTTGCGGTTCACATACGGCGGTTATTGTAAAATCCGGCCTCGCGAGTCTCTTGCCGCCAAATATTGAACTTATTTCCGGTCCCGGATGTCCGGTTTGCGTAACGGCTCAAGGCGATATAGATAATATTTTAGAGATAGCTCAAAAAGATGATGTTTTGGTTGTGGCATTTGGTGATATGTTAAAGGTGCCGGGAACTAGGATTTCATTAAAAAAAATTAGGGCGGAACGCGGGAATGTTGAAATTGTTTATAGTCCCTTAGACGTTATAAATATTGCTGAGTCTAATTCCGAAAAAACAGTGCTTTATTTTGCGGTGGGTTTTGAAACGACGGTTGGGGCGACTGCAGCTTTAATTAAGGAAGCAAAGCGCAAAAAAATTCGAAATCTAAAGATTTATTCGACACATAAATTAATCATGCCGGCTATGAAAGCGCTTTTAGATGGAGAAAGTGAAATTGACGGCTTTATTCTGCCGGGTCACGTCTCTACCGTTACCGGATATGGCTATTTTGAAGATATTGCCAAAATCTATAAAAAACCGGCGGTGGTGGCCGGATTTTGGCCGGAAAACGTTTTAGAGTCAGTGGAGGAAATTCAAACTTTAGTAAAAAGAGGCAAGGCGGAGGTCAAGTCGGTATATAAAGTTGTGCTTAAAAGTGTTAATATGGAGTGGCAAAAATTGGTTAAGGAATTTTTTGTAGTGGAAAATGCGGCGTGGCGGGGGTTTGGAAAAATTCCAAAAAGCGGTTTAGATATTAATGATAAATACAAGGAATTTGATGCCAAGTTATTTTTTAATATTAAAGACGTAAAAAGGACTGATAAGCCCGGTTGCTCATGCGGAGAGGTGATAAAGGGAATGAAGAAGCCGGCTGAATGTTCTTTGTTTGGTAAGGCGTGTGTGCCTGATAACCCATTTGGCCCCTGTATGGTAAGCGAGGAAGGATCGTGTTCGGTGTGGTATAAATACTCATATAATTCAAAAATCAAAGGTCAAAAATCAAAATGACAAGTCAAAATGTAAAAACTGACCAACTTGCACTTTTTTTGTGTCATTCCCGCGTAGGCGGGAATCCAGAGAGAATGGATCCCAAAATCCCTCCAAAGGCGGGCAGGCGAGTTTAGGATGATGACAGTTAGGAAGCATTTATGAAAAAAATTACAAACAAATTAAAAAAAAATGCTCCATTTCCCCAGCCCCGTCTTGGCAAGTGCATAATGACAGAAAGTGGGTTCAATGGATAAAATTACTTTAGCTCATGGTGGGGGCGGCAAGAGAACCAGAGAGCTAATTAGTAACCTCTTTCTCAAATATCTTGGAAATCCTTACTTAAAAATACTAACTGACGGGGTAAATTTAGGTGATTTAAAACGGACGGTAGTTACTACCGATGGTTTTGTGGTTGACCCGCTCTTTTTTCCCGGCGGTAATATTGGAAAACTAGCCATTTGCGGTATCTGTAATGACCTGGCGGTAATGGGCGCTAAACCTAAGTTTATTACCATGAACTTTATAATCGAGGAAGGCTTTTTAACTCTCGATTTAGAGAAGATTATTAAAAGTATTGCTTCGGAAGCAAAAAGTGCGGGAATAGATATCGTGGCTGGGGACACCAAGGTTGTTCCAAAAGGCCACGGCGGTGGGATTTACATAAGCGGTACGGGGGTTGGGGAAATGGTTTATAAAAATGATTTGCCAGGGAAGATAAAAGAAGGGGATTTGGTTTTTGTAAACGGGTCTATCGGAGATCATTCCGCTGCGCTTTTAGTTGCCAGAAATGATTTTAAATTATCGTCAAAATTAAAATCCGATTGTCAAAATATTTATCCCGAAATAAAGAACTTATTGGATAAATCTAAAGAAGTTAAATTTTTACGTGACATTACAAGAGGCGGTCTGGCAGCTATTTTAAATGAACTAGCAGAATATGCAAGTTGTGGAATCGAAATTGCTGAAAATTCAATTCCTTTTAAAAAAGAAGTTTTGAGTTTATGCGCAATGTTGGGCTACGACTTCCTAACTTTAGCCTGTGAGGGGCGTTTTTTGGCAGTAATTGATGCAAATGATGAAAAAATAGCTCTAAGCATGGGACTTACAAAAATAGGCGCAATCACTGATAATCACAAGAAAGTGGTTTTAAAAACCAAAATTGGTGGCGAAAGGGTTATAGATTTGCCGGATGGGGAACTGCTGCCGCGGATTTGCTAGCTTGTGATTGTAAACGTACCAAAACTATGATATTATTTTTTGTTTTTTGTCCGACAGTTCTTTAAAATCTAAATAAGGGAGTGGATGTTATGATGATGGAAGACGATTTTTTTGTTTGCGGAGTGCCAAGGAAGGAAAAGACAAAATATTTTAAAGGTCCGGATGAAAAAGAATATAAAATCAGATATGAGACTGAAGAGAACGGAAACAAAGCTATTCGCATAGAAAGCGAAGACGGTACAAAAACAGCCTTTGTTATTAATGGCAAGATGGAAGATTTTTTTGATGACGCAGATCATATAAAGTTTTTAGGAAAAAGCAAATACGCCTATCGCATTAAAAGCGATGGCAAAGTAGCTTATAAGGTTAACAAGAAAATATTCGGTTGGTTTGAATATATTGAAAATTTTCATTTCCTAAAGAATAGCCACTTGTTTTTTGTCAGTGAAAATGAGCAGCTAGCCTGTGTTATTAATGGTACAGAATACGGACCGTATGAGTATGTAGAATCTATCGTTTTTGGCCAGAAAGGCAATTGGGCATTCGCTGCTTTAAAAGAATGTATACCGGATTATGGCCAAAGAGGCAAGTGGGCCATTATAAAAAACAGTGAAGAAATTTTCGAAATTAACGATGCATATATTTCAAATCTAAGTTTTATAAACAGTGATGGTCCTGCCAGAGTCAATTGCAGACTCGATTTTAACATTTAGTTCATTGAGGATTCCTTATGGAGTCCTCTTTTTTTTCTTTAAAATATCATCAAAACAATCATCAGAATAGCGGCGATGCCCATTAGGCCGGTAGCGGTCCAGCCAAAAAAGTTAGTGAGTTTACCGTTGGTAAACGGGCCCATAATTTTTTTGTCGTTAGAAATGCGCATTATAAAAAACAATAAAATCGGTGCCACAATTCCGTTAACCACAGCGGCGCCAACTAGGGCCTTTATGGGATTAACGCCAAAAAAATTAAGTAGTAATCCGACAATGGTTGAGGCAGCTATTATTCCGTAAAATCCTTTAGCGTTTTTAAATTTTCTATATAAACCCTCATTCCAATTCATGGTTTCGGCAATGGCATAAGCGGAGGATCCGGCCAGAACCGGTACGCCCAAAAGCCCCGTTCCAATAATACCGACGGTGAACAGGATATATGAAAAATTACCGGCAAGGGGACGCAAAGCCTCTGCCGCTTGTTGCGGTGACTCAATGTTGGTGATGCCATTTGGAAAAAGCACGGTGGCGGTGGTAATAACGATAAAAAAGAAAATAATGTTAGCAAGACCCATGCCGGCGAAAACATCTTCTCTCATATCGGCGAGTTCAGCAAGTTCCACTTTTTTAGACCTATCTTTGTCCAAATGTTTCTTGATGTGTTCTTCAATTTCTTCAGAGGTTTGCCAGAAAAAAAGATAGGGAGAGATGGTGGTTCCCATTACGGCTACCATAGACATAATATAATCTTTGTTTATAATTACTTTCGGCACAATTGTTTGTTTCAAAATTTCCCACCAATCCGGATGACTGTAAAAGGCGGTAACAACATAGGCAAGGAGTGACAAAACCAGAAATTTGAGGATTTTGGCATAATTTTTGTAAGGAATAAAAATTTCTAATAATACGACGGTCAAAGTGAAAGCTATAAGTAGAAAATAAAAATTGTGAAAAATACTTCCTTCGGAAATAAGCATTTGGGTTGAGGCAGCCATAGCGCCTAAATCGGCTGCGATATTTATGGTATTGGCGATAAGTAAAAGGGTGGCTACAAATATAAGTGACTTTTTGCTGAAATGTCGTCTGACTGTTCCAGCCAGTCCCTCGTCTGTTACTAGTCCAATACGGGCGCAAATTTCTTGAACGGCAGTCATAAGAGGTAATAAATATAGCGCCAGCCAAATTTGTTGATATTGATATTTAGCACCAACGGAAGAATAAGTACCAACGCCGGAGGAATCATCATCGGAAGCGCCGGTGATAATACCCGGCCCCAGTTTTTTTAAGAATATTTTAAAGCTAAATTTTGCCGGCCTATTTAAAAATTTAACTCCGTCGGCAATGAGCTGAGGGGTTTTTTCTATTTCATCTATCACAAATTTACCGTCTTTGGCAATTTCTTTAGCTACGATTCCGGTGTCTTTTAGGATTTCTTGGTCGACTGCCTTCGGTACCGCTTTAATCCCTTCTATAATTTTCTTCTCTTCATCTTCCATACCTATAAATGTAATGCAAAAAAAACTTTTAGCAAATCCTTTTTTATATTTTGCCAATTTTTACCATAAAAATAGCAAATTCTTTTTCAACTTCTTATCATAAAAAGATTAGATAATTCCCGTTGAATAGAATTATGAGCGATATGCAAACACCATGGCACAGAATTATGTTAAAAAATAAGAAGAAAGGAGAATATATTGAACTGGCAGAAAGAATAGAAATTAATTCTATTAAAGCCGACAATTTAAAGAAGAGTAAAAAGGGGAAATATGAAATCTTATGAGTATAAAGAGCAGTTGAGGTTAAAGAAACGGAAAACAAAATTACCCGACGTTTCGCTAATCATAGTTGATTCTCGGAGCGGAAGAATTTTTGATTTTAAAGATGATAATTTAAATTATAAAAAAGAGATAATTAGTAGTTTCCCCGGCAGAGTTAAAAGTGGGGGGTGGTCCCAGATGAAAATAGAAAGGCATATTAAAGTTCATCTATTTTGGCATTTTAAAAAAATTGAAAAAGAGATGGGGAAAGATAGAAGTGCAAAGAAATGGCTGATATTGGGTCCGGATACTGTTATTAGATTATTTTTTAGCAAACTCCCCCAAAATTTGCAGCAAATAACAAAGTTAAAAAATATTAATCCCAAAAATCAAAACACAGAAACACTTAGGGTAGCAATGAGTGAAGCGTTATATGAGAAATCGGATTATTAATCAGCAAATCGCTAAAACAGAAGTGAATAAAGAATTAAGTATAAAGCCCCAAGAATTGGAATATGGAATATTAGAATATAGGAGATTTTTAGTTTATTCCTTATTCTTCATTCTCATATTTGATTCATAATTCTTGATTCTTGTATTTTAACTTATTCTTTGTTTTAATTAGCTTATGTTTGGTTATTTATTTATCTTTTTAAAAGTTGCTTTCACTTTTGTTGGTGGTTTTTTTACTCTAAATAACAAGAAAAGATTAAATATCTTGATGGCCCTAGCTGCCGGAATGTTGGTGGGCGTTTCTATTTTGGACCTTATTCCGGAAAGCCTGCATCTTGGCACCGATATAAATCAAAATTATATAACGCTCTCCATAGTTATTGGGTTTTTGATTTTCTACATCTTAGAGCATTCCATGGTTGTACATTCGTGCGGAGAAGATGATTGCGATGCCGATGTTCATAATCATTTAGGATCATTTGGAGTGCTTGGGTTATCGATACACGGTTTTTTAGACGGTATGGCTATTGGGCTAGGTTTTGAAATAAATCAGACAGTTGGTTTTTTGATGGCTATTCCTATTATTGCTCATAGTTTAGTTGACGGTTTAAATACTGTTGTAATTCTTTTAAAAGATAAGAGGACGAGAGCGGAATGCATTAATTGGCTTGCCGTTCAATCTATTGCTCCAATCTTTGGTTTTTTTGCTTCCGCTTACATTACGCTCACCAAAACCAGTCTGGCGTTGGTTCTGGCTTTCTTTGCCGGACTGTTTTTGTATATCGGCGGCAGCGATCTTTTGCCGGAGGCTCATAAAGAAAAAAGCACTCGAGGCGCTATGTTTGCAACAATAATTGGTTTTATAATTATCTTTATTCTAGTCGAGTTATTGCCTTCTCATTAAGAATTTTCGTTACCCTGTTTGCTACCTCTAGGGGCGTGAAGTCAGCTTTTATAATGTAGTCGGTAGCGTGAAGTGTTTTAATTTTTTGGGCGACGGTTTCTGAACCCAAATTTGTAAGCATGACTACCAGCATGTCCTTTGTCTCGGGATTATTTCGGAGTATTTCTAAAACTTCAAGCCCGTCAATTTTCGGCATCATAATATCAAGTAAAAGCAAATCCGGTTTAAATTCTCTAACTGCTTTAAGGGCCTTTTCGCCATCCTCGGCAATTTCAGTAATAAATCCTTCTATATCAAACTTTCGCTTGTACATATCTACAAGCTGAATATCGTCTTCAGCAATCAAGACTCGGTATTTTCTTTCTTCTTCATTCTCCATATTGAAAAAATCCCCTATAGGTTAAGCTTATTACCATTATTTTTTGTGTCAAGTTCGTTTAATATTTCGGTTACTTTTTCGACAATCTCTTTCGGGGTAAGGTCGGACTTTCTAATATAACCCTCGACTGTGTTATGTACTTTTCCCTTAACGCTATCTAAATCTAAGTTGGTCATAATAATGACGACGGCATCTTTTGTTTCGGGCGTATTTCTAATAATGTCTAAAACGTCTTGGCCGCCAATTCCGGGCATCATAATATCGAGTAAAATTAAGTCCGGCGTTAAAGACATCAGTTTTTCCAAAGCCATTTGACCGTTATTGGCCACTTCAACCTCAAAACCTTCCAACGTAAACTTTTGCCGGTACATTTCGGCAAGACCAAAATCGTCTTCAACTATAAGAATTTTTTTCAAAATTTTAAGTTCCTTGGTTAATTAATATTCCTGAAGATATTCTATCAGTAAAATGGGTTTTTGTAAAAAGGGGCGTTTAAGCCGACCGCTCTTGAATTTCTTCCAAAATCTCTTTCGCAAATTCCTCAACTGATTTAGATCCTAAATCGCCCTTGCCATAACGTCTGACGGCTACCTTATTTTCCTCAACTTCTTTGTCTCCCACGATAAGCATATAGGGGATTTTCTGCATTTCGGCCTCGCGGATTTTTTTGCCGATGGATTCCGTCCGATCGTCAACTTCGGTTCTAATATCACCCAAGGTAGCTTTTATTTTTTCGGCATATTCATTATGGCGGTCGGCAATGGGTAGAATTTTAACTTGAATAGGGGAAAGCCAAGTTGGTAGGGCACCGGCAAAGTGTTCAATTAGAAGCACCAGGAAGCGTTCGTAAGAACCAAGAATTGCCCTGTGGACCATTACCGGTATAGCGTCTTTTCCGTGCTTGTCGGTGTAGGTTAGGTTGAAACGTTTAGGAGTTGCAAAGTCAATTTGAACAGTTGGAATTTGTATTTCATTTCCTAAAGCGTCCTTAAACATAAAGTCTAGTTTTGGACCGTAAAGAGCGGCCTCTCCTTCGCATCTTTTGGCTTCAAGTCTCATTTTATCCGAAACTTCCTGTAATATTTTTTCGCATTCATACCAGTCTGCCGGTTCGCCAATATATTTTTCGGGACTTGAGTAGTCTCTAACGGAAAGAGTAACTTTAAGCGTTTTTAGAAGTCCTAAGGAATCGTAAAAATCCTGAATAAGCTTTACCAAAGTTATAATTTCTGTTTTAACTTGCGCTTTGGTGCAAAAAGTATGGCCGTCCTCCACCGTAATGGCGATAACTCTTTTAAGGCCAGATATTTCGCCGGGTTTCTCGTCTCTGTATTGCTTGTTTGACTCCATATATCTAATTGGCAAATCGCGGTAAGACCTTGGTCTGGAGGCGTAAATTTGGATTTGATGAGGACATTGAACGGGTTTTAAAACATAGTCTTGTTTAAAGTGGGATTTGACATGAAAAAGTTCGTCGCCAAACTTTTGCTTGTGTCCGGAGATTTCATATAATTCCAGTTTTGCAAGGTGGGGAGTGGAGACCTTTTGAAAGCCGTGTTTTCTGCATAAATTTTCGATGTGTTTTTGCAGTTCATCTAAAATGACGGTGCCTTTGGGGGTAAACAAGGGAAGCCCCGGACCAATAAGGTCAGAAAAGACAAATAAATCTAATTCTTTGCCAAGTTTCCTATGGTCTCGTTTTTTGGCCTCTTCCTGCATCTTTATATAATCATCCAGTTCTGACTGAGTAGAGAATGCTAGTCCGTAAACTCTCTGCATCATAATGTTTTCTTCGCTGCCTTTCCAATAAGCGCCGGCAATAGAAGTAAGTTTAAATGGAGGCAAATCTTTGGTTGATGCCACGTGAGGGCCGGCGCATAGATCCTCAAAATCGCCGGTTTTATAGAAAGAAACGTTTGTTTCACCTTTGTTTTTTAGGTCGTTTATTAATTCTTGTTTGTAAGGCTCATTTTCCAGTTTTTTAAAAGCCTCGTCAGCCGGCATTTCATATCGCTCGAACTTTGCATTGCCGGCAATTAATTTTTTCATATTCGACGTGATGGTTTTTAAGTCCTCAGGGATAAGAGAACGGGGAAGCTCAAAATCGTAATAAAAACCATTATCTATCGCCGGACCAATTCCAAGTTTGGCATCCGGAAACATTTTCTGAACGGCCACAGCAAGGACATGAGACAAGGAATGGCGCTTAATTTCAATTTCTTGTGATTCTTTAATTTGTTTAGACATAAAACCTCCTTTGGAAATATGAAATTCTAAATACTAAGCACCAAATTCTAAACAAATAATAAATTCAAATTTCTAATGTTTTAAACTTTTAGAATATTTAGATTTTTGACCCCTCGGGTCATCAACCGAAGGCTGAGATATTGTTTAGTATTTTCCGCCAGAGGCGGATCAGCCTTTGGCTGAAGATATTAGGATTTAGAATTTTAAAGTACTTACAAAAATACCCAATGCTCTAATGCTAGCATTGGGACTCCGGCCGTAGCGTCGGAGCGGTTCCACCCAATTTCAGACTTATTTTGTCATTGCGAGCAAAGCGTGGCAATCCTATTGTTCTGGGGAGATTGCTTCGTCGTTTCACTTCTTGCAATGACTCAAATCCACTCTCTTTTGGACCTTTACGCCGGTACCTTAGCGAAGAACCGAAAGTTGGTGAGTCTTTCGTAAACTCTTATTATACTAAAGGTATTTTATCAAAAGATTGTATTAAAATAAATAGGTTAATCTAACATTTTTTTGATATGCCCGTTTATCAGCCAGAATCTTATGCCAATATAAATTATTAATACCGGCAGAATGAAAAACAGAAAAATAAAAAGACCCAAATATACCAGTAGCAAAACTGCAAAAAACATTATGGATGCAAGAATAAGATCGAATATGTTATAAGGTCTTGTTCTATATGATTTAGACATAATTTCCCTCCTTAAATTTGTAATAAAATAAAGCATGATACATATTTTATAATAGACTATCATAAAAAGACAAGATAATATAAAATGCAAATATTCTGTAATTTAACAATTTAAAAGGAGTGATTTATAGTGGATTGGAAACCAGTTCCAAATGGATTAAAAGATTTTTTCAGAAAAGTCAAAATGGCTCGTCAAAATGAGGAAAACGGATTTTGCAATGATCTTCCAAACAAAAAAAATTGTCAGTTTATAGCCTTAGGCGGCATTTGTTGTTCTGAGGAAGAATGCGGTTACAGGGTTTTTATATAAATGGTATGAAATAACATCAGGTGGATCGGATTTTTAGGAGGTTAAAATGTGTGAAATAAATGACGAGAATTTGGTAGTGAAACATGCTTCCTGCTCAAAGTTCATGGAAAAGGATAGGAAAATCAAAAAACTTGCAGATAAACTTCTAAAAATTGACTATTCAAATCTGGCAGGTTGGAAAACTCAGGACGAGGTACAGGGCGTAGTTAGAGAATTGCTAGAAATGGATGATGAAAAAGAAAAGAAGCAAGTTGATCTCACACCGAGGCCGCTAAGAATCAAGTTTGGCATATAGGCTATGATATAAATTTACCAAAGCGAAAGAGAAGGGGAGTGAGTAAATGGCTAAGGATCTAAATACGGCAGGTAATGGTTGCACTGCGTGTTCATTTTATGACAATGAGGAAGTGGAACTTTTTTTTGGGCTATTTCACGTAATTAGCCATTACTGTACATATAAAAGGCGTAGGTTGATTAAGACAGATGATTTACCTCTAAATTTTAAAGACCCTGACTGCAAATTTCCCGATTTAGATGAAGAAAAGGAATGATGCCATGTGGCCATTTGGTTTGAGGATTTAAAGATTGGCAATAAGTACAAAACTAAAAGCTCTATCTTTTTTCAATACGAGGTTAAGATTTTCTCGGAGGTAGCTTATGACAGAAACCCCCTCCATCTTGACTCCGAGTATGCCAGAAAACGTTTTCCTTTTAGGAAAATGATCGTTCATGGAGAGCTGATTGCTTCAAGAATGACTGCATTAGGGGCGCTACTTATAGGTTATGATCCAATTATGCTTCATAAAAAAACGGAAACTGACTTTTTGGCTCCCCTGTGTGTTGGTGATGCTTTTTTCTGCGAATATGAGGTAATTGACAAAAAGATAAGCGATCATAAAAGATATGGCGAAGTTATCTTTAACGTTAAACTCATAAAGAAGGAATTAGATATTCTTGTTGCCGAAGGAACCAGAGAATTAGTAATATTTAAAAAACCATAAACCAAAGCCGGTTAGCTTTAATGCTAGCCGGCTTTTTAAATTGGATTCGTTAACTTAATGGCTTGCCGTTTGAAGCCTTTAATAAAATCTCGTTACTTAACTGACCAGCTCTTCTTCACCTAAAGTTTCGAAGGGCATTTTACGCTTCGTGGCGTAAAATGGTGGGCCCGATCCGACTCGAACGGACGACCTCTACGATGTCAACGTAGCGCTCTAACCAGCTGAGCTACGGGCCCTTATCAATTAACAGTTAACAATAAACAAATAACAATTAAGTAAAGGCGTTCTTACTGTTTATTGCTTCTTGCTTATTGTTTTTTTGACTCAAACAATATACCAAAATTGTGTTCAAAAGTAAATGATTCGAAGCTAAACTTTGACGCTATTTCGGTAATGCTTGAACAAATATTAAAATAATGCTAAAATTTGTGCAAAGTAACAAATGAATTAAACTTTTGAAAGGGTAGCCAATGTTAAATTCAAGCGTAAGCACTATAATTGCTCAAAAAATCAGCCCAATAATTTCTAAGAAAATTGTGCTAATTGACAAAAAGGGTCATTACCTTGCCAGTACTTATCCGGCCAACAGAACTAAAATTTATGAGATCTCAAAAGACCCGACCATTTTTCCCATTTACCAAAACGGATCAATTTCCGGTTACGTTAAAATTGATGAGCCTTTGTCAGTGGCTAAACCCTTAGCCACAGCCGTAAAGTCTATGGTAGAACTTTTGGTCAATCAAATTGAGATGTCTGAAAACATTAGTTCCAAAGACCAGCGGCAGGACAAATTAATTTATGATATTTTAAATAATGAAAATTTAGACGAAGATATTGCGCAGGCCGAAGCTAGAATTTTTGATATCAATCTGACGCATCCCAGAATTGTCCTTACGGTTTTAATTGACGGAGAGAAGAAAGAAGAGCTTTTTAAAGATGACTTATCCATGCAGGACAAAGAATTAATATTAGGGCGCTATAAAAAAGGGATCCAGCGAGGTTTTGTTTCTTTTTACACGAGGCTAAACAGTAATGTAATTGCTTACTTTGGAAAAAATTTGTTCGTTGTTCTAAAGGATTTGGGAGAAAGAAAAGAAGAAAAAAAGAATGCCCTTCAGTTCGAAACCACCCTAAAAACAATCCATCAAATTATAAAAGATGAATTAAGATGCAATGTTACAATCGGCGTCGGTTCTTATCATCATGGAATAAAGGGACTTAAAGACTCTTTTAAGGAAGCCTACCTTGCTTCCGAACTTGGTGAAGAACTTTGGGGCAGCGGAAAGGTGTTTAACATTAACGATTTTGGGGTGGTGGCGCCGCTTCTTTCGGGTCTAAACGAAAAGAACCTCCAATTTTCTCAGAGGATGTTAAAAAAAATAGCTAAAGATGAAGAAATGGGAAAAACCGTCGAAGTTTTCCTAGATTCCAACATGTCTTTAACCAAGACATCCAAAATTTTAAAAATTCATCGGAATACCTTGGTTTACAGGTTGGATAAAATTACTGAAAATTTGGGGCTTGATCCGCGAAATTTTGAGGATGCGGTTCAATTAAAGCTTGCCATGTTATTTAACCAATTTTCGGCGGGCAGCGAGGTGGTGGTAAAATGAACCTAAATAGAGATGTTGCCAAACAAATAACCGAAAAAACCAAGCAAATCTTGGGAAAGAAAATAATTATAACAGATGAAAAGGGGTCAGTTATATTTGGGGCTAGGCCCGGCGACTTTAACCTTTATGCCTATCAGTCAATACTTCGAAAAAGCGTGATAGAGGAAAAAAACGATGAACGTACGACGTGGTCGCCACTAACATATGAAGGTCAGGTAATCGGAGCGGTTGGCATTGAGGGTGCCTTTAAAGAGATTAAAAAGGATACCATAGACCTTATTCAAGGCCTGTCGGAGGTTCTTATTTATCAAGAGATCTTGCTTTGCCGAATTTATTCTATTGATAGGGCAAGGTCGGGGTTTATAAGAGAAGTGCTTTTGGAAGACACTTTAACCGACGAAAATCAAATTTATGACCAGGCAGATATTTTGCGAATCAATCTTAAGGCCAATCAGGCTGTAATTTTGGGTTACGTGAAGGGTCTGGAAGAAAATTTTCTTTCATCCCTGCAAAAACTTTCGCAAGAAGAAAAAATGGCCAAATTTGAAGAGCATATTTCAAAGATTTTGGCAGATATTCGGAAAGCTTTCGAAGATAATGATCAAAATGTGCCGGTTTACTTTGGAAACAATCTGTTTTTACTTTTAAAAGGGATTAGGGGAAGTAAAATTACAACAGAAAACTCAACCCGGTTTTTCAAGAGTAAGGGTGAGTATTTCATGGATAAATTAAAAGAAATAACCGGGATAGAAGATATTACGGTTGGTGTTGGTCAATTTTATCCCGGCCTAGAAGGTCTTAAAAATTCTTTTAATGATGCAAAACTGGCCCTAGAAATTGGTTGCAAAATTTGGGGACCGGGTAAGCTGTATCATATCTTGGATGTCGGAATTTTTATCAGTCTCGCGCCTATCTCCCACCAGCGTAAATCGGATTTGACCTACCAATTGTTAAAACCACTTTTAGATGATGTGGAACTTAAAAAAACCGTCGATGTCTTCCTTACAAACGGGATGAATTTAACGGAAGCGGCAGAAGAACTCCATGTTCATAGAAATACGCTTATTTACCGCCTTGATAAAGTAAAGAAAGTTATTAAGCTGGACCCCAGGACTTTTAATGGGGCGATGCAGATTAAACTTGGTTTAATGTTATCCTCTCTAAAATAAAAAAATTTACATATTGGCCAATGATTATTTTGGGCCAATTATTTATAGTGAAAACATCAACCTGCCTTGTGCGAGTTGGTGCTCCAATATAAAAAAACAAATCTCTCTTTTAAAGTGGCCGTGGCCCTTTTATGGGGAGAAAAACGTATAAAAATGAGCATCTAACAAACGGCAAGGCAGATTTTGCTTTTTTAAAGCCTTTATAATTCTATTGACATGAAGCCTTCATCTCGCTATTTAATAGGTTAGAGGGAAATTATCGCCCTCGAGTCTAATTAGAAAGGAGGTGAAGATGATGAATACCATTTCTTGGACAGATGCCGCAGATAAAATTTCGGGTTCTTTGCAACAGGTAGTTGACTATATTCCTAACGTATTTACGTTTGTAGTCATAATTTTGCTTGGTATACTTTTTGGTTGGGCAGTGCAAACCCTGATTGTCAGAGGTTTAAAGGCGCTTAACTTAAAGCCTTATATTGACAAGTTAGGTCTTAAAACTATTTATCCGGCCAAATTTGATTTTATCGAGTTTTTGGGCGACCTAGCTCAGTGGATTGTTATTATCGCATTTTTACTGCCGGCATTAGAAGCGTTAAATATCTCGGACGGAACTTTAAGTCCCGTTTCTGATATAGTTAGCTTTTTGCCAAAAGTAATAATCGCCTCTGTCATATTCCTAGTTGGTGTTGTAGTCGCTGACTTTTTATCGAGAGCCGTTGAAGGTGTTGCAGCTGCTTTAAAAGCAAAACAATCCAGATTTTTGGCCGACATGGTCAGATGGCTTGTTGTAATTGCCGCTTTCCTTCTTGCTCTAAATAAAATTGAAATAGTCGGGATCAACATTCTAGACGTTATGACTCAAGGCTTAGTTTACGGCTTTACGGCTGCATTTGCTATTGCCTTCGGCTTTGGCGGACAAGACGTTGCCAGAGATATCCTTCAGAGATTTAGAAAGAATTTGCCGAAATAGAAAAACAAAAAACACCCTCATTCCTATTATCCCCCTCCTTTTGGGAGGGGCTAGGGGAGGGTGTTTTTAATGTCAAATTTCAAATAACAAATGTCAAATAAAGCACTAATTTCTAAATCCTAAATACTAAACAATATCAAAAAATATAAGTTCAAAACCTAAGCGATTAGAAACTACCTTCATCTTTAAGTCGTCATTCCCGTCTTCGACTCTCTTTCGACCATGAGCTCAAGACCGAATGGTGAGGGATGAGCCCTCGGGGCTCAGACTCGATGAGCGGAGGCGGGAATCTAGAATGCACTAGAGCAAACATAATAACTGGATTTCCGATCCCTTCTTCGCTACGCTTCGTCAGGGCAGGCAGGTTGGGAATAACGATTCCGGGGTTTTTATTGTCTTTTTAATAATTGAATAATTGTTAATTGATTGAAAATTGCAAAATTGATAATTTAAAATTAATTGGACCAATTAGGATTTAGAAATTAGTGCTTTATTTGGTATTTGGCATTTGTAATTTGGAATTCCCAAATCCTAAAGTTTTTGGGTTTATTTTTTATAAAAATCTGCTGCATCTTCTGGAAAGACGGGATTTATGATTACGCCTGATCCTATTTCGAAACCGCCCCAAACATTCATGCGGCTGGCAATCTTCAACCTGAAATGGTGGTCGTTATGGGGAAGGGAATCGTGAATAAAAAAGTTATACGGTATTTCCTCTGTGTCTAATCTTGAGGTTGCAATTTTTAAAGCTTTGGCTATTGAAAGTCTTTCTTCCGGTGTCAGGTCTTCAAGCTTATTTTTATGTGCTTTTGGCAGTACCCATAGAGCATATGGTGAGGAAGACGCCCAAGGACAAAGTGCCACAACATTATCATCATCAAACACAATCCGTTCTTTTTCTTTCAGTTCTTTTTTAATGATGTCGCAGTATGCGCAGCTGCCGTTTTCACAACAATACTTATCCATGGCCATGGTGTCCGCCATCATGTGATGGGGGATATATTCCAAGCCGATAATTTGCGAATGGGCGTGGGGGATAGAAGCTCCGGCTTTACCGCCGTCATTTTTAAACACCTGAACATAATTTATGTTCTCTAACTCGTTTATAGCTTTTATTCTGGCGGCATATACGTCCAAGACGGTTCTAATATGTTCGGGGGAAAGATCGCAAAAATCTTCGCCGTGGTTGGGGGTGTCTATAACTATTTCTTGTTTACCGTAGGCTTTTTTATTGGTTAAAGAAAGGGCGGGGAACTTATTTTCAACTACCTTAACCAGCCATTTGCCGCCAACGTCAATTTTATAAACGGCCTTGTCTTCGTCTGGTCCGGGGCAAAAGAAACAGTTTTCTTTAAACTGCTCTTTTCTTTTAGCGTCTTCTTCGGAGATCTTATGAGGTCTTAAGCCTCTCTTTGGTGCAAAAATAACGTATTTGTCGCCAAAAAAACTCTTTCTAATCTCACTTATTTTCTTCATATTTTTTCCTTTTTTTACGTTTAACTATATTGTAGATGAATTTATAACCGATGTAAAAAAAGAACCCAAAACCGATGAAGAACAAAATTAAAAAAATCAAATTTCGTAAGTGAGGATAGTGTGTCCAATAGTAAAATGCGATTTGAGTTGCTTTCATTTCCAAAATTGACATAAAAATGAGACCGATTAAAGTCCATGTGGCATAAGTTTTGTATCGTACCTTGGCAAAACCCGCTATCATAGCGGTGAAAGGGCGGATATAGCCGATGAGTTGTCCGCCTAGTATTGCCACGGCGCCATACTCATCAAACCATTTCTGAAGTTTTTTTTGGGCATGAATAACAGTATCTCTCTTTTGCATCCTTTTTGCATAAATACTTTCTCCGGTTCTGGCTAAGATATAAGAGGTTACGGAACCTGAAAACTTAGAAAGAACGGCAAATAAAATAGCCATAAAAAAACTGATTTTGCCGGTGTTAACATAGGTTGTAAGTAAAAGTACGGCAGCGATAGTTGGCAAAGGAATACCCATGTTTTCAAAAAAGAATGTTACAAAAATTCCGACATAACCGAATTGTCCAATAAAGTTAATTTGTTTTCCCAGTTCAGGTATGATATCCATTTTTTTATTCTATCACAAACAATTCGTTTTTTCTTATTGAACTTTGAAGCAAAATTCTAGGCCATACCATTTTTAATTGAGATTTATATTGCAATACAGCTTCTGTCTTATTGTCGAGGGTGTTTGTGGTAAGGTAAAATTTTTGCCATTTGTATTTGACGTTCATTAGCTTTACTGGGGGCAGCATGTGTTTTGTCGGGTAAAGTCCTTCGGGGCGCGGCCAATATTGAAAATGAACTAAATAACGGTATTTTAAAATTTTTGAATAATCGGAGGCAGCGTAAATTTCGTCAATTGTTTCAGCGGCAGCCCTGTGATCTACGTGACTATCTTCCACTAGTGGACTGAATATAATTGTTGGTTTAAAATCATCAATGTCAATTTTTGCTTTTTTAGAAAATTCACTTTTGTGGTTCTTTAGTTTAGAATCGGGGAAATCATAAAACTTGATATTTTTCTCATTAACGCCGATAATGCTGGTAACTTTTTTAAGTTCGGCATATCTCGTTTTTTTAAGTTTGCGTCTGTTTCCGTCTGTGATGCAAATAATTTCTACTTTTGCGCCTATTGAAACTGCCTGGTGCATAAAACCGCCGGCAGCAATAGTTTCATCGTCGGGATGCGGTGAAAAAACTAAAATGCGGTCGCTGGATTTGGGGGCGGGAATTTCGTCCAAGAGGTTTGATAAAGGATCGGGTAGTACACCATAATATTTAAAGTATATTGTAAAAGAAACAAAACAAACGGTTCCAAAGGCTAAAAGGGATATCAAAACTACTCGGTATTTTTGCGGTATTTTGTTAAAACTCTTTTTAACCATAGCGATAATATTATAGCAAGGATAAAGTCATTTTAAAATTGTTATTAACTCTTTTTAAAAACTGTTGTACAATCCGGTTGCAATCAGCAGGAAGGACTAAGTATGGCAAGAAAAGGAAAAATATCTCATAAAAGGCGAAAAGAGCTAGCTGAAAAGAAAGAAGCATTTTTTAAGAATTTAATGCAATCTGGTTGGATGGGTTTTTTGTTTTTGCTGCCGTTTTTAAGGTCGGAGACTTTTTTCGGCGTGGAGTCGCCAAAATTTTTCCTCAGTGTAATTGTTATTTTTTTACTTTGTATAATTGCGATTATTGGTTACTTAAAGAAAAAAATTGATATACCATTCTCAAAGAAATTTATTATACTTGGAGCTTTTCTGGCTGCCATTTTGTTGGCCACCCTTAATTCCGTGGATAAATTGGTTAGTTTCCTTGGCATGTATCCGCATTTTCATACTGGATTTTTAGCCTTTCTGTTATGTGTTTTATTATTTTTTATAATAATTTTAAGCAGGCCCACCAAAGATGACATAGACAGGTTTCTAAAAGTATTTGTTATTATTTCCGGCATCATTTCTCTTCAGGCAATTTTAGAGGTTTTGGGCTTATTTTTCGTTGGTGACGCGGTGGCTTTTGAATCCGGACGAGCAAAAGGAATGCTGCAGAATTCGGACATCACGTTGTCTTACTTGTTGTTTGTTTATCCTTTTTCTTTTTACTATTATTTAAAAGAGAAAAAATCGGAAATAAAATTAGCTCTTGGGTTTGCAATTGTCTCCGGCGCGTATGCAATTTTTAGGTTATTGCCTCAAGGAATGCAGGAAATTTTTTTAAAAAACACTGCCGGAAATGCTATTTTTGCTCTTTCGATATTATCGCTTTTAGCTTTCTTTATGTGGCCGCGAATTGGAAAGAAAATAAGGATTGGCAATTTAATTAAAAATAATAAGAAGAAGATTTTTTTAAGTTTAAGCTTCCTACTAGCACTGGGAATAGGCTTAACCTATAATTTAGGTAATGGTAGTATTGCGGATTTTGCGAGTAATTCTTCTAATGTGCAGCGTTTCTGGGGTTGGAAAGCGGGAATAGAAAACGGAAAAGAACATTTTTTAACCGGCACCGGTCCGGGAACAATATCTTACTTTCTGCCAAAAATAAGAGAAAAAATTCCATTTGAGGGTTGGGATGATAATACAACTACCAATAATGTCCACAATGAGCCAATAGATTATTTCGCCATGGATGGCATACTGGGACTTTCCGGATATTTATTGTGGTGGGGTTTTATAGTTTACTTACTGGTTAAAGGCTTAAAAACAGAGCATAAACTGTTCTTTGGATTTTCTATTATGTCAATGTTCTTGTTTTTTGGCTTCAATATGTTTTTGTTTGCCTCTATTGCCACTATGTTTTTGCCATGGATGATGGCCGCCTTTGCCTTTATAATTTACGGCACTGTGTCTTACAGGCCCATGAGTAAGGAGATAAACTTTTCTTTAACTCGGAAATTCTCATTGTCAGCTGCTGTTTTAATCTCGGTAGTATTTATAGTTGGCAGTTTAGTTTACTGGGTGGCGGATTATAATTATGGACTCGGATTTAAAGATTCGGATAAGTCAGACTATCCAAAAAGGGCGGCTAAATATATAAAGCGGGCTGTTAGTCTTTTTCCTTTAAACGATAATTATCATCTTTATTACAGCTATTATGCTTACCAGAATTTTGCAACGGACAACGATACCAGCAATGAAAGGAAAATGATTGAGAAAAAAGGCGAAGCTGGAAAGATTTTAAGTCATGCTAGAAGAGTAGTTGACTTAAAACCCTTAAACGCAAGAGGTTGGACGAATTATGGTATGATTTTACTTGGATTTCAAAAATTAGAGGGAAACCGTGCATTGGCTGAAGACGCGTATAAAAAAGCTTTAGAAAAGGATCCTCATAGCGAAATAATACACATGCAGATCTCGCAGGGCTACTGGTATGTGGGTGAAAAAGCGAAGGCGGAAGGATATGTGAAGCAAGCAATTAAATTATCGGGAAAGCCCACCCGGACTCAATGCTATATGGTTCTAGCCAAGTTTTACATGAACGACAAGAAGAAGAAAGAAGCTCTTACCGCCTTTACCGAAGCAAAAAAATGGGCAAATAGCAAACAACTGGAAGAAATTAATTACTTTTCGGATGTGTTAAATGGCAAAGAATAGGTGGTAAAATAAATATATGTTGATTGTTCGGCGCCAAGAAGTATTAGTAATTGTTATAGAGTTTTATTTTGAGTCAGTATTTGACATAATGTAAACTAAAGAGGAGTGAAATATATGAAAATCTTAGTTACCGGAGGCGCTGGTTTTATAGGCTCTCATTTATCAAAAGCCTTAATCGAAAGGGGCGATAATGTTGTTATTATTGATAATTTTAATGATTTTTATGATCCAAAGCTAAAAAGGGATCGGATTTCCAAATTTCTTAAAGGCTGTAAGTTTACACTTTACGAGGGAGATATCAGGGATTATCAATTTTTAGAGACAATCTTTAAAAAAGAAAAGTTGGACAAGGTAATGCATTTAGCAGCGGTGGCTGGAGTGAGGCATTCATTAATTGACCCTTTTGTATATGAAGAAGTTAATGTTAGAGGTACCTTAAATCTATTGGAATTAAGTGTTAAATATAAAATTCAAAATTTTATTTTTGCTTCATCCTCTTCCGTCTATGGTTTAAGTAAAGAAGCTATTTTTTCGGAGCATCACTGTGTTGATTTTCCAATTTCCATGTACGCAGCTTCTAAAAGAGCGAAAGAATTAATGGCGCATGTTTATAGTCATATCCATGGTTTAAACACAGTCGGTCTTAGATATTTTTCAGTATACGGACCGTGGGGGCGGCCCGATATGGCATTATTTAAATTTACCAAAAATATTTTAGAGGATAAGCCGATTGATGTTTATAATTATGGCAAGATGTCTCGCAGTTTCACTTACATTGACGATATAGTTACTGGTACACTTAAAGCGATTGATCAAAATTTTAAATATGAAATTATTAACATTGGCGGTGCTAAAGAAGAGCAACTAATGCGTTATATTAAGTTAATAGAAAAATATCTTGGAAAAAAAGCAAAAAAAAATCTTATGCCAATGCAACCCGGCGATATACATGTTTCAATGGCTGATTCTAGGAAACTTAGTAAATTAGATTGGAATCCCAAAACTTCAATAGATGAAGGCATCAAACATTTTATAAACTGGTATAAAAATTATTACAACGTGGGCGATCAAGAAGAAGCAGAAGCCGAACAAACTGCAAGTGTTTAACCTTAATGATCAGACGGCGGGTTTCTTTGATATTGCCTATTAGAAAGGCTAGAAAAACAGGGATGAAGAAGTTTGACTACAAAATTCAGGTTGATAAAGATATCTATAATTATAGAGGCAAAGTTGACTCTTTTTATAATCTCAGCCATCAGCTTAGTGATCTCTTTTACTTGATTAATAAATTTAGAATAAAAATACCAAAAATTCTTATTATAGGAACGGGGGATAATTTACTGAAGATAATATTAAATGAAAAGTATGGATTTGGGGCACAATCATTGGATATAGATCCATGTTTAAAGCCGGACTATGTGGGATCTGTGGATGATTTAGGGACGGTTTTAAAACAAAAATACGATATTATAGTTTGCGCCCATGTTTTAGAGCATTTGCCATTCGATTACTTCAATAAATCACTAAACCAAATAAGGAAATTTTCAAATTATTCACTAATTTATTTGCCGAAAGCACAGTTACAATTTTTTACCGAAATAGGAATTTTACCTTTATGGAAAAAGAGGTTTAAGATTTCTTTGCCTTTATTTTTTAAAAAACATAAATTTGATGGGGAGCATTATTGGGAAATTGGCACCAAGGGTTATGCTGTCACGATTATAATGAATTTTATCAAGGGCCATTTTTATATATTAAAAGATTATAATTCTCCATATTGGCTCTACAGTTATAATTTTATTTTAAAATCAAAGAAGAATTGAAATGGGAATACTATCAATATTAACAATTAATTCTATTCATCAAAGGATTTTTAAGCAATCTGCCAGCAAGGAGATGAACCATTTTATTAAAGACCTTTCTTGGTCCATTTTTGGCGGTGGCATTTCTAACATATTTGCTTTTATATTATTAGTTGTTGTTGCTCGCATTCTAGGTCCTCAGAACTTCGGCCAATATAATAGCCTATTATCCTTTGCTGCCGGTATTTCGGTTATCTTTTTACTTGGTGTAAATGTTGGCAGCATTCGGTTTTTATCTGATACGGAATATAGGTTAAAACAAAGAGAAATTTTTACAGCTTCTCTTGTGCTCAGTTTGCTACAATCCGTTATCGTTACGATTATTCTTCTATATCTCCATTACTTTGTTCAAGTGAAGCTCTTTTCTGACTTGACATTTCTCTTGGGTCTTCTCTTTGCGTTTATTTTAAGTTTTAAAAATTTATTTGATAGTTATCTTAGGGCCTTTAATTTTATCGTTCAGCAAAGTTTTTTACGTATTGCGGAGATTTTAATAACTTTTGCTTCATTTATGGTTATCAGTTTTGTTATTGGTGAAATAAGTTACATCTCGCTTTTAATCGCTTTCATTATTGGGTCGACTTGTTTTATTTTTTATTCTGCATTCATTTTATTCAATAAATTAAGCCGTTTCACTTTAAAAGAGGTTTCATTATTGATTAACTATAATAAAGTATTAATAATCTCTCTTGTGGGAACCTTTATTTTGAGTATGGATAAGTTTTTTATAGGAAAATTTATAGGTATAAAGGAATTGGGCGTTTATAGCGCTTACTATTCTCTTTCTTTTTTAATTATGTCCACTCTTGGATCTATTCTAATGAATGTTTTTTGGCCTGCTACAATAAAAAACAAAGAAAGTTTAAAGGAAATAGCCAGAAAGATGAGGGTATTATTTATAAAAGTTCTTCCCTTTTGGTTTATAGGAATATCATTGTTTATGACAAGTATGATACCATTTTTTGGAAGAGATTATAGGTTCAGTATAATTTTGATTATTTTATTTTCACTAAGTTCTTATAGTTTGTTAGTTTATAATGTTTTTTTAAGCTTTTTAAGTATTAATAGTATTAAAAGTAGTGCAGTTTTTGTAAGTATTTCTGCTCTTATCTTAGTATCGACGATATTAATTTTTAAGGATATAAAAATTTACCTTTTCTCCCAGATATTAATTTATGGCATATGCTCCAAAATATTTTTTAGTAAAATTATTCTTGAAAAGAAGGGCAAATGATAAAAATATCAGTTGTTATACCTACATTCAACCGTGATTGGTGCATAGTAAGAGCAATCAAATCAGTTTTAAGCCAAAATTATGATAATTGGCAAATTATTTTAATTGACGACGGATCCATTGATAGAACAAAAAATATTTTAGAGCCTTATTTAAAAAGCGATACAAGGATTAAATATATTTATAAGATTAATGGGGGTGTAGGGTCTGCAAGGAACGTTGGCATTGAATATATAATAAGGAATAATAATAATTTAAAGAATAATTACATTTTATTTTTAGATAGTGATGATGAGCTGACTGAAAATGCTTTAACGGTAATCAAAGAATCTATTAAAAAAAATAATAATCAAGAAATATTCTTTTTTGGCAGTTCCAGTGAAAAGGATAAGAAAAATTACTATATGCTGAAAAAAAATTTAATGATTGGTTTTAAAGAGCTTTTGAGCGATAAATATACTTCTGGAGAGCGTGTAGCTATAGTGATGGCAAGAGTATTTAAGCATAAAGAATTTCGTTTCAAAGAGAATATTTGCGGCGGTGAAGCTATGCTCTGGTGGGAAATGGCTAAAAAAATTTGTATCTTATGTATAGATGAGGTTGTAGTTATAACACATACGGGATCTAAAAATTCAATTACAAGAGGTGAATTAAATAATAATTCAGTTAATAACATTTATAATATTAGCCAAGAAATAATCCGTTTATATTCCGAAGATCTTAAGAGGTATAATAAAAAATTTTTAGGTTCAAATTATTTCGTTTATGCTAGGGCTACTGCATTACTCGGAAATAGAAAAAAAAGTATAAAATTATTTTTTAATGGCTTAATCTTAAATCCTTTTGATCTAAAAAGGATATCAATTTATTTATTATCCATGGTAGATTATAACCTAAAGCTAATAAATTTTTTACAGAAGGTAGAGTCTAGGTTTAAATTTTTATAGGGTGAAGCGATGACAAATAAAAAAAATACAGATAAGGAGCTATGGGAATTCCATCAAACGGAAAATATTGCAGTTTTTGAAGTAGGCCATCCAAGACAAGATATGTTATATAAACAGGCGCTTAGCCTTAGGAAGGATGGAAATGTCTTGGAGATTGGGTTTGGTGATGGATATTTGCTCAATAAGCTTGCCAAAAATTATCATTGTTATGGTGCTGATATTTCACAGGGTAATTTAAAAAGATTAAGCAAAAGCTGTAAATATATTAATACTAGTTTAATTGATATAGATGGCAAAATCCCTTTCAAAGATAATATGTTTGATTTTTTCATCGCCTCAGAAGTTTTGGAGCATATGAACAATAGAGAACTTATGGTTTGTATTAAAGAAATGCTTAGAGTGTTGAAGCCTGATGGATATGCGATTTTAACAGTTCCAGCAGATGAGAATCTAAAAAATAATGAGTGTTTTTGTCCAAATTGTAAAAATATATTTCATCGTTGGGGTCACGAGCAAACGTGGAGTATAGGTAAAGTTAAAAAAGAATTTAAAGAATTTAAAATAATTAAAATAAAAAAGTTTTGGAATCGTTATATCGAGAAAAGCAAAATCCAAAATCTAGCTAGTTACATGCCATACATACTTAGAATTATTTTTGGAAAAATCCTTAAATTAGAAAATAGCAATTATTTAATTATTCTTAAAAAAAAGTCTAAAAAAGGAGAATAATTTGAAAAAAAATAAAGAGTTATACGAGGATAATTATAAAATGGGAGCGCATTTTAGTTTTGGGAAAAACTGGAGTAATTTCTTAAGCAATTTGAATGATAAAAAAATTGATGAAGCCGAAAATCTTTAAAGAGTTTTTTAGAAGTAGATACTTTAAAAGGAAAAACTTTCATTGATATAGGTTGTGGCAGCGGTTTATTTTCCTTAGTGGCTTATAATATGGGCGCTAAAGAAGTAGTGAGTGTTGATATTGATCAATTTTCGATTAAATGTGTCCAGCAGTTATGGATTAGGGAAAATAAGCCAAAGAATTGGAAAATAATTACCGGATCCGTCTTAGATAAAAATTTTATTAAATCTTTGGGACAATTTGATGTTGTATATTCTTGGGGCGTCTTGCATCATACAGGCGATATGTATAGAGCTTTTGGAAACGTAATTAATTTAGTCAAAAACAATGGATTAATGTTTCTGGCAATCTATAATAAATGCCATGGCAAAAATGCTATATTGGCAGGATCCTCTCGGTTCTGGTTAAGAGTTAAAAGGAAATATAATAATTCCGGAAATATCGGTAAAAAAATAATTGAATTTTTATATTATGTTTATTTCTTCCTTGGTTTTTTTATTTTACTTAAAAATCCCTTTAAATACATTAAAAACTATGGGGAAAGAGGAATGAGTTTTTATTATGACATAATCGATTGGCTTGGAGGTTATCCTTATGAATTTGCAACAGGCGACGAGCTGATAAACTATTTTTCAAAAAAAAGTTTTCTTACAAAAAAAGTAAAATTTACCGATAATACAGGATGCAATGAACTGCTCTTTTTAAAAAAGTAAAATTTAAATCGAGTTATATAATTTAACGATTTTTTTAATAATTATATCTGAGTCAAAATTTTTAATAATGGTTTCTTTGGCGTTATTACCAAGTCTTTTACAAAGTACTTTATCTTTTATTAATTTTCTAATCGCAGATTCCAATGATAAACTATCTTCAACCGGCACCAGCAAGCCATTTTCGTTATGTTTAATTAATTCTTTATTAACATCAATGTCGGTTGTAACAATTGGCAGGCCGCTGGCCATTGCTTCCAAGATGGCATTACTCATGCCTTCCGATAATGTTGGCAAAGTAAAGATATCGCTAATATTTAAAATCTGGGCTACGTCTTTACGGATTCCCAGAAAATATATATTTTTTTTTGATTTGTATTTTTTTATTAGACTTTTCAGTCTTTCTTCTTCTTCTCCATCTCCAACTAGAAGCAGATTAATATTTTTTTTATCTTTATATATATTTTCAAAGGCTTCTAAAAGGTATTCATGGCCCTTGCCTTTTCTAAGTCTTGCAAGGCATGTAATATTTAAATTGTTCGGATTAATTTTTAGCTTTTTCTTTTTATTCTCTTTATCAAGAGAGAAATCAAAGGTTTTTATGTCTATAATATTGGGAATAACTGTAAATTTTTTTTCCGATAAACCTAATATTTTCGCTGTTTCTTTTCGTGCAGTCTCTGTTTGTACCGTATAATGGCTTACAAATTTTTTTGTTAACCGGTCATATTTCCTTAAAAATTCCCATTGTAGCAGTGCCCCCCTTTCATTGCAGATTATTTTTTTAATGCCAAAAATTCTTCCAAAAATTCTTCCAAATAGGTTGGGATGAATTAAATAAGTGGAAAGTACCTCCGGTTTAAAATCATTTATTAGTTTTCTAAATCTTATAATAAAACCTATGTTGTATATTTTTTTTAAGTCTAAATAATAAACTGGCACCCCTTGTTCTTCTAACATTGTTCCTATTGGCCACCGTCCTTTTATGCAGCAAACTCGGCAATCTACATGTTTTTTAAGCTTTGGCAAAGTTTTTAGAAGTGCCATTTCCATTCCGCCTATATCTAAAGCGGTTACCAATATTAATATTTTTTTATTTTTAGCCAAAATATTCCTCCAACCAAAGTTCTAGCATGAGTAATGCCCATATTCTATATTGATGGTCCATGCCTCTTGCATGTTCTGAAAGCAAGCGGCTAATTTCTTTTTTTTTAAATAAACTTCTTGAGGTTGCTTTTTTAGACAGCAAAGTTTGTTTTGTAAAGCTTTCCAGATCATTTCTAAACCATGTATTTATAGGTACGCCAAACCCCATTTTTGGCCTGTATAAAATTTCGTTAGGAATAAAATTCTCCAAAGCTTTTTTAAAAATGTATTTTTTGTTAGTTAAACCGGAAAGTTTTAGTTCGGGCGGAACTTTTGCCGTAAGTTCTAAGAATTTATGATCAAGCAGGGGGGAACGGCATTCAAGAGATACTGCCATACTTGCAATATCAATTTTTGCCAGCAGATCATCCGGTAAGTAAGATACAAAATCGGTATATAACACCTGATCAATCTTATTCTTGATATTGGCGCCATTGAATTTTTCGGCAATTATCTTATAAGTGTCTTCTGGCCAGACTTGATTCTTAAAGTTATCGGTATAAAGAGATTCTTTGTCCTCGTTATTAAAGTAAGCTATGTATTCAAGGTATCTTGATCTATAGTCATCAGAGGCTGATTTAGAGAAACGGTGAGCTCTTGCAAAGAAAGGATTATTTGTATTATTTGCAAGCATTTTGGTAGCTGGCAAAACCATAGCTTTGTTTATTAGGCCTAGTTTAGCATAAAGCAAAGATAATTTAAATGCGCTATATCTGCTGTATCCAGCAAAGTTTTCATCGCCTCCATCTCCATTTAAGGCCACTGTAACATGTTCTTTCGTTAGTTTGCTTAAGTAGCAGGTGGGAAGGGCGCTGCTATCAGCAAAAGGCTCTTCATATTGTTTTGCAAGCATCCTCAAATCTTCTAAAGCATTTGGTTTAACAATAAATTCCGTATGGTCTGTTTTAAAGAGATCCGCAATTTTACGAGCGTATTTTAGTTCATTATACTTTTTTTCCTCAAAGCCGATGGAAAAAGTTTTTATCGGGGTTTTGCTGAATTTACTCATGATGCCAACTATAGCGCTGGAATCAATTCCACCGGATAAGAAGGCTCCTAGGGGGACATCAGAAACCATCCTTAATTTTACTGATTCTTCCAATTTGCCATTAATTTTACGAGACCATTCATCTTCTGTTAGCTTCATTTTTTTGGAATAATCTAGCTTCCAATATTGCTCCTTTATGATCTTTTTGCCATTCAAATTTAAAAATAAATAATGACCCGGTTCCAGTTTTTTAATGCCTTTAAAACCGGTAAGTGGGGCAGGGCAGTATTGTAGAGTTAGATAGTGGTGAATGGCGGTCCAGTCCGGTTCTTTTATATATTCTTTTTGCGTTAAGATACTTTTTAATTCCGAAGCGAAAATAAAAACATTTTCATCTAAATAGTATTTGAAGGGTTTTTTACCGACCCTATCTCTTGCTGCAAAAATAGTGTTTTCCTTTTCGTCAAAAATGACAAAAGCAAACATGCCTCGAAGGTGATCTAAGCATTTTTTACCATATTTATCGTAAAGAGCCAGAATAACTTCCGTATCGGTTTTTGATTTAAATTGGTAACCGTCTTTTTTTAATTTTTCACGTAGAATCTGAAAATTATATATCTCGCCGTTATACGAAATCCAGTATCGGTTTAGATAATTCATTGGCTGATGGCCAAGAGGGGAGAGATCAATAACGGAAAGACGGCGGTGCCCCATGCCTACTCTTTTATTCTTAGAAATATAAACGCCGCTATCATCCGGTCCACGATGGGTAATTTTTTCGTTCATAGCTTCGATATCTCGAACTAGGACTTCTTTATTATTAAAATAAGCCTTGCCTGCTATTCCGCACATATTTTTTCTCTTATGCCCTTTTTTTTACATAATTTAATAAAATTTAAGTATTGGATTTCCCATGAAAATTTTTCTTTAATAATTTCGAATGTATTTGTCTTAAGTTCTTGGTTACTCAGAACATTTATAATTTTTTTCTGTAATGATTTTAAATTCCTCGGTTTATAAAGAATTATTCCCGGGATTTCTTTGGTGCCTCCCGTATCAGTAGCTATAACTGGTACATTGCAGGCCAAAGCTTCCAGTATTGTTGTGGAAATACCTTCGGAATAGGAAGGGTTAACAAAAAGGTTGCTTCGATACAAATTTTGAATAACTTTTTTATTTGATATATTTCCAAGCAGTAAAATTTTGGGATTTTTTTTCTTTTCTAATTTTTTCTTTTCCGGTCCATCACCAATGACAACTAGTTTCAATTTTGGAAAGTCTGGAGATATTTTTTCGAAAACTTCTACTAAATCCCAAATACCTTTTTGTTCTACCAAACGGCCGATGAATATAATTTGGTTTTCGGGCTGTAATTTACCAATAAAATTTTTAGGGTCAATACTGTTATAGATAATTGAATAATTTTTTGCGCCAAGGTGCTTTGTAAATTCTCCGGCAGCTTTACTGGTTGCAATAACTCCGTTTGATAATTTGAAAAAAAGGGTTCCTAAGGTATGGTCGCATGTTCTTGCTATTATATTTAAAAACGGGTTGTTAAGCCATGTGTGACAACTGCCGTGCTCCGTTGCAAAAACCCTAATTTTTTTAAACCTGGCATAAAGGACGGAAACAAAAGATAGTATATAGAATCTGACGTGAATATTAACAATGTCTTGGTTATTGAACGTTTTTTTAAATAGCTTAATGTTTTTTAGACTTGGTTTGAGGAGCGGGAATTGACTTCCAACAAAAGGGGATTTAAAACAGCTTAGTCTAATTATTTTAACGCCTTTAATTTTTTCTTCCTGTCTTACTTTTTCAGTGTTGCAGCACAAAACCGTAACTTGGTGGCCATCTTTTATTAATTCCTGGCTTAAATTGAAAATGTATTGTTCAACGCCGCCATTGTGAGGTTTGTAAAAACTAGAAATAAAGAGGATTTTCATTCTTCCTTTTCCGCTTCTCTTAGGGCAAGTTCTCTGGTTAGTTTGGTGATGTCTTTTTCGATCTGCGTTAGTTTAAAATAGATTCGATAAATAGAATAAAAGATGATTAAAATGGCAAAAAAGACGGCGGCATCGAAACCTCGGCCAACGCCTAAAAGTTTGGCCAGTTTGTCCGTGGTACCCGGATACATAGCAGCTACGCCAGTTACCAGCCAGATAATTGACCATGAAACAAGTTCGGCAATTCTGGCCTCGCCTTTTTTCACTCTTATGGCAATCCTAGACCATGCAAAGAAAATAAATAAAAATGTAATTATTTTAACGCCGCTAATCATTAAACCCTCTCCAAATCATCTTGAAAATTATATTAAATATGTTTGTGTTTTTCTGCCCTTTATCCAAAGAATATTTAGAATAAATCGCTTTTACCGGCACTTCGGTAACTCTTAACTTTTTAAGACCGATTTCCCTTATGATCTCTGAAGAAACTTCCATCCGGTCAGATTTTATATTAATAACTTTTAAGGCTTTTGCCGAAAATGCCCTAATGCCGGACTGCGAATCGGTTGTCCAAACTCCAAAAAACAAATATGTTGCCAAGTTTAGACCTAAGTTGCCGATAATCCGGTACCAAGGCATTCCTTCTCGGTTTTTGAGACGGCTACCAATTACTACATCTGTTTTTTTTCTAAGTATTGGTTTTATAATTTTTTCGATGTCTCTCGGATCGTGTTGTCCGTCTGCGTCAACCGTAACTAAAATGTCGGCGCCATTCTTTCTGGCATATAGAAAGCCGGTATTTAATGCAGCGCCCAAACCTCGGTTCACCATGTGGCTTATAACTTTTACTTTTGGGAATCGTTTTAGTTCAGATAGAGTATTGTCGGTTGAGCCGTCATTTATTACCACAACCTGTATTTTGTCTATGCCGTCAATTTTTGACGGAAGACCTTTTAAAACCTTGGCAATGATTTTACCTTCGTTAAAGGCAGGTAGCGTAATAAATAATTTCATGGGCACATTATAAACAGTAAACAAGAAACAGTAAACAGAAAAGCACAGAAAAGCTCGAATAACAAATTTCTCAGCCCAAGGCTGATCCGCCTCTGGCGGAAAATTTCAAATGTCAATTCGAATATTCGAAAACATATTTATAGGTTCTGATTAATGTGGTAATTTAAGGATGATAAGGGGACGTAAAGTTGCTGAAAGGCATTAAGCGATAATTAGCGATAATTATGGAAAGTCCAAGTTTTAATCCGGAAGCAAATAAAGATGAGGTCGAAAGCGGCATCGTTAGAGTTGAAACAGATTTGGCAACTTATAATATTATTGGTGATGATCATGATATAGTGCTAAAACCGGAAGCCATTCCCGAAGAAGGCGATATGGTGTTTTTAGAATGTGCAGATAACTTTGCTTCTAATCCGGATAGAATGTTTAATGACTTTTACAAAGATCCATTGATAGGGCCGATTTTGGATAAATGTCAGAAAGAGGGTAAGTTTGTTGTTTTTGGTGATGTTGCTGTTAGCGATACTTTATTTAACGTCGAAGATACTTTACCGCAAGTCGAAAAATTAGCCGGTTATGGATTAATGACTTATGCCCTTCTAAAATTTTAAAACCTAGCTTAGAAACCATTCTAAATAAAATTGCTGATTAACCCAAAAAAACTGGAGATAAAAATATGAGTCGGAGAGATTTTTTAAAGATTTCTGCGGCGGCGGTTGCCGGGGTTTATGCGTCAAAGACTCCAAATCTTGTGGAGGCCAGTCATCTTACTCATTATCCGGATGGGAGTGCAAAATATACTCTTTCTGCGGCAGAGAAGATGCATCCGGAAGTAGGTGCGTTCGTGGTTGACTTTAGAAATTTGATTTTAGCTTACAAGCAAATTTACATGGCTGAAATGTTTAAAGAGGAAGAAAAGGGCAGGAAAGCAAATATTACTTCAGTTATTGGCGCCAGACATGTAAATATCGAAAATAATTTGAAAAAAAGTAGAACGGAGTTATTTCAAGAGATAGAAGAAAGAGCGTCAGTTATAAAAGATTTAATGCCGGGAGACAAAGAAGATTTAATAGCGAGTATTTGTACTTTTACGATATTCTACCCAAGAGGTAACAATTGGCAGTCTAAAGTTTATTCCATAAACGAACTTGTAGATCTTTTTGATTGGAAAAACGATAAAAAAGCAGCATAAAGAGTAACAAATTCTAAATAGAAATCATTGCAAAATAGGCTATTTTGTCATATAATTCCATAATGGTTCGTTAATAATTAAATAAACATAGACAAGAAAAGGGGAGTGGGTAAAGTGTTATTATTTAACGATATTGAAGGTGGTTTCGGAGATTCTGATCAACTAACGGTGGCAAGTAGCGGACTTAATACAATTTCAGAAAAAAGTGGTTGTTCCCTTGGTCATATAGGGGTAAGCAATGGAGATTTAGTTCGGTTTAAAGATGGTCGCATGGAGCTTCAAATAATGGATGCGGAAAATATAACGTGTTTTCAGGGACTAAAGCCTTTACCGGAAATAACTGGAGAAATAAAGAAAGTAGTATTTATTGAAGGCTCTAAATATTCCGGACGTTATGACGTTGAGGGCATTTCTGACCTCGGAGATGTTTTTTTAATAGAAACCCATATGGGTAGAAGTCAACTTTTCATGAGGGCTGGAGTTGCTATACACTCTTTGAGTGATGAGGAAATTTCGTTCGAAACGCTGGTAAAGCTTGGATTCATGAGTCAGAAAGAATTAGAGGAGCTATACAGTGAGAGAAGAGAGTACAATCAGTTGTCCAAGCAAATTGAACAGTGGGAAAAGGAGCGATTGGATTTACAGCCTCAAATGCTGGGTAAGGGACTTTTAGAAAGTAACAAAATTTATGGCAAGATCAAAGATTTGGAAAAAGAAATAGCCAAAACAAAAAAGAGGCTTTATGGAGAATGGAAGTGGCTAGGTAAAAAAAGAGTGTCTTTTGCTGATTTAGAGGGCAACCCAAAACTTGTTCCGCCGTCTGCGTGGCAGGGTAGGGCAATAAAAGATATCTTGGATGTCAAGTTACCGGAAAGGTATAGAAGTGAACGCATGAGCGGTCATTTCCTCTTCTTTAAGGATGGGTCAATTAGTACGCCTATTTTGTGTATTTGGGGGAAAGGGAACTGGATTCACTACAATACGGATGGCCTAATTAAAGCCGAGATTCTAACCGAGTCTAACAAGAAACAGATGGTGAAAAACTTCAACATAGAATTGACAAATTGCAAGATTAGGCAGGCAGAGGATAGGAAGCGGTGGAGGGAAGAAGATCAACAAAGGAAAAAAGAGGAAGCGGAAAAAAGGCGAATTGCAGCTTTGCCTAATGAAATACGGGAGCTTAGGACAAAGCTTAATGATTTTGGATTAAGCTATCTGCGGACTGTCGGTATCCTAAAGAAAATTAGGGAAATTGAGCAGGAAATTGAAGCGCATCAAAAAAGTGAATGCAAATTATAGTTGGGGAGGTAGGTAGAAATGCCCAAAAGGCTAATAACTATTACCATCATTATTCTGGTGGGCCTTATTTTTATGGTTGGATGTGCAGCTTACGCATCCTTTTCTCAGAAGAGCACAGAAGAAAACTCAGCAACCACTACAACAACTTTGTCAAAAGATTGGGAAAAAATAGAAGGCATTGTTCGGGAGTGGGATTTTGATTCAGAACCGTATGATAAATCTATAACAGTAGTACGATTTGATAATAATGAAAAGTACGTGTTCGATGGCATAGTTAATAATCTGAAGTACAAAGAAGAGGTTTTTGCAAGAATTTGGTACCAAGAATATAGATATAGCATTGAAAAAATAGACTATCCTTCGAGATAGGAAGGGCGGTTTTTATGGCAGAAGATAAAGGTGATACAGAAACAGTTGATAAATCAATCGATCTTAATGACCTTAAAAATGAGATTGATAAGCTGCAATCTTTATTAAGAGCTAATGAGTTTGGACTAATATCCTGGCACATGGTTTTAGATGAAAAGATGAGAAATGTATATAATATTCTTTCAAAAGTTTATGGCAAGTAGCTATAAAAGATATTCGGCCGGTGAAAAAATCACCGGCTTTTTTAAACTTTAAAATAGTTATCGCATTATTTATGATGTGAATGATATGGAAATAGTAATTTTAAAAATTGGCCACAGAAGAGAAATTTACCGTTTTTTCTTATGAGCGATTATATATCTTTGGTCAAAACCGATCAGGATTTTGTTTACACGAAGATATATAGTATTATTAGAGTGTAATTATTAATAAAGAGGCAAAAGTTATGGCTGATGAAAAACAGGGAAAAGATAAAAAAACAGCATTAGGCTTAGATGAAAATGTAGAAGCTTTGCTTTGTTACGCGCTTGGTTGGGTAACCGGAATCATTTTTTTACTTTTAGAACCAAAAAACAAAGTGATAAAATTTCATGCCGTGCAATCAATTGGTGTTTTTTTAGCAATGACAATTCTTATGAAGGCGTTAGTTTTTGTTCCGATTTTGGGATGGCTTTTAATTCCTTTTGTCGGTTTAGCAGGTTTTATTCTTTGGATTATTTTAATGGTAAAAGCCTATAACGGTGAGAAATATAAATTGCCGGTTATTGGCGACATCGCCGAAAAACAAGTAAACGGATAAATAATAAGTAAGACACAAGAAACAAAAAATCCCATTCCTATTATTCCCTCTCCCCCGGGGAGAGGGTTAGGGTGAGGGTGTTTTTGAATAACCAAAAAAAGTCTCTCTAAAAGAGGCTTTTTTGAAATGTCAAAATCTAAATTACAAATTTCAAATGAATACCAAATGTTTAAATATCAAATTGTCATTCCGGACATTCATTCACACATTCCGCACTTTATTATTGTTCGACTCCTCGAAGAGGGTGGAGAACTCTTCGGCAAGCTCAGGACAGGCTTGAAGCTCTGAACTTCAGGGCTTCGTTCCACTTCGCTCGAAGAATAATTATGAGTGATTAATGTTAAGTGCGAAATGCGTGTCATTTAGAAAGTACAATAAGTTGCCTGCCTGCCCGAAGCTGAGCGAAGGAGGGATCCGGAATCCATTTCTTCTGAATTCCCGCTTTCCACCTTCGCACAAGGCTACAATGGACAAGTCGCGGGAATGACAGGGAATAATGACGATCTATTTTTCAAGTCCGCAACTGTTGGATAATGCAGTAACCCTTTGAAAAATAAAAAAAGCTCGACTTTTATATAGTCGAGCTAAATTGCTCCTAATCAACAAGCTCATAACCAGGGCAAATTTTTTTGTGCCAAGCGTCTAGCGTCTTGATTATTACTTTTATGGCTGATAGCGGCTTAGGGCACTCTCTTGCGTTCTTTTTTAGGTGCTCTTTTCTCATATGCATCAAAAATAAAATTTATTGCGTAGATTATTGCTATAAATAGAAATATAAGCAAATAGACAGCTAGGACTAAGGCGGAAATAGCGGCAGTCAAAAGAAAAAATAGAGAATAATCTGGCCATTTCAATATTGACCCATACGTATGCTTAAAATAATTTAGGACAAAGAAATCTATAATTCCCCAAAATAGAGCCATAAAGAAGAGACCAGTAATGTCATCACTTACATAGGTATTATTATTTTTTTTTGCGTATGATGGCTCCGGTTATCAGTCCGGGCGCTAAAAATGGAATGACAAAAATATATAAGTAAGGGGACGGTTCTCTCTTAAGAACATAATTACACTTTTTGTACCTAGACTATTATTTATGTTATCAATAATAGTTATTCCAAAAATATCTGGGCTCAAATAAGCAAAGATACGGAGAACAAGGTAAAATTAACCGAAAATGTACAAAGGTGCAAAGACCTGTTTGATTGAGAACCGTCCCCCTAGTCGTTTATAAGTTCTTGAAAACTTTGTTGATGATTCTCGCTCATATTATTTAACTCCCGAGGTTACACTGAATATTGTTCTCTCGTCAAATAAATCATCTTTCTTCGGTTCGCCTAAATTCTTTCTGAGAGTGTCTTCAAATTCCTTTAATCTATCGTCAAACATAATAGGCGATGCAAATGATGTAGAATAGAGATAGCCCAAAATTGAATCAAAATTCCAGCGCCTAACAACTTCAAAATCCTTTACTGTCACATCTTTAAAGCCATGTCTTTTGAGCATTGACTCATATGGCTCAGATGGGGGAGAAAAATATCCGTTTCCCGCTCTTCTTTTTTCCCCAAGAAAGTATTGTATTGTCTGTTTTGTAGTTTTTTGCCAAGATGCATTACCATTCCATAGAGTATAGTCGCCAAGTAACGCGAGTCCGCCTCCTTCTTGTAGAATTGATTTGCAGTTAACCATCACAGCATCTTGATTCATCCAGTGGAAAGCCCTAGATATTGTTACTAAATCTATGCTGCCTTTTGGTCTTAAAAAATCTTCAGCTTTTGAACATGAAAATTCAACCTTATCGCCACAATTCTTAAGAGAATTCTTAGATACTCGAATCATATCTTCTGAAGAATCAACACAGACCACTCTGGCCACATATCCGCATAATGATTTTGCAATTTGCCCAGTTCCACAGCCTAAATCTAAGACTATGCTCTTGTTGTTATCCAATGAAAAAGTTTTTTTAAAATAAACGACCATCTCTTTCGGTAAACCAGGTCTATATTTGTCATAATAATAGGCAACGCCGTTGAAGAGTTCTTGGTTGGACATGACTTCCTTTAGTAATAGAACTAAATAATGATTCTTCTGCTACTAGCTCATCCTCTGCTTCCCAGGCTGGATTTGTAATAGCTTCCAAAACTAACGAACCAGTATTATTTGTTTGGTGTATTTCTTTGGGTTCGATTTTTACTACAACGCCTGATTTTAATTCAACTTCTGATATTTCACCTTTTTGATTTTTAACTCTAAGGATACCTGCGCCTGATATTATCACATAGCTTTCGGTAGTTTTATTGTGATAATGGGCTGTTGAGATACCTTCTACCATTTTTACTCTTGCAAAACCTACTTCAGAAGTAAAGCTTACTTTAACGGAGCCACACATACTATAATGGTACCCAAAATTTAGACACCAAAAAGACCCCTACTACCTGGTAAAATAAGAGGTAGAAAGGATCAAAAAATGAAGAAACAATTCACACCAAACCAGAAAGCTGCTATCGCTTTAGAAGCTATTAGGGGAATAAAAACAGCCGCCCAGATTGGAAGCGAACACCAGGTTCATCCGGTAGCCGTCGGTACCTGGAAAAAACAGCTTTTAGAAAATTCCTCCAAAATCTTCTCTGAGAAACAAGAAAGGGATGATAAGCAAAAAACTATTGACGAGCTTTACCGGC
>MNYC01000055.1 GCA_001872945.1 bacterium CG2_30_37_16
CATTGAAAAAGGCTGTCTAAATTTCTTTGGAAGAGGTTTTTAGACAGCCTGGATGGGCCTTGGGCCCACAAATGTCAAACCTGTCTCGCTTGCGCGAAGCCCTGTCTAGGCGCCAAGGCGGACCAAGGCGGATAAAATCCTAGTATCTACTCGCTAGGTCCATCAATTTGTCATCCCGCACTTAGATGCGGGATCCATTCTTCCTGGATTCCAGATCAAGTCTGGAATGACACTGTAGTCACATAGAAATTTTACATAAAATAGGGGTCTAGTGAGTAAACACAAATCCTAAATCCTAATAGAGGGAAAACACCCAAATTTAAAAATACCTAAATCCCATATTCCTATTCCATATTCTGTTTTCTGTTTTTGGTTTATCGTTTATTATATTAACATGGGTATACTAACCAATCCCCAAATCCGAAACAAAAAAAAATCAAAAAGGTTCTATTCTTTTATATTCCCTAATTATCACCATGATTGTTTTATCAATTGGCCTTTCTATTGCCCAAATAGTGCTAACAGAAATTAAGGCCTCCGGCGATGTCACTAGTTCCCAGCAAGCTTACTTAGCGGCGGAAACGGGAATGGAAGAAGTAGCGCTTCTTTTGAAGAGTGGTGGCTCTATCCCCGTAACTGAAATGCCTGCACCTGGCGGGGGGAAATATTTTGCTTCTTACGGAAGTGCTATGATCGCTAATGGCAAGCGTACCAAAAAACTAATAGTAAAAGGTCAAGTTGCCGGAGTTGTAAGACAAATAGAAAAAGATACGGAGGAAGATCTTAACATTGTGATTACTGGTACTGTCACTATCAAAGATTTGTATGAACTATCTGATCTCTCTCTTCCAGACCCAACAACAGGTCTTTCAAGGGGTGTTACTACATGTAATCAATTAAATAGAGGGTTGGGATTCGGCGTTGATGCTTATAAACCTAATGATACAGGATATCCGATAGCCAAAAATATAACCATTAAGACGGGTGGTAATTTAACTACCATTGATCCCAAATTTTCCGGGGCTTTTGTAGCCTCAATTCCGGGATAAAAGATCAAGCTAGAAGTTAAAAATGCTCTTACCATTGAAGCTAGTGGTAAAATTGATGCTACTGGAAAAGGATATAGTGCTGCATGGGGGTCTTGGGGTGTTTCAGCTTCTGCTCAAGGATCGGGGGCCGGAGGTAACGGTGGCTTAGATTGTTCTGGCGGCGGGGGAGGAGGTGCCGGTTATGGAGGTAATGGCGGTACGGGTGGTATGTTTAGATCAACGGCAGGGGCGGGCGGCACAGCTTATAATAGTTCTTTCCCAGAATTTGGTTCCGGCGGTGGAAGTGGCGGTAGTCGTTTTTCCGCGGCAAGTCCTTTCGGTGCTTTTGGCGGTAATGGGGGCGGAGTAATAGAAATAGTTGCGGCTTCATTTATTATAAATGGTAAAATATCTGCTAATGGGAATAATGGTAATGGTCAGGGTTTGATTTATGGAACTGGCGCCGGTGGTTCAGGAGGTGGTATTTATTTGATCAGTACCAGAGACACGATTATAAATACTGGTAATTTGGAAGCTAAAGGTGGTAATGGTGCATATCCGGGATGCGGTGTTAATCCTGGTACTATTAATGGTCAATGTCCGGCAGGCGGTGGCGGCGGTGGCGGTAGAATTAAAATTGAGGCTGTATCTATTACTGGTACTCCAGTTGTTATGGGTGGAGTAAGTGGTTCTAATTTTAATGGTTCGCCGGGGTCTAACGGAGTTTTTACTTTTATAGCATTGTAAATGTTTGTCTATTTTTCCCGTTAATTGCGTCATCGGTGTAATTGAAGGGTTTTAAATTATAGGCATATATACCACCATCCCTAATTCCGGAAATTCTTTGATGATTTCATAATTTTTTAAAATATATTTCTGTAATTTTTTGGCATAGGCAAGGTTGTGGTTATTGGTCCAGACAATAATTGTGTCCGGATTTTTCTTTAGATAATCTATAGTTTTTTCTTCTCCACTTTCGCTATCGGTAATTTCTGTTAAATAAAGATATTTATTGACCGGTTCTTTATCGGATAAAAAGTAAAACGAAACAAATTTATTTTCGGCAATCATTTTCTTTTCGGGCAAGTTTCTTAAAAAAGTTGCTGCTTCTTTTTCTTCTTTTAATTTTTTAATGTTAAAATTCATGTCTTTAAAAAACCAAATCGAGGAAATAAGTAAAGATATGGTGGTTATAACTACAAATAAATTAAAAATCTTTTTATCATCATAAATTTTGGTCACTGCAAACGCGGCCGTTATTATGGCAAAGGGGATTACTTGTATCCAATAGTGCGGATAGTGCCTGGTTAAGAAAAGTAAAACAGGTGCAAAAAACATTGCGTAAAAGATAAAAATATTTTCCTCTCTTATTTTTTTTGAAAATGACAAGATAAATAAAAACCAAAGAGGAAATGTTTGTAAAAAAGTAAAAGATAATTTTTTGACTGCGTAGAAAAATGGTTCTTTCGGATAGGCCGTAAAATTTAAAACATATGCTTGGTTAAAAAATGGAGACAAAATATTTATTTCGGCAAAATAAAGTATAAGCGCTAGAAGCGGCGTTAGAAAGCCGCTCGAAAAGTCCAAAAAGGAACGCTTGTCTTTTTTAAAATAAAAAAAAGCAAGAACTGCGCTATTGACAATAAAAGTTTGTTTAAAGAGAAAGGCGATACAAGCCAACAACCCGGACAAAAATGGAGCATATATTAAAATATTATTTATGGAAAAGTATTGTGGATGGTTTTTTCTGTCATTCCAAACTTGGTTTGGAATCCATCCAATTGATTTATCCCTAATCTTTCTGGATTCCCGATCAGGTCGGGGATGACAATTTTGTAGATGAAAAGAGTACGACTTATCATTTAAATAAAAATAAAGGCTTAAAAGTAAAAAAAAGATTCCAAATGGCTCGGTTATTAAAAAGTTTCCTTCAAAAAAAGTAAAGGTAAGTAGAGATAAAAAAAGAGCGGGATAAAAGGCTTTCTTGTCTAGAGTAGAAGAAATTTTAGCTATTAAAAAAATGGAGCCTAAATTTACTATAAGGAGGAAAATTTTAAGAGAAACGGCACTTGTGGAAATCTTCAAGAAAGCGGCAAATAAATAATAAATTGCCGGATTTTTATGGTCAAAATAATTTCGGTAAGGGAGTAGGCCGTCATTTAAGCCGCTGGCAATTTTTAGGAAAACGCCTTCATCTTGCATTAAGGGTTTTAAAAATGACAATAAAAAAAGACCGGACGTGAATATTCCAAAAGATATTAAGACAATAGTAAGTTGTCTTTGTCGGTTCTTTGTCATGTAGTCATTTTAGGAGCTTTTTAAGAAGTTTTTAATAACTTTTTCCGGTTTGAAAATAGCGGTGAGTTCTTTTTCAATTTTTTCCGGATCGTACGGTTGGCAGGAGAAAACGTCAATTAGGAGTTGTTTGGTCTCGGTAAAAGAGTGCAAACTGATATGGGATGTCTCGATTACCACAAAGCCTGTTATGCCGGGATAATAATTTCCCTTCATAAGATATGGCATCGTTAATTTCTTCATGCCGATTTCCCCTGGCAATTTATTAAGTAAGTCATAAAAAATATCCATGTCTGCAAGTGTATTTTCATTGCAACCATGGAAGTCCAAGGTAAGATGATATCTTTTTACTTTTTCCATTGCTTCTCTAATGCCTCCTTCTTTAGTTAATGCTAATTTTTCAATAGACATAATAGTATTTTTTTGGAAAAAATTCAAGTATCAAATGTTTTGAGACCGTTGAAAAACTCTCCAAAGCTGTCATTGCGAGCGACCGGAGAGAGCGCGGCAATCTTGTTTCGAGTGTAAAGAGATTGCTTCGTTCCTCGCAATGACACTCTAAGAAACGTTGGAACGTTTTTCAACAGCCCATGGTTTTTAAGGGTTGTAGTTACTTGAATATTTTTGGATAACTGATATGCATGGCTTCTTTGGCTTCCTCTAGAGTTTTTAGGGTAATTTCATTGGCTTTTTCGGTGCCATGACCCAAAATCTTTTTTACTTCCGCTTCGGTTGCGCTTGCTCTTCTTTCCTGCATTACGTTCAGTTTTTTTATTATTTCTTCAGCCAGTGCGTCTTTAAACTCACTATAGCTAGCGTATTTAAACTCATTTTCGATTTTTTTGTAATTTTTGCCGCTCATAAAGGAAAAAATAGTCATAAGATTGGAAATAGCCGGCTTATTTGCCATGTCGAATTTTATTTCCTTGCCGGAATCTGTCACGGCTCTTTTTAGTTTTTTTCTTATATCATCCGGAGAATCAGAAAGCATTATGGTGTTTCCCAAGGACTTGCTCATTTTGGCATTTCCATCTAGGCCCAAAACTCTTGGTGCAATTGATAAAAGTGGTTCGGGAACCGGAAATATCTCTTTAAATTCTTTGTTAAAAGATCTGGCGACTTCTCTGGTTTGCTCCAAATGGGGAAGCTGATCTTCGCCCACCGGAACTAAATTAGCTTTAAATCCTAAAATATCGGCAGCTTGTGAAACCGGGTAGGTAAGCATTGCAACGGACATATTGCTTTCTTCAATGCCGGCGCTACGCAGTTCGTCTTTAACGGTAGGGTTTCTTTTAACTCTTGCTACGGAGACAAGATTTGAAAACATTTGATAAAGCTGGGATAGTGCAATAACCTTTGATTGAACAAAGAAAGTAACTCTTTTTGGATCTAGGCCGACCGCTAAATAGTCTTTGACAATTTCTAAAATATTGTCTTCTATTTTTTGATATTCTCGCCTGTCTGTCATATATTGAAAATCGGCAATTATAATAAAAGTGTCATATTCATCTTGAAGTTTGACCCTGTTATCCAATGTGCCAATTAGATGGCCAATATGTAATTTGCCGGTTGGACGATCGCCGGTTAGAATTCTTTTCATTCTTTTCTCCCTATTTTTTTAGATTATACATTAAAATTTTGTTAAATTAAAGCTGCTTGAATTGCAAAATGATTTAATTTTGTGTATTATTAGCATGTTAAGGGGTAGGTATGAAGAAAAAATACCTCATACGATCTGTAAAAATTCAGTCGTCACATAAAAAAAATGCCCCCGGCTTTGCTTACGCATACGAGTACCATCCCGAATTGGAGTTGGAAAAGGATAGCGGTAGCATCTTCGGCGTTATTGAGATTGTCGGAAATGCCGAAAGTTCAAAAGACATTGCCGAACTTATTTTAACTACGCTAAAAGAATCCTATTATGATAACCCTAAAAAAGAGATCCTGGCCAAATTCGAAAGTGCTTTGGGTAGCGTTAATGAAGCTTTGGTTGCAGCGGCCGAAGATGGAAAAATTGCTTGGCTTGGCAAACTTCATGCAGTAATTGCCGTTTTAAAAGATAGCGAATTGCATATTTCGCAGGTGGGTTCGGCAGAAGGTCATCTTCTTCGAAAAAAAGCTCTGACGCAAATAACCGAAGATCTTTCTCCGAAAGGCACGCCTCATCCCCTAAAGACTTTTGTTAATATTGCTTCTGGACAGATAGACAAGGGCGACAAAATTGTTTTCTTTACTCCAAGTCTTATTTTTAATATTTCCAAAGAAGAAATAAAAAGGGAATTAACAAATTATGCCAGTCCCGTGGCATTCAATAAGTTTTATCATGTTCTAGAGGAATTAAAGGTTCCCAATAGGCTGGCTTTTATGGCTTTAGACATTATTGATCCGGAGACTTTAGCAAATGATACTTCCGATTACCCTGACGAGTATTGGTTGGATGAAGTAAAAAACGTTTCGGATAATTTTATAAATCAGGCTTCGCCGCTAATTGAAAAGGCAGCCGAAAAGTCCAAAGACGTTTTTGTTAAAGGCAAAGGTATCGGGGAAAAGATCTTGCCCTATAAAAATTTGGCTGCTAAATATATATCGAAAATAGTTTCTACAGTTAAATCTAAAGCTCAAAGGGTAAAAAAACCAACAAGGCAGCCGAGAAACAATAATCAGCCATCTCGGGCAAGAGGTATTAAAATTAAGCACGATATTTCTTTCAAGCGTTTTATGCCGGGACTTAAATATATAAAAAAGGGTTACAAGGTGGGCGTCATTGCCTTGTCTCTTGTGGTGGTGTTATTTGTTGGAATAAAACTAGCAGGTAACAAAAAAACTGACGATAATTTGCAAAAAATAGAGACCTATAGCCAATACTTGAAGGATGCTTCGGTTTTACAGACTGGCGCTGTTTATAAAATTGCGTCGGTTCAAAAAGATGATGCCAGAAAAGATTTGGACAAAGCTAAAGATTTATTGCTGCAGGTAGAGAATTCCAAATTCAAGGATGATTTAAAAAATGAAATCGCAACATTAAAAAAGAACATTTTGGAAACCTATGACCAACTTGAAGGTATAATTAAAACAGATCCTGAGGAAGTAGTGAAATTAGAAAAAAGTTTCGATAAGTTTATTTATGCTTCTAAGGGATTTAATTTGTTCTCAAAAGATGGTTACGCCAAAGTTGACTCTGAGGGAAAAAATTACAAATTGGTAGAGAATGTCGCAACCGACGTTTTGGCGTGTGATGTTTTAGAAGACGGTACGTTTGTTTTCCTCACCGGTGAGCCAATGGTTTACGGTGCAACCGGTTCAGGAGTGAAAAGGCAGACTTTGTCGGTTGGGGATTGGTATAAGGCAAAAGATTTGGTAGCTTTCTATAATAAGATATTTATATTAGGAAGTGACGGAAAAATATATAGACACGAGCGCATCATGGAAGGTTTCACGAAGGCATCCTTGTATTATGAAGATGCTTCACTCGCGGATGCCGTCAGTCTTGCTATAGACAGTTCGGTTTATGCCCTATTAAAAGACGGCAGTGTAATTAAACTTGGCAGCGGCTTGAAGCAGACCTTTACCTTAAAAAATAGTCCGGTTCTTGGAGAGCCTAGTTTAATTTATGCTTCTCAAAGTGCTGGCGAGTTGTATATCTTCGATAAGAAAAATGCTAAATTAGCGGTGTTTGATAAATCAAGTGGAGATTTTAAAAAATTACTTTCTTCAGATAAGTTTAACGGTCTTACTTCTATAACGGCTGATAGCAGTGGAAATATTTATTTTCTTAATAGTCAATCAATTTATAAGTTGCCAAAAAATTAATTTCTTTACCTTTTTGGCTCATATACTATAATCTAATCTATGCAAAAAAATATTTTTTCTATTGATTTGTCTATGCTAAATAGTGAGCAACGAGAGGCGGTTACTTGCGGTGACGGACCCCTACTTATTATTGCCGGAGCGGGAACCGGCAAAACGAGCGTTATTACTAATAGAATCGCCTATTTAATTTCAGAAAAAAAAGCCAAACCGGAGGAAATATTAGCGCTTACCTTTACCGATAAGGCGGCTGCTGAGATGGAAGAAAGGGTAGATAAATTGGTGCCTTATGGTTTTATTGATACGTGGATATTGACTTTTCATGCATTTGGTGATCGTATTATTAGGGAAAACGCTTTAGATTTAGGTCTTCCCTCAAATTATAAAATTCTTTCTAAACCAGAGCAGATTGTTTTTGTGGAGGATAATTTAGGGGCTTTCGATCTAAAATATTATGCGCCGCTTTCAAACCCTACCAAGCACATAGAAGCCTTAACTTCTCATTTCTCCAGATTAAAGGATGAAATGGTGGAGCCGGAAAGATATATTAGTTTATGTCAGCAAAAACTTACAGATGAAAAGGACGAAGAAGAAAAAAAGGAATGGGAAAAGCAACTTGAGCTAGCCTTGGCGTATCTTAGATATCAGGAATTAATGGGACAAAATGGCTTTTTGGATTTTGGCGACCAAATTAATATCTGTCTAAAACTACTTAAAAATAATAAGCACATCTTAAAAAAATATCAGACGCAGTTTAAATACATTTTGGTAGATGAATTTCAAGATACAAACATGGCCCAAAACGAACTGGTGAAAATATTGGCCGGCGAAAATGGAAATATAACAGTCGTTGGTGACGACAATCAGAGCATCTATAAATTTAGGGGAGCGGCAATTTCTAATATTTTGGATTTTAAACAAAGTTATTTGGGAACAAAAGAAATTGTGCTTACCAAAAATTACAGATCTACCCAGGAAATTTTGGATGCATCATATAGGCTCATTAAGCACAACGATCCGAATAGTCTAGAATTTAAATTAAAGATAAGCAAAAAACTTGTTACCGAAATTCATGGTTCCAAACCGGTTCATATTCATTGCGATAAGTTGACGTCGGAAGCGGATAAAGTGGCTAGTATAATAAAAGAAAAAATAACAAGCGGCAAATACAGTTTTAAAGATTTTGCCATTTTAGTTAGGAAAAATTCAGCGGCTCAAAGTTTTATGCGGTCTCTTGCATATTACGGCATCCCATATAAATTTGACGGTTCAGCGGGTCTCTATAACCGGCCAGAAATTAGATTACTCATCAATTTTACAAAAGTTATTACAGATCCCAAAGATTCCATTTCTTTTTTTCATCTTGCATCCTCTGAAATATATAATTTTTCGGTTTCTGATCTTTCTTATTTAAATACCTTTGCTGGCGGAAAGAAAAGGACCTTGGAATGGGCAATGAAAAATGAAGAAAAGATAGAAGAAATTAAGGATAATTTATTTGACACGCCGCAAGAAAAAATTAAAGAAATACTTGCCGACCTTAAAAAATATAGAGAAATGTCTAGGCAAGATACGGTGGGTCAGCTTTTGTATTCATTTTTAAAAGACAGTGGCTACTTGTCATCTTTAATCCGTGAAGCGGATAATGCTTTAAAAACTGATGAGAAAGATGGAAGCTTAATTAAAATAGCGGAAGCGCAGGTTAAAATATCTAACATTGCAAAGTTTTTTGATCGCATTTCTCAGTTCGAGCACGTCAGTCAGGATAAATCTATTCTAAACTTTAAAATGCATCTGGAATCATTAATGGAGGCAGGGGAAGATCCATCTACGGCCGCCATAGATCCGGATTTAGAAGCGGTAAGTATTTTAACGGCGCATAAAGCTAAGGGATTAGAATTTGAAGTTGTTTTCATTGCTAATTCCGTGGCCGGGTATTTCCCATCTACCAGAAGGTCCGATCCGCTAACTATTCCGAGCGAACTTGTAAGCGAGACTTTGCCGGAAGGAGACGAAAAAGAAACCCATTTGGAAGAGGAGAGGAGACTTTTTTATGTGGCTATGACAAGAGCAAAAAAAGAGCTTTATCTAACTTCGGCGGAGGATTACGGCGGACAAAGAGTTAGAAAAATATCGCCGTTTGTTTTGGAGGCATTGGATTTGCCGGCAGTTAACATGGAAAAAGTGAAACTATCCGGGATTGAAGTTATAAAAAAATTTGAAAAGGGCAGCGGGGAAGTGGCTTTGCCCAAAAAGTTTTATGTTCAAGGGAAACTAACTCTTAGCCCTCATCAAGTTGACGATTATCTGTCATGTCCAAAAAAATTTGAATTTATTCATGTATTAAGAGTGCCGGTTAAAACGTTTCACGCAGTTGTTTATGGCAGTGCGGTTCATAAAGCTGTTGAGGACTATTTCTCGCGGAAGAAAGGCGGTTTTCCGGTAAAAGTGGAAGATTTGCATAATGTCTTTAAAGCTAATTGGCTAGATGAAGGATTTATTACGAGAGAACACGAAGAAAAAAGATTTTTGGCCGGCAAGAAAGCGCTAGAAAATTTTTATCAAAGAGAGGAAAAATTGCAGAGGTTTCCGTCTAGGATTGAAGAATGGTTTTTAGTCGATTTGCTCGATTTAGACGTAAAAATTAGAGGCCGCTACGACGCCATTTATGAAGATCCTAATTTTATCGAGATTAAGGATTTTAAGACTTCTAATGTTGAAAATAAAGAAAAAGCTGATGATAAAGCTAAAAAGAACAGGCAATTGTCAATTTATGCGCTTTCTTATTTGCATACCAAAAATAAACTGCCCGATAAACTAACGTTGGATTTTATTGATGTTGGTTTAATTGGGGAGTCCGAGCGAAACGAGAAAGATATAAATAAAGTAGTGTCCGAAATTAAGACGGTTGCGGATGGGATAAAAGGATGTGATTATAAAGCTAGCCCTGGGTTTGGTGAGTGCGGATGGTGTGCTTTTACCGAAATCTGCCCTTATACCATAAATGATGTATAGAAATATCGAAAAATTAAAATCGAAGAACTAGAAACTATCATTCTCAATCAAAAAAAGTACTTTCTTTTTTGTCTTGTTAAAATAATCTTCGGCAAAGTAAAGCTTATAAGGCGCAGTGGTTTTTTGTTTCCAATATTTTAAGACTAGATAAAAATTTACTATTTCCATAAAATTTTTGACGTCATTTTCGGAAATATCAGACAATAATTCCGGAATTTTAAATTGGTCAATTAAGTTATAAAAATCCAGAGGCTTAATATCATAAGCCGGTAACCGCCTTTCTATAGCGCCGGGCCCAAACTGTTCCGTAAAAAAATATCCCAAAAAATACAGATATACTCTTGCTTCTTCAACTTTTATGAAGCATAAATTTAGTTCTTCGTGCCCCAAGTCTTTGGTGGTAAGCATGTTAACAAAATCTAAAATATTTAAATAGCGATAATATAATTCAGAAATAAGTATATTTATCTTAACCCAATCAAAAAGATAAGTTGACTGCATTATTTTTGCTAAAAGGTCGTTGGTTATTTGATTTTTTCTCATTGCAAACTCTTTTTTTAAAAAAGGCGCGCTTTTTTAGCGCGCCGTTTTGAGGTTAATACTATCTATTTCTTCCGGTCTGAAGATCTTGATTTTTTTCTCGATTGAATGCAAAGAATATAAGTTATCCGGCTTTGTATATCCCCAGCCTAATACTTGGTGAAGTAAAAATCCATCAAGTTCTCGGCATCTTTTAAATGCTTTCCAGTCATACTCATTGTCGGTTAAGGCAAGAAAAGCTATTTCGATTAACGGACTGCTGGTAATGATCAATTGATTTTCCTTGCTTGCAGGTCTTAGTATGAATTCTTTGAGATTCCTCCCAAGCGGTAAAAACAGGTCTTCATAATGGACAGACTCAACAATGGCTTTAGTAAACGACCTTTCCCATGGATGATCTAATTCTTGTTTCATCATTTCTTCCAGCGCATCCTGAATGGCTTGACTAAAGAAAGGACCATTTGGCGGGCTTAGATTTTCATTTTTTTCGATTATTTCTAAACCGAGAGCTTCAGCAGTTTGAATATGCCGCCCTAATGTGCCGGTAATCGCTTTTTTTGAAAATTTGTCGCCAATTTTTTCCCGAAGGTTTTGGCAAGCTGCCTTACCTTCTTCTGTCAATAAGTCATTTTTGTGCTTGGCGTGTCTTAAAACCAGAATATCTGTCTCATATATGTCATAGAAGTCAGAAAGTTTTCGCGTTAGCATTTTAAAGCCCCCTTTTAAATTTGGAAAGAACATTTTGTATATTTTATCAACAAAAAAGTGCTTTTTTGTACTTTCAGTTGTACGACGTAAGGTTCTTGCTTTTGTTGTGGCAAATAATGCGAGAAAGATTTTTTAAAACTTCGCCAAAGATAACTGTGGATAAGCTTGAATATTATTTTCCTCTTAAGTGGTACAATTATCATGCAGTTAGTACTTTAAAAAGCGAGGTGAGAAAAATGAAAAAACTTTTTTCGGCATATAAAGCAAAAAGAATGCAGAAATGGCTTAAAAAAGATCCATATTCAAAAGTTTTCTTAGAGACTCCTATCTATTATATTTTGGGCGTTACATTGATATATGTCATTTGTTTTATTTTAGAACTTACGCGCAAGTTGAAAGTTAAATACCCTAGCGTCAAATTTAAATATATAGATGATTTGAAATCTCTTTTGGCCAAAAATCCAAATTATGCGACATTATTCTATTCAAATCATAGAACTAATTTGGACGGAATGGTTCTTTCATATTTAATGTTTAGGATTGGATACAAGCGCTGTTACAAAATTACAAAAGTTGAAATTTTTGGCTGGCCAATTTTGGGCTACCTTGCATGGATAGCGGGCTGTCGTCCAATAGAACGAGGTTCGAATAAAGGATTTGCAAACTTAAAAAAACTAATGCAGCGTGGAGAAGTTATTCTCATTTTTCCTCAAGGTACATTTTTGAAGGAAAACGGCAAAATGCCGGTATTTAAAGAAGGAGCAGCATTGCTGGCGGCTTACTATGATACTATTTTGGTCCCCGTTAAGATATCGGGCAGTGTTAGTCTCTCTACATCGACAACATATTTATTGAAGATGCCGGAGCTTAGCAACAATCTTTATGATTCAAAAGATAGAAAATCCAGAATAAAATTATTAAAAAAATTAATGGCTTCGAGGATAGAAGTACCTGATTCCTAATTCTTTATAAACTCCCAATTTCTAGTAAAAATGGGAGTTTTTGATATAATATTTCTATGTCAAAGAGTGACAGTTTATTGGGCGGCTGGAGCTATTCGAAAGGTCTAAAGAAGGTGTTTTGTTTAAAAATGGAAGGAGCTTTATAACGTGAAAAAAGGTGTAAACTATACGGGTGTCGGCGTAGGTGCTGTAATTGTAAATAATAATGGTGAAATTTTCTTAGGTAAAAGAGGCCGGGATTCTCGAAATCAAATTGGTTTTTGGTCGATTCCGGGCGGCGGAGTTCGGTTTGGTGAAAAATTGGCTGATGCTATAATAAGGGAAGTCAAAGAAGAACATGATATAAAGATATGTCAAGTACCCCGTTTTTAAACAAGTTGTCTTTGTCTTGGGGAATTGCTAATTAATGATTTTGAATAATAAAGTACTCTGAATTTTACGGGTGACATTTTTAAACTGGAATGGATTCTGCTTTTGTTGTAGTAATTCATTTGAAGATGGATGGCTTCAACCAATTCTCCAAATGTTTCAAATTGATCAGGCCGGCCAAGGTCAACTTTGAAATGGGAATAAAATGATT
>MNYC01000029.1 GCA_001872945.1 bacterium CG2_30_37_16
CTCGAAGAGGGTGGAGAACTTTTTGGTAATAAATTAAAGTAGCTTCTCCACCCCGATCAAATCGGGGTTGAAGAATAACATTGAGCATTAGAGCCTGTTCAAAATCTCACCGCCAGTATAAGAAAAAACGGGCTTTTCGGCTGAAATCTCGTCAAAGTATCTTAATATTCTTCCTCAATTTCAAAAAATTACCGCTCGAAATCATGAGATTTCAGCTCGACATGAGATTTTGAACAGGCTCTTAGAAGTGTAAATTGCGTAAGTCCTGTATATTTGTTATTTTTAATTTGGAATTTGACATTCAAAGCTGTGAAACAGCTTTGTTTACTCCTCAATATCTCCCACATCAAATACTATCGGGGTGTCTTTATCTTCCTCGTCTCCTAGGACTTTTTTGGCTATAAAATTTTCTAATTGTTCTTGCATTACTCGACGCATTTCTCTGGCGCCGTATTGAGGGTCGAAGCCTAGGGAAGCTAGTTTTGTAACCGCTTGATCTGTAACCTCCAATTTTCTGTCTCTTTCGGCTAGTAACTTTTTTTGAATCTCTTTAATCATTAGTTCGGCAATTTCTCGTATTTGAAGCTCATTTAAGGGATCAAAGGTAATTATGCTGTCAAAGCGGTTGACAAATTCTGGTCTAAAAATGCCATCTCTTAGAAGTTTGTCCATCAAGATTTTGGCAAATTCTTTATTAGAAGAAGTGCCCTCAGTTGCTCTTTCCCTAATTATTTCCGAGCCGGCATTTGACGTGGCAATAATTATGGTGTGTGTAAAATCAATGGTTCGTTCTAGGTTGTCCGTGATTCGGCCGTCATCTAAAATTTGCAAAAATAAGTTTAAAATATCAGGATTTGCTTTTTCTATTTCGTCTAAGAGAACCAAAGAAAATGGCTTTTCTCTAACCGGTTTTGTTAGGTAACCGCCGGCTTCATTTTCACTTCCGAGCAGTTTGTGAATAGCATCGTCATTTTGATACTCGGACATATCCAGTCTAACCATGTTTTGTTCGCTTCCAAAGTAACTTTCGGCTAGAGCTTTTGATAATTCCGTTTTGCCGACGCCCGTGGGGCCTAGAAACAAAAATGAAGCAACAGGTCTTTTGCCGCTTTCCAGACCTGCCCTTGCCCTTCTCATGGCATTGGCAACGGCTTTTACGGCATCATCTTGGCCAACTACTCTTTGATGCAGGAAGCTTTCCAAATTTAGCAAAACATCTTTTTCGTTTCCCGAAGCCTCCTGAACCGGAATATTAGTATTTTGGGAAACCGTTTTTTGAATAATTTCCGGGGATAAAACCTTTAGCCCCATATTTTGCGTCTTAATGCAAGATTCCTCTAAAAGATCAATTGCTTTTGCCGGAAAGGCTTTGTAGGGAATATATTTTTTGGCGTCTCGATAAGCTTCTTTTAAGCTTTGATAGGTGACAGTAATTTTGTATTTATATTCAAATTGAAAACTTAAGTCTTGTAATATACGGAGCGTTACGTTTTCATCGCCTTCCGGAATAACCAATTTATTGAAATAATTATTAATTTTGGAATTGGCGCAAATTTTGTGCCATTTTTCAGGAGTAGTTGCGCCGATAAGTTGCAGGGCGCCGCTTTCTAGGTACGGAATTAAAACCTGTGCCGCATTCACCGAACCCTGCCCCTCTTCCAATAAAAGAGCATCTATATCGTCAATGAATAAAATGATATTTCCGGCCCTGCAAGCATCATTTAGAATGCTTTTAAATCTTAATTCAACTTCGCCTTCTTTTTGACTGGCACCGGCCAGCAGAGCGCCCGTTTCCAGTTCCAAAATTCTTCTAAACCTAAGACTTGGCATAACTTTTCCGTAAAGTACCTGTTTCGCAAATTCCCTGACCAAAGATTTTTTTCCTACACCGGCTTCCCCAACCATAATTAAGTGGCTGTGGCTTTTGGTCAGAATTGTTTGCATGGCGTCAACCAATTCCATTCGGGATATAACGGAGTATCTGGCTATTCCTTTGGAAATCATTTGTGTCATGTCTTTGGCATAAACGTCAAGGTTTTGAGTGTAACCTGTTGACCAGCTTTTGCCGATACCGCCGGTAGAAATCCAATGATCGGGATCTAAAAAGTGACGTTTTTTTTGCTCCTCGTCCCAGATTGTTTTTTCCCAGAAAACAAGATTATAGACATCATCTTCTTTTAAATTGCGATCGGCAAAAAACCTTCGCAAGTTGTTAGAAGTTTCGTAAAATCCCCAGAACAAATCGCTTGACCCAATTAACTTTTGTTCGAAACTGCCCGCCATTTTTATAGCCGAAAGAAAAACTTGGTCAATTGTGGTTGCTGTACTTACGCCAACCAATTCCTGAAAACTAATGCCGGCCTTGTAAAAAATAAACCTGACTTGATCGGTTTTAGAGAGAGCAATAAAAAAAGAATCCGGATCGGAAAGGTAGGCGAGTTTAAAAATCCGGCAAGTGTCGTAGTCTAGAAGAGAGCCGATTTCTGTTTGATTGCCGCTTTGTATATTTGATAATGTGTTATTTATGCTAATACGCGGAATATAGTTCTTTATTTTAAAGACATGATAAAGTTTGACGTTTACAAAAAATAAGCTTACGGCTAAAAGATTAAAAAGCGCAAAATAAATAATAGGACTAAAATGCGAAAAATAACTCGTCAAAAAAATTAAAATAGTAACTATTGTTAAGGGGAATGCTAAAACATTTAGAATTTTTAAATTTAATATTTGGTCTAGCTTAGCTAAAAAGAAATTAATATTGGACGTATTGACTGTAACTCTGGTTCCAATTTGGCTACTCATAGAAACCTCAAAGAATAAAGACTTAACATAAAAGGTAAAAAGGGAAAGACAACCCATAGACAAATAGCAATAAGCCATAAGACTAAAAAGCCGGAAACAACTATTAAGGCTGTAATTAAAAGACCAATACGCATCATAAATCCGACGAGTCTGGAGATGATATTAAAGGTGAATGCATCCCAGCGGTCTTTTGGGGCACCCGACGCCGATTGTGCTTCGATGCGGCGCCACGGTAAAAATAGGGTGCGCATTATTTGACCCAAAGAAAAATTTGCCAGAATATTTTTTAAAATTAGCCCGGAAAGAGTAAAAAATTGTTTTGGAAATTCAATATACCACCAAACAAAAAATGACAGAAAAACTGTTTTTGTAAGTAATCCCTCCATAAATCTATTTTAACACAAAAATAAAATTAAGGGCGGAAAAATCCATAAAGAATTAGTTTTTTGCTTCTAAAAATAGATCTTTAAAAATAATATGCTTGATTAAATGTCAAAAAATATAGCCAAAAGAATAAGAAAGTCCGGCCGCGAGTTTGGGCAAAGAATCAAAAAGCCGACACTCGTCGGCCTTGATGAATTTGCTAAACTAACTAAAAGAAGTTGGCAGAAGCTTAAGGAAATAACTAAAACTTAAGAAATAACTATTTTTTCTTCGTTATTTTTAAATCGATTGGTAGTAAGAACAAAAGTCCGCCAAATGCAAGAATAACTATGGCAAGTGATGGCAAGCCAAGTCCAAAAACGATAGTCGAATCCATCATACTTGATGCGCCCAGTACACTGATGGGCCATAACATGAATATAAGTAGGGCGCTTAAACTGAGAATAAATTGCTCCGCGTTGATTTTAATTTTTAGCTGCTTCAGTAAATTAATATTAAGCACATAGAGAGTCAGGATAAATAGAGAAAATTTAATGAGCGAAAATGCAAACAATTCGGTCGTTGATCCTCTTGCATACATATCGGCCATGGTTAGTGTCTGACTGTAATAGATGCTGGACATAAAGATAACGCACATATTTGCCAGAACTTCGGCAAATATTATAAAAATCATGTTTAACAGGACAAATTGTAGGGTTGGTTCCATACGTTTCAATTCCTGTATCTGTTTTTCGTTTTTATTGGACATAAACACCTCCTCATTAATATGATCCTCTGTTGCCGTTAAAAAATCAAGTGTTAAAAAAGATCACGACTTACGCACTTGCACTTTACTGTTCGACTCCCGGCAACTGCCGGGGTGGAGAACTTTTTGGTAATAAATTATGGTAGCTTCTCCACCCCGATCAAATCGGGGTCGAAGAATAACATTGGGTATAAGGAATGCAAATTGCGTAAGTCGTGAAGATTTAAAGGGGTAAATTAAAAAGAGCTGCCAAAAGGCAGCTCTTTTTATAGTGATAATTTATGCTTCGGGAGTAGGGGCTTCTGTTGGGGTTGGGGTTACTTCGGGAGAGGTTTCCGGTGTTGTGGAAGGTGTTACGGTTGGGCTTGGGCTATTGGTGGCTTTTAGAGCAACTATAATTTTGTGTAATTCAGTTCCGACTGCCTTTAAAGATTCTCTTGCTTTTTGTAAATCCGCTTTGCCTTCTTCTCTTAAGACCTTAGCCTGCTCCGGATTACTAACGGAAATTGATTTGAATATCTCTTTGGCTTGCTCGGCATAACTTTTTGCTTCGGCAACTTTTGCGTTAAAAGTTACAAGATTTGCTTCAATTGCGGTTACGTCTTTGCCATCAGCTTTTGCTTTTGCGAGTAAACGTTCAAGTCTTTTGTCTAAATTTTCCAGTCTATTAATAACGCCTTGAACTCTAGCCACTGCCATTATGCCGATTTGCTTCGGTTTTATAATTGCAATTATTTTGTAATCGTATAATTGTTTGATTAAGGTTTTTATGGTTGCCAAATCGGTTGCGGCTTGTATTCGGGTGTTTAGATCGGTTAAGGCAGTAATTTGAGTATTGATGCCCTGTTTTATTGTTGTCTTGTCTGCGTCTGAAAGTTTATTGTTGGCATCAACATTTTCAATCAATTGGTTTAAAACACCTATTCTATGATCAGTTGCTTTCTCGGCAGCCTTTTTCAAAGCGGCTATTTTTTTTACCTGAGTAGCTGCCCTATATTCCTTAAAGGCATCCTCAGTTTCTTTCTTGAAAGTAGTTTCGTCTATTTTTCTGAGCGGAGGCATGGGAGTCATTGTGTTTCGGACTGTTGGGGTTGGGGTAGTTGTTGCTACCGCCCTTCTTAAGGAGGAGTCTCCGTTTGCATTTGCCAGTGTAATGGCAGGCAGTGCAATTAATGTTATTAAACTCGTTGAAATTAGATATTTTTTCATTTTAATCCTCCTTATAACGCAGGAACCACGTCTGAAGTGGTATCGGTGTTAGTTATGTCTGTTAATTCTTGATCCAAACCGCTGATATCCGCACTTAAATCGGTTTCCTCTTTCTCCGTTGCAATTAAATCGGCCGATGCCGAAGGCGTCGGAGTGACGGTTGTTTTAGCAACTACTGGCGTAGGACTTGGTTTTGTAGACTGGGAAAGGCTATAATATGTTATTCCGGCAATGCCCGAGGCAATCAAAACTGATGCAACGTAGGCTAGCCAAAATTTTTTAAAATGATTTTCCTTTCCTATCTCCTTTCCAATTTCATTTTGGTCATTCATTTTTTCCTCTTCTTGTTAATTATTAATTATATTTTAACTTTATGACTAGTTCTTGTCAAATTAGCAGCTACGAGTGAGCTTTTATGATTTTAGTGGCTATATTTTTTCCTTCCCTAACTGCATAATTAATGCCGCGATCAAATGGATAGGTATGCGCCATTGAAGTTACGTACAATTTATTATTAACGGTGATGGGTGGTTTTTTAAACCCCTTTTTAATAATTGGCTGAGCGTTAGAAACCCTATAAATTTTGAAACCTTTCAAATTCTTATTTATTTTTGGAAAAATTTTCTTTAGGTGACTTAAGTAATAAGACTCAAGGTCGTTGTCATTCATTTTAAAAAGCGGATCGGATTTTTGAAGGTAGTGGCTAAGATAGACAATTGAACTTTTATAGTTTACATTTTTAATTAAATTTGTGTGCTCGATGATTCCGCTAAAAGGGAGACCATCTAAAACATTAGTCCAATAATATTTTGTTAGCGGTTTTTTAAAAAAGAAAACGGGACAAATTGCGCCAAGATATTCGATATCTTTTATATTTGATTTTCCAAAAATCTCTTTAAAGTCGGTTTCAGCAACAGTTGAAATCAGTATGTCATATTTCTTATTATTAATAATGTAACCGTCGTCCTTCTCTTCTATTTTTTTTATTGGGAAACCTGTAAAAATATTCTTTTTGCCAATTTTTTTTCCTAAAGCGTCAATTAATATCTGGAAACTGGCGGTTGGATATAGTAAAATTTCTCTACCGTTTTTTCTTGTTCCCGATCTTTTTTTAAAGCGGTAAACAATCCATGCGGCGCTTATATCACTTTTAAAGCGGCCAAATTTGCCCTTAAGAAGTGGTTCCCAAATGACCCTATAATTTTTTTTCCCCATTGCATAAATTAAAATTTTTTTGGCCGTTAAATTTCTTATTAAAATTTCGGGCAAAAACTTTAAAGATATTCCGGCAAAGGCAAAGCGGATTTTAGATCCCAAATTTAAAAAGGGGAGACTCAAGAAATCGATTGATTTGTTAAAGTCGTAAAATTTGCCGTCTTTTAGAAAACCGACTTTGCTTTGGCGGGGTATCAAATTGCTTTCAATTTCTAGCTCTTTAAATAAATTAATTGCTTCTTTGTCGCTTAAGAAAATATGGTGGTAAAATTTTTCTAATTTTATTTTTTTGCATGGAGAAAAAGTTGACAAGAGGCCGCCTAAAGACTTGTTTTTTTCAAAAACCGAAACTTTAAAACCGGCTTTAGTTAAATAGTAGGCAGAGGATAGGCCGCAAATTCCACCGCCAATAATGGCAATACTTTTATTTCTTTTCGTCAAAGCCAATTTCCTCGTCAATTAAATAATGGCCGTCATTTCTAATATCTCTAAAAGTTCTGACAATGTATTCGCCAAGAATCGCAAAACCCAAAAACTGAATGGAAGACAAAAATGCCATAAAAGAAAAAAGGTAATAGTTATTTTGTTTTAAAATAATGGCCAGGTAAAGGAAATATGTTGCTACCAAAATTACAGTGAAAGAAAAAAAATAAAATATTTTGATGGGGAAGGAGGAAAAATTTGCAACGGCGTCGGTTGCTAATTTTAACATTTTTTTAAAACTGTAACCGGATTTGCCATTTTTTCTAGCCTCTCTTTTGATGGGGACGGTAATTTTTTTAAAACCAATCTGGCTTAAATATCCCCGGATAAAAAAATCTTTCGTTTTCACATTGTTTAGTTCTTTCACAATTTTTTGATCGATTAGAAAAAAATCCCCGCAGTCCGGTTCTATTCGCGGTTTCACTATTAAATTTAGAGTTCGGTAAAAAATAAAAGCGGTCATTTTTTTAAAAAAAGTGTCTTTTCGTTTTCGTCTCTTGCCAAGAACGACTTTGTAACCTTCCTGCCATTTAACAACAAAGTCCTTTAAATATTGCGGCGGGTCTTGAAAGTCGGCGTCCATAACGATGGCCGCTTTGCCTCTTGCCTTGGAGAGCCCGGCTAAGATTGCTGCTTGCTGTCCAAAGTTTCTCGAAAGCTTGAGTAATTTTACGTTAGTGTCTTTTACTCTGATATTTTTTAGTACCTCAAATGAATTATCGCTTGACCCGTCGTCAACAAAAATTATTTCATGGGAAGTGGGGTAAAGATAGCGATGAATTTCTCTAGTTAGAATCTTTAAATTTGATTCTTCATTAAAAACCGGAACGATAACCGAAACTGTAATTTTCTGTTTCATTAACACCTTCTCTCTTTTTTATGTATAATATTAATTAGAGAAGATTACAAGAATTAATCTATGAGTGAGCAAGAAAAAAGATTTTATTTGTTGGACTTGCTGAGGGGCTTGGCAGTTTTTTTAATGGTGCTATCCCACACAGTCTACTTTTTTCATAATGGCACAAGTCCATTTTTTTTAGGTTTGGAAAATTTTGGCAATACTGTTTGCTTTATAACTTTTTTGGTAGTTTCGGGTGCCGTTTCGTACCTCGCTTATTTTAAAAATGGTGCTTTTAACTTAGAACGTAAAAAAAAGGTTACCAAAAGACTGAAAATGCTCCTTCTTTCTTACTGGTTTTTGGCCTTTTTTGTTACTGCCGATCAATTGGTTAAGGGGTTTGGCTTTGCCAGATGGAAAATTATATTAGACATTCTTACTTTCAGGAATTTACCTTCTTATACCGAGTATATCCCGCCTTTTATTATCTATGCCTTTTTATTGGTATTGATGCCTTCGTTTTTCGAGAAAATTACCAAGAGGATATCAAAGGTTTTATTGTATTCGGTGGGTTTTTATTTGGCCGGCTTTGTCTTGTATTTGCTACCGTCAGTCAGTTTCTTTGCTCCGTGGAAAGCCTTGCTTTCCGGTGCCGATGGCTTTTACAGGTTTCCAATTTTTCAATATATGCCGGTTTTTCTGTTCGGTTTGTTTTGGGGCAAAACAATTTCTGAAACTAAGGGTCTGGTAAAAAAAGAACATTTTGTTTCAGTGGCAATTTATTCGTTAATAATTTTCGAAGTGGTTTTAATTACTGCCGGAATTTTTTTAAGCGATAATTTGGATTTTATTTTATTCAGATGGCCGCCATCAATAACATTTTTAGGCGTAGGGCTTGGTTTCACTTGTCTTTCTGCTTTAGCTTTGTACAGGGCTAAGCAACTTGCTCGCCATCCAATTTTGCGGGATTTTCTACTGGTTCTCGGGCAAAATGCCTTTGCACTTTTTTGGACGCATATTTTTATTTTACAGTTATACCAAATGGCCGGCGGCGCCAAAGTTGATAATATTTTTGTCTTCTTCTTTTTGGTTTTGCTAACCTTCGTTTTGTCTTTGGCACTTGCGACGTTTATCCCATTCAATTTTAAATTCAACCTAACTTTTATTAAAGCCTCCCTTGAAGAACAAGAAGAACTTTTAGAAAAAGAGACCTTAATGAAACTTGGCGAAGAGGTAGAAGAGGTATATGAAGAAATTGTTTTTGAAGAAAGCCGAATAAAAAAATTTTTCTTTCCGCATCCATCTAAAGGTCCTGCAGGACGAAAGTTGGTGAAAAAAAGGCATATGATGGCAGGAAGTCTTGCTTTGCTACTTGTCATTTTTGCTGTTTTCCCAAGCGTTTTAGAGGAAAAAGATAAGGCGGTAAAAAGCGCTACTTCGGCAACTTGGTTTAGCGATGAGTTTGCTTACAGGCAAAAAATTATCGTAAAAAATGGCGAATCTTTTGCCAGCCTGCCTGAGGGTAAAAAAATTAAGGCTAGTTTTGACCAAGCTTCGCTTATAAAAGAAAAGAAATCTTTGAAAAATGGGGCGGATTTGCGGTTGGTTTATGGCAGAGGATCCAGCTTTAGTAGTGTAAATTTCTGGCTAAATGGCTCACCTAGTAGCGGACAAGCACACATCATATTTGAAGTGGCAGAGAGTATTGCTCCGGGTCAGGAAGATGGAAACTATTTTTTGTATTATGGAAATGCGGTTGCCGAAAGTAAGTCCAAAAACGATCCCAGTATTGCTATGTGGGAATCTAAATACGAAGTTAGTTTTGCGGGGGAATTAAGTTATCCGTTACTTATGGTGGCGGAAAAAATTTGGAATTTAAAGGAAAAAGATAAAAATCTTACTCTTCCGATTTCTTTAAAAACGGACCGGGAATTTTTGAATCCCAATGTAACTTACGAAATAATGGGTCAAGATATAAACGGTAAGTTTAATTTGGGGGAGAAGAATTTATTTCAAGAATCGGTAAATATATCAGAGCTTCTGCCGGGAAAATATCAGATAAGGGCAACTATTAAGGAAGCCGGCAAAACTTATCTAAGTCAAAAATGCGGCTTTTATGTTTCCAACCCCTTGTACGTTGCTTGGACCATAGATTGGGAAGGTTACGATGTGGCTGATACATATTTAAATGCCTTGGGTCAAATTACTGACAAGCATGATGCTAAGCTTACCAATCTTTTTAATCCCAGGATCTATACCACATCATCTATAGCGGAAAACCGGAAAAATTATCTAACTAATTGGGTAAGAAGCAGAAATCAAAAGAAGAACGATGAAATTGGGCTTCATTTGCATATGCAATACGATTTTGTTACGGCTGCCGGCGTAGAGCCAAAAAGGGCTGATAAGTGGTCTAACTGGGGAGATATTTATAATGATGGTTATGCGGTTTTAACGACTGACTATACAAAAGATGAGCTGGTAAAAATTTATAAAAAAGCGTTTGAATATTTTGATAAAATGGGACTGGGGAGGCCGGAAACTTACAGGGCCGGCGGATGGTTTGCAAACGGCGAAACGTTAAAAGCGCTTGAGGAAGTGGGAATAAAAGTAGATACTTCCGGCAGGACAAAATATGACTTTGGTTACGATGCTTCTCATAAACAGACAGGGTTTTGGGATTTGCCCGAAACTGCCCAGCCTTATTTTCCTTCTAAAACCAATCAAAATAAAACGGGAAGTGATAATTTAAGTATTTTGGAAGTTCCCAATAACGGCGCGGATTCTTATTGGTTTAAAGCTGAGGATATGATAAATAGATTTAACAAAAATTACAGTGGCGATATCTTGGACAACCCGAGACAAGTGACTTATCTCTCTCACCCGCATTGGTTTAACAAAAGCGAACAGGATCGAATGGATAAGGTTTTAACTTACGTTGATAATTTTAAAAATGATACCGATGACGGCCCGGTCATTTACGCGGCCAGTAAAGACATATATAATGCATGGGAGGGAAAATGAAAACTTTAGAAAACCTTATATCCAAATTGTCAAAACCATTAACGCTAGAGATTTGTTTTTTTGCAATTTTAGGCGTCTTTGTTGTCTATAATATTATTTTGGTTATAAAGCATTTTAGGAGTTGGCGAGTGCCCGAAAAGTTTGTGGGCCAAAAATGGTATCAAAATATTTTCTACTATATTAAAAGGACAGGTTGGGGATTTTTGCATCATAAAATCATTTTTAATTTACTGCTTGTTGGCTTTGTCGGTCTGGTGCTGGCCGGGTTTTATTTGCCTCTTCCTCATGTTATTTCTCCTTCGGATCCTTCCTTGGGAATTACCGAAATATCGGACAAAAATCCGTTAATTGTTAAATTTGACAGAAGAGTAGACAGGGAAAATTTAAAATATGACTTGTTTCCGGCCATAGAAGGAGATTGGGAATTTACGTCCGGTGTTATAGGATCCGATCTTAAGTTTGTTCCGAAAAAGACGCCGGAAGCAGAAACCAGATATACCATTTCCTTAAAAGGAATAAAAAATATTTTCGGGAATGCGAGCGAAAATTATCTTTTCAGTTTCCAAACTCCGCCGGCGCCAAAAATAGTGTCAGTAAGTCCGGGCGACGGTGACCAAGGGGTTTTGCCGAATCAGGAAATTTTGGTAACTACCGACTTTCCTCATCTATATACTGCCAAATTTAATTTTGATATTGAGCCGCCTGTAGAACTGGACGTGAAGAATTTAGACGATGTTAAATATTCACTAAAAGCTAAGGATACTTTTAAAAAAGGGACGGAGTATAGCTTAAAAATATCAAGGACTAAAACGACTTATAGCTACGAAACAAAAAAGACGGAAAATCTGGGAGAAAAAGAAGAGCTTTGGGCGGGGAAATTTAAAATTATTGAGGCTCCCGGTATAAAATCTTATGCACCTAGCGGTTATGGAGTGCTCATCGATACTTCAATAAAGATAGAATTTAGACAGGATATGAATCAGGAAGAAACAGTCAAGGCTTTCTCGGTAGGTCCAAAAATTGACGGCGATATTTCGTGGGAGAGCCCAAGGATGTTAGTTTTTAAACCGAAAAGTCCACTAGGTAAGAATACTAAGTATACGGTTGGTATTTCTGTAGCTGCAAAAGCAGCAGATGACAGTAATTTCGAGGAAGCATTTTCTTATAGTTTTACCACAATTGGCTACGTTGTGGTTTCCGGTTTTTATCCGGGCAATGGAGCCAGAAGCGTCGATTTAAATAGTCGGATTAACGTTACTTTTAATCAGGCCGTTGACCATGAAAGTGCGCAGAGTAAATTTGGTATTTCGCCAACAGTCGGCGGAAATTTTAGCTGGAATGGAAATACTATGGTTTTTACTCCTTCCGGTTTTGGATATAGCCAGGGTTATACAATAAATATTGCATCCGGTGTTAAGACTGTAAACGGCTTGGATTCTGTGCAAGCATTTTCTTCCGGTTTTACAACAAGGCAGCAGGTTGTCATGCTAAATATTCCTTCTTGGAGACAGACGCATATGTACACTTGTATGGCGGCGGCTTCAAGGGAGGCCTTGGCTTATAGGGGGATTACGGTGTCAGAATTGCACATTGTTGACTTAATGGGTTACGACTATACTCCTTGGTCCGGAACGTGGAGAGACCCAAATGCTGCTTGGGGGGATCCAAATGCAGGTTATGTAGGGGATATAGACGGACATTCAGCACCGGGTTGGGGATACGGTTCCCATTGGGATCCGGTGGTTAAGGCCATATCTTCTTATCGCCCGGTTGAGTTAAAACGGAACTGGTCGGTTCAGGGAATTGCACGGGAGCTTGCAAATGGTAATCCGGTAATTGTCTGGTGGGTGAATGGCGTTTGGCCGGCATATGAGTTGTATTGGAAAAATAATGGCAAATCGATAAGAGCAGTTAATTCACTTCATGTTCAGGTGGTAAAAGGTTTCACCGGCACAGTTGACAACCCCACTTCTTTTACTGTTAACGATTCGGGCTACGGCTATCCGGCCAGAACCTACGACGTAGGAACCTTCCAAGCAAAGTGGGGATGGTTTAGTAATACTGGGATAATAGTTAGGTAGAAAATGTCAAATGTCAAATTATCAGCCCGAGGCTGATGCAGGCTGTCTAAAAACTAACCCCAAACAACCCTCCTGACCACTGGTTTTTATGCTCAAATGAGAGTAAAATAAGAGTATAAGATACTAATTGGTTAGGAGGGTTTTAAATGAACTTTAGACCATACAATCAAAATCAAGCCATGCTTTTACCGCCATCATTTAAGGAGTGTTTACCCGCTGATCATTTTTGCTTTGTAGTGAGTGACATTGTTGACGGTTTAGATCTTGATTC
>MNYC01000031.1:0-7795 GCA_001872945.1 bacterium CG2_30_37_16
TTCCCCCAGCGGAAAAGGAGGCGATGTATTATAGCGAAATCATGTCTGAAAAAAGTGAAAATGTGTCTGAAAAAACATTGGAAACTGTAGGTTCAAAGTCTCTATGAAACCCGGGGCTTTTCACAACCAATGGCAGACGGTATCAAAACAAGCCTTTGAGCAAGTCCAATTTGGCAAAAGTGCTTCAAAACAAATTCTACATCGGCATAGTCGAATGGAAGAGCATTATAGCCAAGGGCAACCACGAGCCCATCATTTCTCAGGATATTTTTGAGAAAGTAAAAGAAACATTAAAGATTAACAATACGGCCGGTGAACGCAAAAGAAAGCATCCGCATTACCTAAAGGGCACCATCTACTGCGGTGAATGCGGCTCTCGCATGTCGATTACAATAGCCAAGGGTCAATACCCTTACTTTTATTGTCTCGGGCAAAAGCGCAACGATGGCTGCAGGCAAGAGTATGTTTTGGTTGATGCGATTGAAAAAGAGATTGAAGAGCTTTACCTTCAAATCGAGATCCCCAAAGCTAAGTCAAACAAACTTAAGGAACGGTTCAGAAAAGAATTTGCCCAGCAAGGGATTCTGTTTACAAAAGAAAAGGAATTCCACAACAAAAGGATCGCCAAACTTTTAAAACAGCAAGAAAAACTCCTCTATTCCTATTACGAAGAAGCCACGCCTTTTGCGCTTTACAGAAAAGAGCAGGAACGAATTGCCAAAGAGCTAGCTGACGCTGAAGACAAATTATCAAAGCTTGACGCAAAGGACTCTAGGGCCGAGAAGGTTTTTGAACTGATTCTTGCCATCGCCTCGAATTGTTATGAGGGCTATAGAATGGCTCTGCCACAGACAAGAAGAATGTTTAATCAAGCTTTCGTCAAAAAAGCTTATATAAAAGGCAAAAAAATCAGCAAACATGAGTTCACTGATACTTATACCGATGTTATTTTTTCTCCGAGTTCGAATAAGAACTACTTGGCTGGGGTGGTAGGGTTCGAACCTACGAATGGCGGCTCCAAAAACCGCTGCCTTACCACTTGGCTACACCCCACTATTAGAAATCAGAAACCAGTAAACAGGAAACAACTAACAAGAAAATATAAATTTGACTCATCTATTTTAGAACAAAATGTTGCTTTTGACAAGATTTTCTTTCGAATAGCTGAACTTGTTGAATAGTAATAGTTCATCTCTGATAAGCCTTGGCAGCAAAAAGTATTTTGAAGCGACTTCTTTCCCCATTCTGCCCATGCCCAACCTTAACTGCGTATCTTCAAGCAAATCAACCATTCTTTTTCCGCATTGCATATAATTATCAACCAGAAAACCGTTTTTGCCATCAATAATCTGCAACTTAATCCCGCCTACATTTCCCCCTATAACCGGTGTTTCTTTATACATTGCCTCTGCCACCGTCAAACCAAAACCTTCCTTAATAGATTTTTGAACAACAACATTTGATACCGTTTGCAATGCATTTACTTGTTCCTCGGAAAGTCCTTTTAATATTTTTATATCTTTAGCTTTGGCGGAAAATGCCTTTAATTCTTTGTAAATTCTTTCGCCTTCGGGATCATCAGATGCCAGTGATCCGGCCATAACCAGCTGAATATCCGGCAACTTCTGTTTAGCAACTTCAAAAGCTTTTATAACGCCCACCGGATCTTTCCACGGATCAAATCTGGACACTTGAGAAATAATAGGCCTTCTGGTATCAATATTCATCTTGTCCAAAACTCTTCTAGCCTTCATTTTGTCCATTTTAATATTTTTTGGCGTTAATGGGTCGATGGCCGGCGGTATTATAAAACGTTTTTTTATCGGGATGTCGGAAGGAACGAACTCTTTTAGAGAAAAAACACAGGAATCGTAATCTCCTAAATATCTTTTGATATATTCCCAAACTTGCCTGTTTACCCTAGAAACATGAATATGACAACGCCAAATGGCATTATCAACTTCTCCGTCTAAAAAGTACGGCAATGCTACCGGCTGAGGATCATGAATATACAAATAATCCCAACTTTCCCTTTTTAAATCATGGGTGTTTAAAGCATTAAAACGCTCGAAGACTTTTCGCATGTTCTTAGTAATTACTATTCGCCCATTTCCCTGAAGAGCATTATGGATCGACTTGGTTACATCCCAAAATTCCGGTTCGGCCTCAATGTTGTACCAAACGGCATTGATTCCTAAGTCGTTTAAAAGTGGTATTTCTGACTGTAAAATTTCGGCTACTCCCCCGCCTTTACAGGTAGAATTAATGAAAATTACTCTCGATCCTTTTAGTTTTTTTGTTAAATCCAAAATCTGGCCATATAACTCATCGGGAATAAGGTTTTTATAACTTCTAATGGATTTAGGGGTGGTTTTAACTTTTTTCATGAAAATTTTTTAGGATACTCGTATTTCGCATTTTGTATATTAATCATCATGATTATTCTTCGAGCGAAGTGAAACGAAGTCGAGAAGTATGAAGCTTCAAGCCTGTCCTGAGCTTGTCGAAGGGTTCTCCACCTACTCCGTAGAGTCGAACAATACTAAAATGCGAAATAGCTAAATATGACAACTTCTTGCCTATTTAAAGTTTCCCTGAATTGAAAGTTTAAGTCAAGGAAATTCTATTGAGATTCTTAGAGCTTTTTATATTTGACGCCGGAAGCGGTGTCCTCAAGCTCTATGCCCTTTTTTAGGAGTTCATCTCTAATTCCATCGGCGGTTTGCCAGTCTTTTCTTTTTCTGGCGTCTTCTCTTTCGTATATTTTCTCACGAAGACATTCGTCTAGTTCGTATTTTGACGGCCGAACCTTGTCTAGACCAAGACCAATAACTCCATCTATATCTAAATAAAAAGCCTGAATTTCCAGAGCTTGCGTAACAGATATTTTTTCTAAATTTGCTTTTATTTTTTTTGTAAAATCAAAAAGATGACTTAGGGCAAGCGGAGTATTAAAATCGTCATTCATTGCCAAAATAAAGTTTTGTCTTGCCTTATTTATCCAAGAACTAATTTCCACTTGTGATTTTTCTGTTTCAACCTCTTGGAGTAAAGCCAGAACAGAATAAATGCTATCTAAATTTTTTTCACTTTCCGTAAATAATTTTTCCGAAAAATTAATTATGGACCTGTAATGCGATTTTAGTATGGCAAGCCTAATGACTATGGGATCGTGATTCTCGAGCAAATTAAAGATAAATTTAGAATTGCCCTTTGATTTGCTCATTTTTTCGCCCTCAATTTTAACCATTCCCCAATGCAGCCAGTAATTTGCCATTTTCTCGCCAGAAAAACTTTCCGATTGGGCAATTTCATCTTCATTATGAGGGAAAATATTATCGGAACCTCCACCGTGAATATCAAAATTATTGCCTAAATATTTTTGACTCATCACGGAACATTCTATATGCCAACCGGGATACCCGACACTCCAGGGAGAATCCCATTTTAAAATGTGCCCCGTTTCCGCTTTTATCCATAAGGCAAAATCTTCCGGATTTCTTTTTTCATCCCTTACCTCTATCCTTGTGCCCGTCTTTGCTTTTTCCAATGTTCGGCCGGATAATTTACCGTAATCTTTAAATTTGGTCACATCGAAGTAAACAGACCCTATAATTTCATATGCGAAACCCTTTTTAATAAGAACTTCTATAAAATCTATGATTTCTTTTATATGTTCACTTGGACGAGGAGCAATATCCGGATCCAAAACGTTTAATGCCCTAAAGTCATTAAAATATGCGCTTATAAATTTATCCACTAGTTCCATCGGACCAACTTTAGACTCTTTGGCGCGCTTTTCTATTTTGTCTTCACCTTCATCAGCGTCATCCGTTAAATGGCCAACATCAGTAAAATTTTGAACATAAGTTACCTTAAAACCGGACCATAAAAGATATCGCCTGATGACATCTAGAGAGACGTAGCCCTTGGCATGACCCAAATGTGAAAAATCATAAACCGTGGGCCCGCAAACATACATCTTAATCTCGTCAGGACTCTTAGGTATAAACCTTTCTTTTTTCCTTGAAAGCGTGTTGTAAATTGAAATCTGATCGTTCATATAATCCTTTAAAAATAGACTGTCAAAAATTTAAGCTTTTGTCAACGTCTCACAGTCAAAATGCGTATACTTTTTAAATCCCTTGCCATAAGCTCCAAAATTTGTCATTCCAAACTCGATTTGGAATCCATTCTTTCTGGATCCCGGATCAAGTCCGGGATGACAGTTACGAGACGAGGATGATTAAACGTCTCATCATGTTATATTAAAAAGCTCTTGCCGGCCTTCTATGGCTTTGGCAATGGTCAGCTCGTCTGCATATTCTAGATCGGCACCGATTGGAAGACCATATGCTAAGCGGCTTATCTTGACATCTAGAGGAATCAATGCCCTTTGCAGATACAAGGCGGTAGCCTCCCCTTCCAAATTTGGGTTGGTGGCAATAATTATCTCTTTCACACCATCGCCTAACCTGCTAACCAAAGCGTCTATATTTAAATCGTCAGGCCCAATACCCTCCATGGGTGAAATTGCGCCCCCCAAAACATGATATTGTCCTCTAAAATGACCGGAATTTTCTACCGCCACAACGTCTAGCGGATCTTCAACAACACAAATAACATCTTTATCTCTTCTTAAATCGGAACATATCTTACACTCATCAATATCGGTTAAACTACAGCAAGTTGAACAATATCTAATACCATTTTTTAATTCCAGTACTGCGTCCCCCAAAAGAGAATTGTCTTCTTCTTTTCTTTTCAAAAGATAAAAAACCAGCCTTTGGGCCGTTTTTGGCCCAATACCCGGTAGCTTTGATAGCTCATCAATTAAATTTTGAACTGACTTTGGAATAACCTGCATTAATTCACGCTTTTAAAATAAAGATAAGTTGAGTTAAAGAAGTCGTTTCTTAAAAGCACAAGCAGTACTATGAAAATATTTAAGACAACAAAGGTAATTTTAACTAATTTTTCAGAAAAAATAAAGTGTCTATAGCCCACTTCTTTCTTTAAAATAAAATGCCAATATAAATACAAGAAAAAAAGAAGAGAAATGTTTGCAGGAATTGCATAAAGAATAATTTCCAAAATGACGCCGATTGAATGAATTAACCAGTTAATAAAAGTAACCATAAATTTAAAACCTAACTCTAAAAAATCCCATATGACTTGTAAAATTTTCAAAAACTTTTCAACCACTTTACCCTGCCTTTTTTAAAATCCAATACCCATCCCTTTAGCAATATTTGCTGCTATTGCCTGAGACTTTGTAATTGCCTGCTCCAGGGCAGACTTAATTTCTCTTTCCAGTTTTTCCAAGTTTTCTGAATCAACTAAATCTCTATCAATATTAACTTCCTGAACTTTTTGCTCGCCATTTATGACAATTCTCACCGCTCCCGCTGTTACCGTTATTGTTTCAGATCTTAATTTTTTCTGAAGTTCCTTCGCTTTCTTTACCATATCAAATTTTTCTTTGAAGCTCATTTTTTCCTCCTTACTTTAGTTGCTACTTCGCTGGCAGTTTATATATTAATATGGAATAGCCTATTTGCGCAATCGGTTTATAGCCGTCAAGGATACTATAATCAATTTTTTCCACGCCTTGTTTTGTTTTTAAGCGACTATTTTGGAAAAATGTTTCCGATACGGCAAGGTAGCCTTCCGGCCATTGGTTCTCAAAATTCTGCACATGCCATTCCACCATCTTATCTTCCATGTAGTATTTTGCCGGCATTGGACCGGGGAAAACGTCAACATATATTTTGTCTATTCCTTCTTTATCCACCCAATTAGAAAGCCGCTTTACATCCTGACCCCAATCCACATTGGAATCTATAAGCCATTTATAGCCATTTTTTGGCCCGCCAATGGATTCGTTAAAGTAGGACAAGTATGAAGGATAGATAAAGAAATTAGACAAAGCATACCAGACAAGAAGTAAAGTGAAGCCAATTGCCGGCAAAGATTTTTTTGTCAGATTTTTTAAAGCCTTGAAGTCAATTATGTTCACCATTTTCGCAACCGAGATAAAGATAAAAGGATAAACCGGAAGCATATATCTAATGCCTAAATTTAATGACCCCTGCATTCCCATACCCAAAAGAACTAAAGGAGGCACTAAAAGATAAAATTGATCGAAAAAGTCCTTCGTTTTAAATCTTTTCCACAAAACCACCGCTAAAACCATAAAAATCATCGTCGGTATTGGCGTTTTAATGAGGAATGCGACCGGATAATAATACCACCAACCCTTGTTGGAAGATTGTCCCGCCAGAAAAGCATCATGACCGCCATTAACGTGGCTTGCGACCATCGTAAAACCAAGCAAGTAATGCCCCATTGGCCTTAGAACCGGATTATCAGTCGTTTTATGAAGAATGTTTAGTATGCCTTTTGTGTCTTCGCTATAAGGAATTGCCTCCGTGATAAGATCATGCTGAACCTGAACCGGCATATTTATAATATGAAACGCATAAACTACCCATGTTAGAAAGACGCCGATAAGAACAATCATAGCAAATGACGAGAAATAGCCCCAAAAACGCTTCTGCCACTTGCCACTACTGAAGTTGTTGAAGAATTTATCCGGACTTTTTTCCTGATTAATGTTTTTTATTACCACATAGAGAAAAATTAAACCGTAAATGGGCGCCAAAATTGCCGCTGAAAACTTGGCCACCATAACGAAACCAAAAGATAAGCCGGCAAAAATTAGACCATTCCATCTTGGAGACCTTATAAACTTCCAAAGAATATACAAATGGATTACCAAAGCTGCCGTAATGCCTAAATCCGTCGTAACAAACCGAGAATGAGCAATAATATTTGCATCTAAAACATATAGAAACAACGCAAAGTAGGCGGCATTTTGGCCGTATAATTTTTTTGCCCACCTATAAACGATAAAGCCCGTAAGAAGAGACAGGAGCATAATGGGTATTCTGGTTGCCAGTATCATCGCATCCGGATTATTACCGCTTTCGTAAATAAACCGCCAACCCATCATCCACTGATTATTAACCGTTTTGCCTTCATTATTAGATGCCCAATAATCATAAGGAAAATTTACATGCATAAAAAGAAGCGGGATAACGGCCAAGTCTTTGATGATTGGCGGATGCTCGGGGTTTAAACGATAATCCCCTGTTGTAAGATAGGAATAACCGGCCGGAATATGAGCAATTTCGTCAACGATGTTAGAATCTCCCCTCGCTGAAAAAAACATTAGTCCAAACATTAAAGTCAGTAAAAAAGGTGCAACTAGTAGCTTAATTAAGCTATATTTTGAGTCCTTACTGCTCATAAACCCTCCGTTATTTCTTTATCTTATATGTTCCCCTAATATCCTTAATTCTTATTTGAAATATTTCAATAAATGATTTCAATGTATCCTTTAGCGAAATATTGGAAGCAATTGCATCGTCATTCCATTTTACCGGAACCTCAATTACCGGAAGTTTATATTTTTTTGCAATGACAAAAACTTCAGTATCGAAACCAAAACCCGGCAAGGTGACTAATGGGAAAATTGTATCTGCTGCCTTTTTTGAAAAAAGCTTGAAGCCACACCTGCTATCTGCAAAACTCTGACCAAGAAATATCGTAAATGCTAAATTACCGCCTCTTGAAACGAACTGCCTCCAGCGTCCCTGCTTCACTTTGGCCGTATAGCTTTTGGCGTGACCGTAAATAATGACATCTAAAACATCTTTTGACGCAGCAAAAAAAGCCTTAAACCAATTGGTTTGCGGCTCGGTTGCCTTATCTGAATATCTGGAACCAATAA